>JBKCVJ010000063.1:0-6972 GCA_046317915.1 Sphingobacteriales bacterium
TTTATTGACGTCTCTTAAAACTTGCTTTAAGCGGACCCACTCAAATCGTATCATCGCAGAACAGGGAAGACCATTTTCCCGTGAGCCGAATATTGTATCTAATCGGCTCATATATTTACCATATTTGAGCTGAAAACATTAAGGAGGGGCAGTACCAGTTATCAGGTCAACATCTAAACCTCGCATCTATTTACTCCGGGTCTCGCACCTAACTTCGCACCTCTCCCTTTATCTTCTCCCTTACAAAGAGTCTTTCCTTTTACGGCGATTAAAAATATGATCAAACTCCGTCCTAAACGAAATATTCCCCCCCGTCCTGTCCCTCCGCCCGGAACTGGACAGTGCATCAAAACTACTGCGGTAGAAGAAGGAAGTGCGGAACTTACCATCCGGAGTAATCTTATATTCTACGTTCACATCCGGCAAAAAGAGGAAGGATTGTGTGTTTCCAGTTGCGGGCGCAACAGCGGCAAAGTTGAAGTCACTGCCAAAGGTCAGGATCAGCCGGTTGTTCACGAGTGATTTGATGAACTGCAAACTCACATTCTCCCGCCAATTGGTGCTGCTGGTATTGGTGCCCGTGGATCCGGTAGTGGATAGACTATTGGCCACACGGGAATAGTTGAAGTTCACATCCACGGAATTACCGAAAAGCTTGGTGAAAAAGTTCTGCACACTGCTCGCGAGAATAGCGTTGATCACACCGGAGATCGTATTGCTGATCAGCTCCTGGTTCAGGTCACTCGTCACAATCGCGGCCTGGGGCGCAAAGCTCTTGAACACGATGAGGTAAGTGGATTGCTTACTCACTTCATTCGCATCGCGGTTGATGGTCTTTAGTTTGTTGTCTACAGATGGATTGTTCTTGACCGGACTGTTGGAAGGCAAAGAGATCTCGAAACTCGGATTGGGTGCACTCAAGGTCCCCGTGAGCACGCAGTTCACGATCACATCACTGATCTCACTCATCACGTCTGAATTCACGGAACTCACACCACTGGTGTTGCTGCTTTCAAACATGGAACTGATCCGCACTTTTTCTGCCGTGTAGGTGGCACGTATATTGATCTCGGCATCATAGGGATCGCCCGTCCAGGAGATATAAGAACCGGATCCCTGCTCCAGCACAAAGGGCTTGTTGAAAATATCCTGGAAGTTGAAGTTGTAGTTTCCGCGCTCAATGTTATACCTTCCATTCATCACCATCGCCTCCTTGGTGCCCGTCAAAATTTTCAGGTTGCCTGATCCCGTTGCCGTAATGCTATCACCCGTATTCTCATCCAACACCACCGTCATCCGCAGGTAATTGTTGGCCGTGAGGTCCAGGTCAATCAACAGGTTGGTATTGTCGCGCTCCAATGAATCAGTATTCATCTCCCTGCCATACTGCCGCCACACGATGTAATCCACTTCACCGGAACGCTTGGAATCGCTCTCTGTTTGTATCACCATCCGCGATGAATCCACGGGCCTTCCGCTGATGTACATTTTCATATTGCTCTCGGGCCCGGTGAAATTGAAATTAACATCGCCAATCACCCTGCCGTAAAAAATATCATTGTCCAGCTTCGTGGTGTTCACTATAAGCATCTTATTGGATGACGCCTTGAAATTGTACACCATGTTCCTGAAGAACTTGTGTTGCATGCTGCCACTCGCCACACCTTTATTGCCCAATTCATCCACCATCACAATCTCTCCAATGTCAATTAATCCGGGTTTGAAGGAAATGGTAGGATCCTCAAGCTTATAATACACACCCGTGTAATCCACTTTCACACCGGCTTCTGTGAGCTTGAGATCGCCCACCAGGTCCGGCTCATCCACCTTACCCACGATACGGATCTTGCCTTTTGCTTTTCCATCCATCGTTGAAAACACGGAACGCAGATAGGTCTTCACCAGGCTCACGCGCGTATCCTGCAAGTCAGCCGTGGCATCGATGATCTGGTTCGATGAGTCTTCGAGGTTCACGGATCCGTTGATGTCAAACTGGTAGTCTTTGTTGTCTGACGATAAGTTGAAGTTCGCACGTTGGCGGGCATTGTCCCAGTAACCGTTCAAAGAAGTGATGCCGATGGAGTCTTCTTCAAAACGCGTCTGTTCCGTTTGTGCGTTAACGTAGACTTTCACTTTGCCCAGGGGATCTTCCACGGTTACCTCACCACTCGTAATGCCCTGGATCCTCGGGTTGGTGAAGATGAAGGGAATGATATCGCCGAGGTTCACCCGGTGCAAAGTGGCAACGATGTCATGGCTGTTGCCCAACTCTGATGGGATAGAGGAGATCGTGATCTGCTGTTCACCATTGGATATCCGGATCTCACTGGCATCCACCACAGAGCGCGAGATGGTGAGCTCACCCTTGTTTTCAATGGACCATGTTTTTTCATTCAGCACCACGGTAGACGGCCGGAAGTAAATCGTTACACCATCTTTCAGGTGTTTCACACTGGCCGATAACGAAGCGGCATTGATGGTCTGGTTAGCCGCAGTGCGGATGTTGATATCCGACACATTTTTAGAAACTAAAACATCAATTTCAGTAGTGGGGAATTTCAAACTATCGTTAATGGAGATCGTACCTGCCATCGCCTTAATGCGCATGGTATCTGAACTGCCCTGATCGTCTATCACGAAATCTTCAAATGAGTATTTTCCAAATCTGGCTTGCGGGATACTGGCTTTGATGTTAAAGATGTTCTCCTTTGAATCAATATGGGCCTCAATGGAACTGTAGTCAAAACCCGAGAGTTCTTTATTAAACAGTTTTAGATACTGGTCAATATTGGTAAGGTCCGCACGGAAAGTAAAACTTTCATCGCTCAGGGGTTTATTGGGTTTATCGAAATACGCCGGATAATATTTCGCCAGGTAATTCGCGATGGTGGCCGGCACTTCACTGAGTTTGAACTTGCCATTCATCGTCATGGAGATATCGGCATTCTTTACTTCGATCTGCCGGTTCTCATCGATGTTCATCGCATACAATTGCAGGGTGTCAAACACATAGGTCTGGTCGTCTTTCGTCAGCGCCACATCAAACAAGGATGCCTCGCCCACAAAATCATCAATATTATTTCCGAGGAAATTCACCTTGAATTTTCCAAGTACACTGTAATTGTCTTTCGTGAAATTCAGTGCGCGCAGGTTGGCCCGCTGAATCTCCGCCGTAGCATTGAGCTCCGGCATATTGGGATCATTCAAATTGAAATAGCCGTTCAACGTGGCCTTCACATTGGGATCATCAATGATCACTTTTCCGGTGAATTGTTTTTTCAACAGACTTCCATTCAACACTACGTTGCGGTAGAGGTAATCATTGAACTCAATGCTCTTCACCGTACCGTTCATGTCTATGGCGCCAGAAGTCTCAAAACCGAGTCCCTTGATGTCTCCACTGAAAGCGATCTTACCAATGTCTTTCACTTTGAGAAATTTTCCGAGATCAAATCCATCGGTTTCTAAAAAGCCCTTATAGGTAGGGGAGCCCTTGCTGGGTAACTGCATCGCGATGTCTGCCGTAATATTTCCAAGCGCCGTTTGCAGGGTGCCCTTCGTAGTAAAGTCATCGATATACCCCTTAAAATTTCCGTTAAAGCGGATGAACTGCAAACTCGCGAGGTCCGGGTCAGTGATTTTCTTGGCTTGCGGCGCGAGTTGCACCACGTCTTCATAGGTGGTGCGCAGCTCCCCATTTTGCAGATCGATGTAGGTGGTATTAATATCCGGCAGTCCGCGCATGCGCAAGTTGCCCGACACATACGTATTCTTTCCGTACTGTGCCTTTAAGTTGGTGGCTTGAAAATCTTCAACGGTTCCCTTCGCGCTGCCGCTGAGCTGGATGGTTTTGTTGATGTCTTTCAACTCGGGTGCAAAAAAAGCAATGTCTTTTGAGCTCAGCGTGGAGTTGCTAAAGTTCGCCTCCAGTTTTACGCTGTTGAGAAAATGCTTCATGTCTTCATTGAAGCTTTTGTAGCGCATCGCGTAATAATCCCGCAGCCTGCTGTTGGGCGTTTGCAGATCCAGGTTGCGGAAGATCATGCCTTCCGGATGGAATCTCATAAAGGCTTTCAGCTTGGTGACTTCAAAGCCAGATCGCTCCTTGGTTTTGAGATCAATCTGTCCGGAGATGGTGTCCCGCAACACAGAAAAATCCTTAATGGTGCCAGTGATGTCGCCAAACAAAATATGCGAGGGATCAAAATAATTGTAGGGCTTGCGTTCCGTATCCGTTTCAAACTGCACCATCCCGCCGCGCAAACTCAGTCGGCTGATGAGGATATCCCAGCCTTCGGTGTTCCATCGCATCTCGCCGTTTTTGGCCATGGTCACCAGCTTGGCTTTGTTGTTGGGATTGGCTGGTCTATTGCCATCATAATCCCGCAGCGAGAAAAATGGTTTGTCGATGTTCAGCGCACTCACGAAGATCTTTTTCTTCATGATATTGAACTCATCAGCGTCCATTTCCAGGGAGCCAATTCTGCCGGTCATGTCTTGCCCCACCCAGCCATCGCGATACAAGAAAGTGATGTTTTTGAGGTCCACTTTTTTGAGGAAGAGGGCGATGGTTGGGTCCGATGTCTTCTTGTTGGGATTCGGCGGCGCGAGGGAATCAATGATGAACTGGTAGTTCCAAACCGAGTCTTTTCGGTTGAGGTACACGATGGCATCTTCCAGGCCAAAATATTTGAGTTCAATCTCGTCTTTAAGAAAGAACCAATCCGTCACCTGGGTCTTGAGTTTCCCCGCATACAGCAGGGTATCTTTTTTCTGGTCGCGGATCAGCGCCCCTTCCAGGTTCAGTTTGTCAAAGAAGTCAATGGATATGCGTTTAATGCTGACTTCTGTGTTGAGGTCTTTTGAGAGCTTCCGGGTGACCTGTTTAATGATGAGGTTCTGGCCCCAATCGGTCTGTATGAGCAGCAGCGCGATGAGAATCAGCAACAACAGGGAGAGGATAATGCCGGCAACTATTTTGAGGGCTCTTTTCAGGGAGAAAATTTGGGTGAAATTAGTTCTTCATAAGCAAAGAACTAGCCAAAATTCTAGGTCGCAGTTCGCAGTTCGCATAGTTCGCAGGAGGGCAGAGGACTAGGTCGCAGTTCGCAGGTCGCAGGTCGCACAGTTCGCAGGAGGGTAGAGGTATCAGGGTGCGATGCGCCCTGCGACCTCCGCGCCCTGCGAACTACCTTAATATCCTGCTGCAGCATCCGCTCCGCGCTTATCCGCCACCGCTTCAATCTTCTTACCGTTGATGAGAATCAGCTCCGTTCTCCCAATGGCACCGGTTTTGCGGATTTTGTAGCCCATCTTCTGCAGGGCATCCACGGTGGGCTGCGACATATCGCGTTCCACGAGGATCTCATCGGGTTTCCACTGGTGATGGAATTTCGGCAGGTTGACGGCGTCAATGGCGGAGAGATTGAACTCGAGGATATTGATGATGCTGAGGAACACGTTGGTGGTGATGGTGGTGCCGCCTGGCGTGCCTACGACGATGTAGGGCTTTTTATTTTTGAGGACGATGGAAGGCGACATGGAACTCAACATTCTTTTATTGGGTGCAATGGCGTTGGCGTCCTTACCCAGTGCACCGTACATATTGGGAACGCCCGGCTTTACAGAGAAATCGTCCATCTCATTGTTTAGGATGAAACCCGCGCCTGCAACAACGGTGTGGGAGCCATAGCCGCCGTTCAGTGTGGTGGTCACGGAAACGGCATTGCCGTATTGGTCCACCACACTTAAGTGCGTGGTTTGATCAGATTCGCGGATCTCACCAAAGTTGGTGTTGTTGCTATTGCCCGCTATGGCGGGTTTGTAGTCTTCCATGCGTTGATCGGCATAGGTTTGACTCGTCAGTGTTTTGATGGGCACCTTCACAAAATCAGGATCACCGAGGAACTGCGCGCGATCGGCATAAGCCCTGCGTTCCACTTCCACCATCAATTGAATGGCATCGGGGGTATTGTGGCCCTTCTTACCCAGCTCGCGGTTGCGCACCATATTCATCATCTGCGGCAGCAGCACCCCGCCTGATGAAGGCAAAGCCATCGTCACAATCTCATAATTCTTATAAGGAAATACCACGGCTTCCCGCTCTGTGGCTTGGTAGGAGCGCAGATCTTCCAGGCTGATCAATCCGCCGCCCCTTGCCATCTCTTCTACAATTAACCTGGCTGTTTCGCCTTCATAAAACCCTTTCCAGCCCTGATCGCGGATCCTTTCCAGGGTCTTCACCAGATCCGGCTGCGCGAGGGTATCGCCCGTCTTCCACATATCGGCCTTCACAAAAACCGGCACACGTGTATTGTTGAGGATGAAGGCACCGTGGTGCGTATTCAGGCCGCGCGCTTCATCGGCATCAATCGCATGCCCCCTGGCCAGCAGGATCGCGGGTTCAACCAGCGTGGCAAAAGGCAGCTTACCATATTTATGTGAGGTCACGAGGCCGGCCACCGTGCCCGGAACGCCAGAAGCCAGGTGCCCGTTCTTACTCAGGTTATTGATGGCCTCACCTTTTTCATCGAGATACATATCCCGGGATCCTTTACCCGGCGCTTTCTCGCGATAGTCAATCGCGATGTTCTTTCCGTTGGCCAACCTCGCCACCAGAAATCCACCACCGCCAATATTGCCCGCCTGGGGACAAACCACCGCCAGCGCAAGTTGGGTGGCGATCTCGGCATCTATGGCATTGCCGCCTTTCTGCAGTACCCAGAGTCCGGCCGCGGAGGCCAGGGGATGTGCCGAAACCACCGCAGCCTTGGAAACCGTGATGTTTTTGGTAGTGGTATAATGATATGGATCGATGGGTTGCTGCGCAATAGCGCTCAACGTGAAAACAGCAACGAGGAAGAGGAATACGATTCTCATAGCCCTAAATGTAAGAAAATGAACGGCATTCAGTACTTTACGCACCCCAAACTGACTATATGAGGTTAATTGTTATTAGGTTATTTGTTATTG
>JBKCVJ010000064.1:0-2753 GCA_046317915.1 Sphingobacteriales bacterium
GCAATGAAATTAAGTAACTTAAGCGTCCAACAGCCCAACCATGAAATCATTTTTTTTCGGAGTGCTGCTTTTCGTCCCCAGTTGCCTGTTTGCCCAAAAAGATGGATGGCAAACCCTTTTTAATGGAAAAGACCTCAGCGGATGGATACAGCGCAACGGCAAGGCCAGCTACGAAGTCAAAAACGGAATCATCATCGGCACCACCGTCCCCGATCAACCAAACTCATTTTTATGTACCGATAAAGACTACGGCGATTTCATCCTTGAATTGGAATTCATGGTGGATTCCACGATGAACTCCGGGATCCAATTCCGGAGTTTGAGTGACCCGAATATCATGAATGGAAGAGTGCATGGGTACCAGATGGAGATCGATCCGTCGACACGGGCTTGGAGTGGTGGCATCTACGATGAGGGCAGAAGACTCTGGCTTTATTCATTAGAATACAATCCATCGGCCAAAAAAGCCTTCAGGAACGGGCAATGGAATAAGTATCGGATTGAGTGTATTGGTGCCCATATCCGAACCTTCGTCAACGGCGTGCCCGCAGCCTATATGATCGATGACCTCACGCCCAAAGGCTTCATCGCGCTACAGGTACACAGCATTGGCGCGGGCGAGAAGCCGGGCAAGCAGATCATGTGGCGGAATATTCGAATAAAGACCTCAGGCCTCACCCTTACCACTACCCCTGGTATTTTCGTCGCTAATATCCTGCCCAATAACCTGTCTGACATGGAAAAGCGCAGCGGGGTGAAATTGCTCTGGAACGGTACTACTACCAAGGGCTGGCGCGCGGCGCATAAAACATCGTTCCCCGATAAAGGCTGGAACATTCACGATGGCATGTTGAGCGTGGTGCCCTCCGGCGGTGGGGAATCACAGAACGGGGGAGATATTGTGACCGATGAACAGTTCAGTGCTTTTGAACTGCAGTTTGAATTCCGATTAACAGAAGGTGCCAACAGCGGCGTGAAATATTTTGTGACCGAGAAAGAGCAGTCTTCCGGCTCGGCCATCGGCCTGGAATATCAGGTATTGGACGATGAGAAACATCCCGACGCTAAACTCGGGGCCGCTGGCAACCGCACCCTTGCAGGTTTGTACGATCTGATCCCGCCGTTGAAATTTGGGCAGGCCTATCGGAAGATCGGCGACTGGAACCGCGGGATGATCAGGGTGTATCCAGACAATCATGTGGAGCATTTTCTCAATGGCTACAAAGTGGTGGAATACCAGCGAGGTGGGCAAATGTTCCGAGCCCTTGTAGCGAGAAGCAAATACAATGTGTGGCCGGATTTCGGCGAAGCCAAAGAAGGACGGATTCTTTTGCAGGACCATGGGAATGCGGTGGATTTCAGGTCAATTAAGATCCGGAAGTTATAAACTGTCGGGATATAGTCGCTCGTAAATATCTCATTATGAATCAATTAGATTAATTTAAGTGTAATAAAGGAAATATTACCGATTTGTATAGGTAAAATTACCTTTTATGCTTAAATTTATAGATAAATCGAAGAAAATGGCCAAAGCAGAGCATTTAGCCTATGAGGTGATTGAAGAAGTTCCCAGTCAGATCAATGACGGTGAAATACTATACTTGTTGAAGCATAAAGAGATTAACTGGAATTATGTGAACGCTTTTAAAAATCTGACGGACTTTAATGATAGCATCATCTCTGATTGGCTGAACCTAAGTGTAAAAACATTCAGGGAGTACAGAAAACCTAAAACTGTTTTCAAAGAGAATGTAAAGGAGCATGTACTCTTGTTGCTGGCATTATTCAAGCATGGCATACAGGTTTTTGGTACATCGGCATCATTTGAACTTTGGCTCAACACCAAAAATTTTCACTTCAATAATGAAAAGCCTGAGCAGTTTTTGAATACCGTTACAGGAATAAGATTTCTGGATGACAGGTTAACGGCTATGGAGTTTGGAGATAATGTGTGAGACATGGAAGTATTCCGAATTTCAAAGGAAGCCTACTCATCTGCATTAACCTCGTCCGGAACGGCAAACCGATGGAATGAAAAAGGGCAGCAGGTTATTTATGCCGGTTCATCAAGATCTTTGTCTTCTTTAGAACTCATTGTTCATAAGGGGGCCGTTGTACCTTCTGAGAGCTATCGTGTAATGGTGATTTCCATTGCGGATGATGATCACTTGTATAAGCAGATTCACACCAATGACTTACCTTCCAATTGGCGAACATTTGATGCCTATTCAAAACTACAGAAAATAGGCTCAGATTGGATCGCAGGTCAACAGAGTCTTGTGTTAAAGGTTCCCTCCGCGGTAATACCATTTGAATACAATTACATCATAAATACGGAGCATCCGAAATTTTTGAGCAAGGTGAAATTGGTAAGAACTGAAGCGTATTTCTGGGACTCCAGATTATTGTAATCTGAATAAACAGCGTAGTATGAAAAGAAGACAATTCATCAACAACACCCTGAAAGCTGGAACCGCAATCTTCATCGGAGGTATGGGTATGCCGGCCAGCAGCTACGCGCGCATCATCGGTGCCAATGATCGGGTACGCGTGGGCGTGGTAGGGTTCTCGGACCGCTTCAGGAGTTCGCTGTTCCCGAGTTTCATGAACCTCAAAGATGAACTCAATTATGATATCGTTGCAGTGTCTGATCTGTGGAAGCTGCGGCGCGAGGAAGCAAAGGATTTCTTTACCAGTAAGATGGGCCATGATGTGCAGGCTGTGCGCAACAATGATGAACTCTATCGGATCAA
>JBKCVJ010000065.1:0-3692 GCA_046317915.1 Sphingobacteriales bacterium
GCACAAGCACACCATCAAAATTCTCATGTTCAATGCATTTACAAAATGGAGTACAATGTAAAAAAAAAGAGGCAGCGTAACCGCTGCCCCTTTGAAAATGTAAGAACTATTCTTTTATTAGAATCCAGGATTCTGCTTAAGCGTTGCAACACCATCCTTTGAAGAACGATCGATCTGGTTCTGAGGAATGGGGAAGTACTCGTTTTTACCAGCAGTGAAGTTGGCATTCACGAGGAAGTTCCTTTTGTTCACCGGAGGAGTCCATCCATTAGTAGGACGACCACTTACATACTTAAGGTATGTGTTGAGCGTAGGCTCAGCAATACCCCAACGTACGAGATCGAAGAAACGGTGACCTTCCATGCCCAATTCCAGGCGCCTTTCGAAACGTACTGCCTTTGTAGCAACAGTTTTATCTGTCCAAGGTGTAGTGTACAAACCAACCTGGTATGTAGCAGCACTGCCTTGTACAAATCCTGCAGGGTTTGCAGCCCTTGCACGAACCTCGTTGACGAGGCGACGAGCTTCTTCCAATGTACCTACTTCAACTTCTGTTTCAGCCAACATCAGGATCACGTCAGCGAAACGGATAAGTGTATAGTTATTGGCAGTAACACCAGAAGTCCAGAAGTTTTTATCGGTCAAAACACCCTGTTGCGTTTTGTAATAAGTATTCTTGATTGGAGCATAAGGACCAGCATAAGTTTGGTCACGAATCCAGGTCACCCCAGGATGCAGACCCCAGTCCAGATAAGGAATACCACGGCGACCTACAGTCCAGTCGAGACGAGCATCTAATGGTTGAGTATCAACAGTAAATGAAGCACCCGCAGCAATACCTTGGTCATTTTTAACTTCGCGCTTGTTGTAGTTGTCCAGATCAGGAAGGCCACCGGCTCCAACCTGGTAAGCGTTCACCAGATCCTGTGAAGGCTGGAAGAAACCGCAACATGTACCGGGTCCACCCGTGTAAGGGAAGTTCAGAACTTCACCCCAACCGCCGTTATCTCCGCCTGATGTACCATCGTTCACAGAGTATTGTACTGCGAATACAGACTCAGTAGAGTTTTTGGTTTCTGCATTGAAGTTATCGGCGAATTTAGTCAGCAGGGCATATTTACGACCATCGGCTGTTGTACCGTTGGTGTAAACATCGCGCAGAACAGCGCGTGCTTCTGCAAACTTCTTTTGGAAAAGAAGTGCTTTACCGTACATGGCACCAGCGGCCCATTTATTAACCCTGCCCTTGTTAGGCATGGTAGCGGTCAGGTTATCATAGGCAAACTTAAGATCTTCAGTAATCTTAGGCCAGATATCCGTTGTATTAGCTACGTTGAAATCAGTAACTGTTTCATTGATATAAGGAACGTTGTTCCACATTTTCTTGGCCTCAAAATGATAGTGGCCACGGAGAAAACGTGCTTCAGCAGTTATCCTCTTCTTATCCGCATCAGAAACATCAGTGGCAGCTGCCAATTGCTTCAATACGGAATTTGAGCGGGTCACCCCCTCGTAAGCAATCGCCCATTTTGACTCATAGTAGCCGTTGGTTGGGGTAGAGGAGAAAGACTCAATGGGAATGATGTCTGGTTGGTCACCAGCATCAGATCCTTTGTGTGCGTCACCACCCACTACGGAACCATATACCCAGTTGGTGCCAGATGACTGCCAGCCACCGAGGAAGATACCACCACCGTTGATGAAACCATCCAGTACGGAGTAGGCGCCTACCAGCAACGCCTCTACACCTTTCTTATTAGCCAGCGTGTTTGCATCAAGCTGACCCAGAGGCTTCTTATCCAAGAAGCTCTTACTACATGACCAGCCAATCACACCGATGGCGGCCAGGGATAGTATTGAATAGGTTATTCTTTTCATATTAAATAGAATGATTTAAAGATTAACAGTTCTGCTAATTAAAAGTTTATATTCAGACCAACCAAGAATTGTTTAACAGTTGGGAAAATACCCTCGTCAAAGCCTAACTCCCTGTCTGATGCACCGATGATTTCGGGATCCAGACCGGTATACTTAGTGATAGTGAACAAGTTAGTAGCCTGGAAGTAAATCCTTGCTTTGTCGATCTTCACCCTGTTTACCAGGTTCGTAGGAAGCGTATAACCAAGCGTTATGTTTTTCAACCTGAAGAACGAACCGTCTTCCATATAGTAATCGTTAACGGCGTTATTGGTTGAGAAATTCGAAACGTTTTCGTTAATGGGCGTCCTTGCTGTAGTGTTGGTAGGCGTCCATGAATTGTACAACAGATCTTTAGACTTGTTACCCTGGAATGAAGGGAAGAAGTCAGTCCACCACCTTACGTAGTTCATCACATCATTTCCCTTAACACCGTAGAAGAACATACCCAGGTCAAATCCACCATAACGTGCATTCAACTGGAGACCATAAGTAAAGTCAGGATTAGGATTTCCGAGGAAAGTCCTGTCCTTGTCATTGATGGTATCGTTACCATCAATATCCATGTACTTAAAGCGGCCAGGAGCAGCACCATCTTGAAGAGCAGACTTCGCTACATCGTCAGCACTCTGGTAGAGGCCGGCAACCTTGTAACCGAAGAAAGCAGAGATAGGATTACCCACCTGATTCCTTGACCAGTTACCGATCCTTGAACCGCGAGAATCGAAGAAATCGATGTTGTCTGCGATCTTAGTGATCTCGTTCTTATAAGTAGTGAATGTGAAAGTACCGTCAATATTGAACTTAGATTTTGAACCCAACAGGTTGCGCTGGGTGATCATCAGGTCAATACCAGTGTTCTTCATGCTACCTACGTTAAAGAAGGCAGGGTTGCTCGCAGCACCGGCACCGGCAGTAGCCAAAGCAGGCAGCTGATACAGCAGGTCAGAAGTACTCTTATTATACCACTCCAGAATAACTTCGGTACGTCCACCGAACAATGTCGCGTCGAAACCGATGTTTGTTGTGGTGTTTGTTTCCCACTTACCGTCGGGGTTACCCACAAATGACTGTTGGAAACCAGGTACTACTGAGTTAGAAGAACCGTTCAGGTCATATCCGGAAGAACCAGGCTGACCAACAAACGCGTTGTAAGCGTTCGCAGGGTTAATACGCTGGTTACCCATTTGACCCCAGCTTGCGCGGAGTTTCAGGTCGGTGATCCACTTCACATCTTTCATGAAATCTTCACGTGAAATCCTCCAACCAGCAGAGAAGGCCGGGAAGATCGCGTAACGATTGTTAGGACCGAAACGGGAAGAACCGTCACGACGAATAGTAAAGCTCGCGAGATACTTATCTGCGAAAGTGTAGTTCACACTACCGAAGATAGAGAACAGTGAAGATGGGTTATATGGAGCACCGCTAGCAGTAGTAATGGTAGATCCGTTATTCACGGCCCTGAAGTTCAGGTCCTGAATAAAATAACCTGCACGCCCTGCTGAGATAGAACGTCCCCATTCTTCGATGGCTTCAGTACCTGCCAATGCAACGATATCGTGCTTACCAAAGCTGTTCTTATACTGCAAAGTATTGGTCCAGGTCCATTGACGGAACCTGTCAAAGCTCTCTGAATAGCTATTGTTGGTATTGTTCTCGGCATTTTCATATGTGATGAAGTTGAAGCCGTAACCGTTACCATAACTCAGTTGACCACCAAAGCTTGTACGTGCGGTAAAATGCCTGGCGAAGTCAACTTCAGCATAAATATTACC
>JBKCVJ010000066.1:0-25077 GCA_046317915.1 Sphingobacteriales bacterium
CGTTTCTGGCCAATCCTATCAGCAGTTCATCGATCAAAATATCTTCAAGCCTCTGGGCATGAACAACACGTATTGGGAATACACAAAAGTGCCTCCGCAACAGCTGGCGCATGGATACCGATGGATCGATGGGAATTGGAGGGAAGAGGCCCTGCTCAAAGACGGTTCCTGGGGCGCGATGGGCGGACTGATCACCACCGTAGAAGACTTTTCAAAATACATCAAACTACACTTGCAGGCCTGGCCCGTGCGGGATGGCAAAGAAACAGGACCACTGAAGAGAAGTTCTATCCGGGAGATGCACCAGCTCTGGAATTTCAATACCGTCATTCCACGGCTGAACAATAAAAACTGCGCTGCCGCAACAGGCTACGGTTATGGCCTGGGCATCACCAGGGATTGCAGGGGCAATATCTATGTTGCGCACAGTGGCGGTCTGCCTGGCTTTGGTTCCAACTGGATGATCCGGCCAAATTACAATCTTGGCATCGTGATCATGAGCAACCGAACCTATGCACCCGTATCGAGACTATCGCTCCCTATCCTGGACTCTCTCATCGCGCTGGCAAGATTGCAGCCTTATGATCTTCCGCCATCTGCCATATTGGAACAAAGAAAGTTGCAGTTAATGGCCATCCTGCCGGAATGGAAAAATGCGGAGCAACAAACCTTTTTTGCAGAGAATTTTTTTCCTGACAATCCGATTGGCATGTTGCGTCAGCAATCCAAAGAATTGTTTACAAAGGCCGGCGCCATCAAAGAAGTGAAGCCGATGAAGCCGGAAAACAATCTTCGCGGTAGTTTTGATGTCATTGGTGAAAATGCAACGCTAAGGATCTATTTCACCTTGAGCCCGGAACATGATCCCAAGATTCAGGAATACCGGATCACAGAAATAAAAAATCAATAAGCCAGAAGATCCTGTATAGCTGCCTCTAACCGGTATTTTGCCAGGAACTGACGTTCCAGTGCCATATTGAATGGAACAGGTGAATCCAGAGAGGCGCATCGCTTCACGGGTGCATCCAGCATCGAAAAACAATGCTCGCCGATCCATGCAGCGATCTCACCGCCAATACCACCAGTAAGGGTATCCTCATGCAAAACCAGCACACGGCCGGTTCTCTTTACAGCTGCGCTTATGGCTTCATAATCCAAAGGCAACAGGGTCCTCAGATCCAAAATATCTATTGAAAGTTCCGGATGCTCTGATGCATAATCCTCTGCCCAGATCACGCCGGCACCATAGGTGATGATGCTTATATCATCGCCAGACAACACATGTCTTGCCTTACCGATCTCCACTTCATAATATCCAGTGGGCACCTGCCCGGAGATGCTTCTATACAATGCCTTGTGTTCAAAAAAGATGACGGGATTGGGATCATTGATGGCAGCAATCAATAATCCTTTTGCATCAAAAGGTGAAGATGGGTACACCACTTTCAATCCAGGTGTATGTGTGAACCATGCCTCATTGCTTTGGGAATGGAATGGCCCCGCACCAACACCTGCACCCGTTGGCATACGCACCACCACGTCTGCGTTCTGCCCCCATCGGTAATGGATCTTCGCAAGATTGTTGACGATTTGGTTAAGGCCCACAGAAACGAAATCTGCAAACTGCATTTCCACCATTGACTTGTGCCCCTCCAGGCTCAAGCCTAAAGCCGCTCCAAGGATTGCGCTTTCACACAATGGCGTATTCCTGACGCGCGCTTTACCATATCGCTCTACAAATCCTTCCGTTACTTTAAAGGCTCCACCATACTCTGCAATGTCCTGCCCCATCAACACCAGATTGGGATGCTGCTGCATACTTTGATCAAGGCCGGCCGTAATGGCATTCACAAAACGCGTTTCTTCCAAATCTTCCCGAAACCGCAGGTCTTCATGATCCAGTTTGCTTGAACTTACAGCCACTGGTGCATATACATCACCCAATTCCTCTTCTACATCTGGCTGACATTCCTCTCCCGCAAAACCAAGAGCCAACTCATCTTCAATATATTTGCGTGTTTCTTCCTTGATCGCTTCGATCTCCTCTGCAGAAAGAATTTGCTTCAGCGCGAGATAGGTTTCAAAATTTTGTACAGGATCACGTTGCCCCCACAATTCAAATAGTTCCTTGGGTACGTACTTCACGCCGCTGGCTTCTTCATGCCCACGCATGCGAAAGGTCATGCATTCAATCAGATATGGCTTCTGGTTCTTGATGCAGTAATCGCGCACCCCTTTTACAGTATCCAGCACCGTTAGGATATTGTTTCCATCGATCTGCACGCCTTGCATCCCATACCCCTTTGCCCTGTCCACAAGACTTTCGCAACGATATTGTTCTGACACGGGCGTGCTTAATCCGTATCCATTATTCTCAACGATGAAAATAACGGGCAGGTCCCATACCGCTGCCACGTTCAGTGCTTCATGAAAATCGCCTTCCGATGTGCCCCCATCTCCGGTATAAGCAAGAGATACTTTGTCTTTATTGGCCAGTTTATACGCCAGCGCTACACCGTCGGCAATGGCGAGCTGCGGACCGAGATGTGAAATCATCCCGCAAACATGATGCTCTTTTGTGCCGAAATGAAAACTACGTTCACGGCCCTTGCTATAGCCGTCTTTGCTGCCCTGCCACTGCCTGAACAGACTGTGCAGGGGCATTCCTCTCGTGGTGAATACGCCAAGATTACGATGCAAGGGCATAATCCATTCATCCTGCTCCAGCGCCATCGTTGCACCTACGGCAATCGCTTCCTGGCCAATGCCACTGAACCACTTGGAGATCCTGCCCTGCCGCAATAACACCAGCATCTTCTCCTCAATCATCCTCGGCGTAAGCATACGCCGGTATATATCGATGAGCTGAACATGGGTCAGGTCTTTCCTGTCGTAAATCATGCACTATTTTTTTTGTCCGACCCCGTAAAGTATAGATGACACGATGGATAAGAGAATGCTGAAAAGCAACGCCCACCAAAAACCATCCACTTTAAATCCATCTACCAGTTTACTGCCTAACAAAATGATCAACGCATTGATCACCAGTAAAAACAGTCCGAGCGTGATAATCGTAATAGGCAGTGTAAGCACCACTAGGATGGGCTTAACGATGGCGTTGAGGATCGCCAGTACAACGGCCAGGATCAACGCTGTGGTAAACTTATCAATATGGATGCCGGATAAGATATAGGTAAGTCCATAAGCAACCAATGCCGTAATTAAAATGCGAATGATAAAATTCATGGCTTGTGTTTATTATTTTCTGTCTTCAATATCATACTACAATCAATTCATAAAAGTCTTCCTCCTTCAACCAAACCTGCGCCAGCTGCTGGATCTTTTCGGGGGTAACTTTCTTGATCTTGTCCATCGCCGTATAAAAATAGTCATCCGGAAGATCATTCAGGATGATATTCTTCCATCTGCCAATAATATGAAAAGGCCCATCAAGATCCCCCAATACTGAACCGATCAGGTAGTTCTTTACCAACAACAGCTCATCTTCATCCACCCGCTCCTCTCTCAATGTCTTCATCTCTTTATACACTTCACTGATCGTTGCTTCGCACACGTCCCGTCCTGCTTCGGTAGAGATCATCCAGGCACCTGCATGCATGTGGTTCTGGAAATAGCTGTGAATGCCGTAGGTATATCCTTTGTCTTCCCGGATATTGCTCATCAACCTCGACCCAAAAAATCCACCAAACAAGGCATTCAGTACCTGTGCCTCCGGAAAATCAGGATGCGTGCGCATCAAAAAAGGCCTCGCCATCCTAACGGCTCCCTGCACACCGTTAGGATCATTGCTGATGCGATGTTTCTTCTGTGTTGCCGGAACTTCAGCGTGCACGCGGGAACTGAACGCATGTTTACCCATCGGCAAATGGCCAAACTGCGTATTCAATTGTTGAAATAAGTCGGCAGGTAGAATGCCCGCCACAAAAATCACGCACTTGCCATGCTGGTAATACGCATGATGAAATTCCGCGATGGCTCCCCGCTCCAATTGATCATATGTTTCACCGAATGCATACCTGCCATATGGATGTTCGTATCCGAAAAGATATTCATCAATCTTTCGATTGCCTACAAAATCACATTTCTTCAAATTCACTTCCAGCTTCTGCTTAAGGTTCTGCTTGTATATCTCAAGCTCTGATTCCGGAAAAACAGATTCATTGATCAGCTCAGCCACAACGGGCAACAACGAAGGCAAATGCCTCGTCAGTGTATGGAGGGTTATGTTGGCCGTTTCATTATAGCAATTCCTGTTGAGGTAGGCGCCGTAGAAATCAAAATGTTCACTGATCTCAAAAGCTGATTTTGTTTTTGTGCCATTCTTAATGAGGTAGTTGGTCACTGCGGCAAGACCATTCTGCTCTTCCCACCAGTTGCCGGCATAGAACACCCATTCCATCTGCAGCACTTCTTCGGTACCTGCATGCACAGCGTATACATCTATCCCATTGTCTAACGTAAACTTTTCGTAGGGCTTGAGGGTGAGTTGAAAATCGATGGCATCCTTGATGGGTGGCGCCAACTTTCTGTTCAATCCTTTTTTATCTGTAGAGGTAGTTTTGGTCATATCCGCTTGTCTGACAAATAATATAATGTGTTGCTGTTCTCTTTGGCAAAGAGTGCTGCACTCAACGCCTTCACTTGTTCCGTTGTAACACTGTTGTATTGCTGCATCTCCTGGTTCATCAGGTTGGCATCACCGAGCAACTCATAGTATGCCAGGGAATTGGCCCTGTTCATCAGGCTCATGTCTTCAAAAGCCATCAGGCTCTCCGATTTGTTCTTCACTTTCTGCAGTTCTTTTTCTTCAACAGGTTGCTGGCGCATACCATCCAAAACGAGTTCAATGGCAGCTTCGGCTACTTCAGCTTTAACACCTTTTACCAACTTTCCTTCTATGGCGAGTAAACCCTTATCCAGGCTTCCGAAATGATAACACTCCACATTGCTGAACAGCTTTTGCTCTTTTACCAGGGCCTGGAACAGGCGGGACGAAGTACCTCCACCGAGGATGTCTACAATAAGGTCAGTGACATAATATCCATGCTCATTTCTTGCGGGCATGTGCCAGCATTTATACAAAGCATCTATGGGGACATCCTTTCTTACCACCATTCTTCTTTCGGCTGTCTGCAATGGTTCTTGTGGAAGGTCCCTCACATATTTATTCCCTGAGGGAATTCCGTCGAACCATTTTTCAGCAAGCGCTTTTACCTGCGGCGTTTCTACATTTCCTGCTACAACCATGATGGCATTCGCGGGTGTGTAATGTTTAAGGAAAAACGATTTCACATCCTCAAGCTTTGCTTCATCGATGTGCTTTAATTCTTTGCCGATGGTCATCCAGCGATACGGATGCTGCGTATATGCCATCTCCCGAAGCAGATGCCAGGCATCACCATAAGGCTTATTCAGGTAGTGCTCCTTGAATTCTTCACTCACCACTTTACGCTGCACGTCAAGGCTCTTCTCGCCAAAAGCGAGACTCAGCATCCTGTCGCTCTCTAGCCAAAATGCCGTTTCCAGGTTATCCGTTGGCAGCTGGCAATAATAATTGGTAAGGTCATTGGTGGTGTAGGCATTGTTTTCGCCACCGGCTCTTTGCAAGGGCTCATCGTAGTCTGGAATGTTAACCGATCCGCCAAACATCAAATGCTCAAATAAATGGGCAAAACCTGTTCTGGCAGGATCTTCATCCCTGGCACCCACATCGTACAAAATATCCACCACGGCCATGGGTGTACTGGGATCCTTATGAACAAGCACCTTTAGGCCGTTTTCCAGTTGAAAACGCTCAAATTGAATCATGCTGCAAGATTAAATTAAAAAATCCAAGCCCCATTATCCTTTAAGGATGTTGAGGGGTTTAATGTATACTTCCAGGGGCTCACCGCCGCGAAGGAGCAGCATACGCAGCCGCTCCCTTGATTTCTGGAGCAGCTCTTTATACGCCTGGATGCTGTTGGAATAGTTGTTCTGGATACCGATGATGATATCCCCGGGCAGCACCCCCGCATTGTCCCCCGGAGAATTGGCGATCACGTCTTCCACCACCACCCTTCCATCCACATAATAGACCCCCAGCCCCGTATAGGAATAATCGAATTCCGCCCTGAAATAACCGTTAGGGGTGAGATGGATCTCCCGTTTCTCATAGTTAAGCACCACGGTGAATCTCCGGAGCAGATCATTACCAAGCAAGCCCCCAAGTTGGGGATAGGAGATCACATTGTATCGGTCCTCAAACACATAGGTGGGAACGTCCCTGAATTTATAGGGTCCGATGTTGACCTCCTTCACCGTCGTCAGTTTCATCAGCATTTTTCCGCCCAGCCCCTCGGCTTGTGTAACCACAGGAACGGGCTTGTCTGAACGCATGATCGATGAATCATTAACATAGTTCTCTGATAGCAAAAGACACAAGCCCGCACCGGTATCAAAGTAAAATCGATGGGTAGATTTTTGGTTGTCTTTGAACGTAATATTCTGGATGGGAATGGATCCAAATTGCGGATGCATCATATACCCTCCACTGGGATATCTGTACCGCCCATGAGAATATACATACATCCTTGAACTGTCGTAGTCCAGCTTCAGGATATATTTCCGAATAAAGCTGAAGCCAATGATGCCGTCAATCTTAATCCCGTACACGCTGGTCAGCAGGTCATAATCGTTCACGTGGAAATTCAGGCTGTCCGTGATGAGCCCATGCAGTTTGAGAACCCCGTTGTTGTGAAATTTTACGGTCTTGATCCCTCCGATCCCACGGATGGTTTTATCGGACGCCTCGAGGGGTATATTCATCCTGCTCACCGTGGTAGAATCCAGCGAGATCCCTCCGCTACCCGTATCCAGGATGAAGTTGAGTGAGTCAGGGTGCTCATCGAGCTTTCCCTTCAGGACTATAACACCCCCATTCAGCTGTTGAAAAGGAACCACGGCCAGCAATTTGGCATTGGGCTCTTTTTGACGCTGGGCCGCTGTTTGCAGGCAAAGCAGGATCAGAACAGTCAGAGATGGCAAAACCTTGTTCCGCATAGTCAGTTCAATAACAAATTACTGAATTAACTGTTAACGAGGAGTCCGTTTATCATTCCCCAAACCCTATTCCCCCTAATGCCCAATGCCAAATGCCAAATGCCTAACATATTTCTCTAATTTTGTATGATGGAAAAATCAGTGGATCCGGAATTGAACCGGTTGTATAGAAAAGCCCTCGATTTTGGTTTTTTAACCGTGGAAGAAGGGGTTTATCTCTATAATCAAGCACCGCTGGCCGACCTGATGTTTATCGGGAACGAACTCCGTAAAATCCAGGTGCCGCACGGACGGGTGACCTGGCAGATAGACCGGAATGTGAATACCACCAACGTCTGTATCGCAAATTGTAAATTCTGCAATTTCTACCGGATCCCCGGCCATGCCGAGGCCTATATTACCGATATGCCCACCTACCGGAGGAAGATCGAAGAAACCTTTCAATATGGCGGGGATCAACTCCTTCTTCAGGGCGGTCACCACCCTGAGCTGGGCCTTCAGTTCTACGTGGATACCTTCCGTCAGATCAAGCAGGAATATCCGCAGTTAAAGCTCCATGCCCTCGGCCCTCCCGAAGTGGCCCATATCACTAAACTGGAGAAATCCACCCATAAAGAAGTGCTCACGGCGCTGAAAGAAGCGGGGCTCGACTCCCTCCCAGGTGCTGGTGCGGAGATTTTGATCGATAGGGTTCGCAGGTTGATCTCCAAGGGAAAATGTGGCGCACAGGAATGGCTAGACGTCATGCACGAGGCACATAAACTGAACATCACCACTTCGGCCACCATGATGTTTGGTCATGTGGAGACGATCGAGGAAAGGTTTGAACACCTGGTGAAGATCCGCGATGTACAAAGCAAAAAACCAGCGGAAGCCAAGGGCTTTCTGGCCTTTATCCCCTGGACCTTCCAGGACGTTGACACCCTGCTGGCAAAGATTCGCGGCGTTCAAAATCTGACCACCCCGGAAGAATATATCCGCATGATCTCCCTCAGCAGGATCATGCTGCCCAATGTTAAAAATATCCAGGCCAGCTGGCTGACGGTGGGTAAAGACATCGCTCAGCTCTGCCTTCATGCCGGCGCCAACGATTTCGGCTCGATCATGATTGAAGAGAATGTGGTAAGCGCTGCCGGCGCACCCCATCGCTTCACCTACAAAACCATTCAAACGGCCATCGAAGAGGCGGGCTTCATCCCCCAGCTCAGGAATCAACAGTATGAATGGCGGGAGATTCCGGAGGCGATTGAGGAGCAGGTTATCAATTATTGACTTTTTTGGAATCCAGGAAACCTGAAATCCGGTAAACCCGGAAATCTGGATTCCATCTTCAGATTTCTTGAATTTCAGGATTTAGGATTCCAGGATTCCAAATCAATGCAACTGTTTGAACGCATTTCACATCAATAGAGCTATGCAAAAGTCCCCTTCTCTGGCCTTCTGTATCCTCATGGACCTGATCGGCCTCGCAACATTCGCTGTTCCTGTGCTGGGTGAGTTTGGCGACATCCTCTGGGCGCCTATTTCAGCGTTGATATTTTACAAGAGTTTTGGTGGCACCAAAGGTATGCTCGGCGGTATGTTCAACTTCCTGGAAGAGATCCTGCCAGGCTTCGATTTCATCCCCACTTTCACCATCATGTATTTCATGACCAGAAAGAAAACAGCAAACACTGCTGTATTGGTTAAATAAGATTCTTCAGCCATATAACAGGTCATGAGGTTGAGTAGAAGCTCCGCCCCATGACCTTTTTTATTTTCTGTTATATTTGTGGTTGCCTTGAAAAGTATCCCATCCATAAAAGATTTTATCCTGCTAGGCCACAAGTATTTTATGCCCGGCATGAGCATAGATAATGTCATCATCGGCTTCCACGATAACAGATTGAAAGTGCTGTTGCTGCAAACCAAACTAAATGAGAAATGGGTTTTGCCGGGCGGACATATCCAACAAACGGAGGAACTGGAAGAGGCTGCAAAAAGAATCCTCAGTGAAAGAACGGGATTGAAAGAAATCTACCTGCAACAGTTTCATGTATTCGGAAGCACCAGCAGAACCAAGGAAAATTACCTGAAGGAAGCAATGCACCATATGGGTATTGAAGTCCCGGATGATTCATGGCTATTGCAACGTTTTATCACCATCGGCTTTTATGCGCTTGTTGAATATGCGAAAGTGACGCCCAAAGCAGATGATCTTTCTGAAAAGATTTCCTGGTGGGACCTGGATAGTTTACCAGAGTTGTTGTTTGATCATGAAGAGATCATCCACACAGCCATCAAGGACATGCGTCTGAAGATCAATCATCAACCCATCGGATACAATTTACTGCCACGTGAATTCACCCTCAAGAACCTGCAAAGCATTTACGAGGCTATCCTCGATAAAAAACTTGATCGTGCCAATTTCAATAGGAAAATTCTTTCTTACGGCATCCTCGACAAAAAAGAAAAGCACTATACCGGTGGTGCGCACAAAGCACCCTATTTGTATTCTTTCAATAAAAAAGCTTATTTCCAGGCCCTGCAACATGGACTGGAGAAAACATTCTAGTACACCATTCGGTAACCAACCCCTTTCACGGTTATGATCTCAACAGCTGGATCGGCCTGAAGATAGCCGCGCAATTTGGTAACGTAAACATCCAGATTCCTCGAGTTAAAAAATGAATCACTACCCCACAAGAGATTCAATATGTCCTTCCGCGAGATAATCTGTCCTTTTTGTTGTACCAGCAACTTCAACAATTCCGCCTCCCTGAAACTTAGTTTTCGTTCGCCCTCACCAGTGCGTAGGAGTTGCCTGTTCAATTCAAACTGGATAGTTCCCATTTGAACCATCTCCTGCAACGCCGGCTCCTGCTGCACTGACCCCTTACGTACCAAGTGTTGTATGCGCACAATCAGCTCTTCCATGCTGAAGGGCTTGCGGATGTAATCATTGCCCCCAAGATGAAATCCCCTTACCACATCTTCTGTCTGCGTCTTTGCCGTGAGAAAAAGAATGGGGACATCCGTAGATAAATGCCGGATGTCTTCTGCCAGTTCAAACCCATCCTTGTTGGGCAACATCACATCGAGCACACAAATATCCGGCTGGATTTTTTTGAACGATGTCAGCGCCTTTGCGCCATCCGTCTCCAGGTATACAGAAAAACCCCTGCTCTCCAGGCTCTCCTTCACAATGCGTGCCAGGAAAACTTCGTCTTCAACATATAAAACTTTAATGTCAGCCATGCAGTCTTGGAAGTTGAATGATGAATTCACTGCCCTTGCCCTCCACCGAGTTCAAACTGATTTTACCGCCATGCTCGTGAACAATATGCGCCACATAACTTAATCCCAATCCATATCCTTTCACATCGTGAATATCACCAGTGGGCACCCGAAAGAATTTTTCGAAAACTTTATCCTGGTAACCTGCAGGTATGCCGATGCCATTGTCAACGAAGCGAAGATCGATGACATTGCCTTGCGCAGTCATGTATACATCCACACGTGGCGTTCCTTTACAATACTTCATCGCATTATCAAACAGGTTATACACCACACTCAGTAAGTGCAGTCGGTCTGCTGAAACAACAAAATCACCGCCCTGCAAGTGTACCCCAACCTTTGTACCTGTTTTTTCAAATTGCAAACGCATGCTGGCCATCACTTCATCAATAAGCGCTACTAAGTCAACCTGCTCCCGCTTCAATTCAACTTTACTGTTCTCAAACATTGATACCCGAAGTACCTTGTCAACCAGCAAGCTGAGTCGCTTCATTTCCTGCTGCGACATCTCCAGATAGGAAGCTGTTTTCACCGGATCATTGATAGCGTTAAAATTCCGCAATGCCTCCAGCGCAACCGTCATCGTGGCAATAGGCGTTTTGAGTTCATGTGTTATATTGCTAATGAAATCATTTTTCAATAAGGCAAGCTTTTGTTGTTGTTTCAGACTCCGGTACAAAAGCAGAAAAGAAGCGAGGGTAACACTTACGAGAAACAATGAAAACAACAATGGCAAGGCCATCTTACGGATGTAGTATAAAAAGGTATTCCCTAAAACCAATTCAAAGTTGGCATTCCTTATAAAACCTGCACGGTAAACTTTTGTATCAGCAGTAAGTTTTCGAGAACCACTGTCTGTAACACGATGAATTGAAAATGGAACATCAATGCCCGCCTGCCTATAGTTTTCCTGAACCGCTTTATGCAAGTCTGCCGAATCAATAGATGCGGCAATGGAATCGATACCACGAAACATCGTAATAAATATGTTTCCATTTTTCAACTGACTGTCCGAGCCTTTAATATCGATCGTTCTACCGGCGGAGTTGTTGCTGATAACGATCTTTGGAGATTGATCAAACTTCATCTCCATCTCATGTATGGCAATTCCCATCTCATTCATACTATCGTTCCCGTTCATCATATCTACCATTCCCACCATCGCATCGGTCTTGTCAACCAGATCACTGCTGTCTTTGAATCTCTTGATCGTATAATTAAAGGTAGTGTCACTCCCTTTTTGCGTTTCTAGTCTTGTCCTTAGCGCACTGGCCTGCAGCTTCAGCATCGCGTCCCGGAACTCAATCCCGGTTCTGGTATCAAGATTCTCTTTCTCTCGGCGATAGATCTGCGAAAGCCAGAACAACTGAAAGCCGGTGACCACGAGGAGGGTGATCCCCATCAACAAAGGCAGATATGCTTTCCCGGTTGTCTTCATCCAACAAATGTATAGCCTCCGCACTGAGCAACAAGCCATCATTAACCTTAATTAACATTAGTGAAAGGATGCTTAACCTTAGACCTGTGCCATCCCCAATAGTTTTGGGCAAAAGAAAGATTATGAAACTGCTGAGTCTCCTATGCAGCTTGTTATTGCTCTCCCTTGGTTCAAGGGCACAAATGAAACAGGGCCGCATCGTATATGAAAGAAAAGTGCAACTGAAGATGCAGATGAGTGACCCTGCCTTTCAAAACCTGATCCCTAATGAACACAAGGACCAATATGAATTGCTGTTCGATAACACCAAAACCCTTTGGCGAACTGCCAATGATGGCCAGGATGAAGAAATGAGTTTCGATAATGGATCCGGTGCGCAAATCAGGATCGTCACAGCCGGAAATAATGATGTACTCTACATTGATCTTGCTGCTTCAAGGAAGGTTGAACAAAAGGAGGTCATGACCAAAGAGTTTACCGTTGAAGACAGCATCAGGAGGATGAATTGGAAGCTGGGTAGCGAGACCAAAAACATCATGGGTTATACCTGCAAACTGGCTACCACCACCAAAACACAGAAATCACAAAGGGTAAACATGAACAATGGAGAAATGAGAACGGAGGAGGTCACAGATACCCTCAACATTGTAGCCTGGTTCACTGATGCCATTACACTGGGAGCGGGCCCCGAAAGCTACCAGGGACAATTACCCGGCACAATCCTTGAATTGGATATCAACAATGGAAGAAGCAAATACACGGCCGTTGAGATCTCGCCTAAAATGGATCCAAAAGAAATCAAAGAACCCAAGGGTAAGAAGATAACGCAGGAACAATTTGAGAAAGAACGGGATAAACTATTCAAAGAAATGAACGAGAACGATAGCGGTAATTATAATATCAGAAGGGGCGGATAATCACCGCATGGAGAGGAGTGCCTGGATGCTGAACCAGCCTGTGGCTATTACTACTATCGCGCCAAATATATACAGCCAGACCGGATGATGATAATCACCCTTGCGCAGTTGATATGCCGCGATCAACATGATGGTCAGCGCCAGCGGAAGAATGAATCCATTCAACATGCCCACGTATACAAGGATCTGCACAGGTTGGCCAATGAGTACAAAGATGATGGCAGATACAATGATGAATAAAGAGATCAGGATTTTCCGATGATCCCTTATACGTGGGCTGAATCCGCTGACAAAACTAAATGAAGTGTAGGCGGATCCCGTCACCGAAGTGATCGCCGCACACCACATCACAATTCCAAACAGCTTAAATCCCCACACGCCGGCAGCCAGTTTAAATACCGAGGCTGCCGGATTATTTTGCTGCAGCTCCAGTCCCTTAGACACAACGCCCAGCGCTGCTAGAAAAAGTAGGATGCGCATTACAGAAGCCAGAAGGATCCCAGTTACAGCAGACCGCCGCGCCTCCGGCAAACCTTGTTTCCCTTTGATGCCTGATTCCAACAAACGATGACCGCCCGCAAAACTGATGTATCCGCCCACCGTTCCACCCACCAATGTAATGATGGCCTTGGTATCTATCACTTCCGGAGAGAAGGTCCGATAAATGGCTTCGCCGATGGGAGGATGAGAAGTGAAGGCAACATACAATGTCAGTCCAATCATGACCACTCCCAAAGTCTTAGTAAACAGATCCATCACCCTCGCCTGATCACCAGCCAGTAAAATTCCTATCGCAATGACAGCACTGATCAATGCACCCTGGCCCGCATTGATCCCAAACAATACCTGCATCCCCAGTCCACAGCCCGCAAGGTTACCAATATTGAAGGCCAGCCCGCCAATAACTACAATAACAGATAACAAATAACCCAATCCTGGTAATACATCATTGGCGAGGTCCTGTGCTTTTTTGCCACTCACCGTCAGCACGGACCAGATATTCATCTGCGCACCGATGTCCAGCAGGATCGATATCAAAATCACAAACCCAAAGGAAGCCGCAAGCTGTTTGGTGAACACAGCAGTTTGCGTGAGAAAGCCCGGACCGATGGCTGAAGTAGCCATCAGAAATGCAGCACCGAGTATCGCGGAATGAAATGATCTTTTCATCATTTGATATATGACTTGGTGATGATCCCCGCTTCTTCCAAACCATGCCTGATTGCTTTTGCATATTCCGCTGCGCCGGGTGTATCTCCGTGAATGCAGATCGTTTCTGCTTTTAATTCAATCCATCGTCCATTCATCGATCTCACCCTTCCACCCTTCACCATACCAATAACCTGTTGAACAGCTTGCTGCACATCTTTGATCATGGCACCGGGTTGCGTGCGTGGCGTCAGCGATCCATCATCCTGGTAACTCCGGTCAGCAAACACTTCAGCGCAGGTTCTTAGACCAATCTCTGCTGCAGCACTAAGCATCTTACTTCCGGCAAGGCCAAACAATACAAGATTTGGATCGATGGTCATCACACCATCGGCTATAGCCTCCGCATAGTCCTGCCTTCTTGCTGCCATATTGTACAATGCGCCATGCGGCTTCACATGCGTCAGCACCGCATTCATTGAGGCAGTCATCCCTTTCAAAGCTGATACCTGATAAATGATGAGGTTCCTGATGGCTGCGGGATCAAGCTCCATCTCCTTTCTGCCAAAATTTTCCAGGTCAGGAAATGAAGGATGGGCACCGATGGCCACCTGATATTTTTTTGCAAGATCGATGGTTGCAGCAATGACCTGAGGATCGCCACCATGAAAACCACAGGCGATGTTTGCGGAACTGATAAAGGGCATGATGCCTTCATCGTCACCAATTTTTTGGCTGGCGGTACTCTCCCCCATATCGCAGTTCAGGTCAACAGCAACCATCACATTAATTTTGTACGTAGATTTTTTTCCAGTCGCAACAGATCCCGGATCTGAGCTAAATATAATTCTTCCGCTTCATCATCGGATACCAGCACAAATCTCAAGGCATCTCCGGGTTTTTTCTGTGCAAGGATCGGCAGATCAGCAGCCAGCACCTGTGCGATCCTTGGGTAACCACCGGTGGTTTGCGCGTCAGACATCAGCACAAGCGGGCTTCCATCGGGGATCACCTGTACAGTTCCTTTGGTAACAGCAGTGGAGATCATCTCATGAGGGGTATTTAATGTCAGCGCTTCGCCCGGGTGATCAAAACGAAATCCCATTCTGTTGGAGGCCCTGGCAATCACAAATGCTTTGGTTTGAAATGCATAGCGGGCCTCCGTGGAAAACATCGGCCATTCAGAACCATGCATTACCCTGAGTGTTTGAGCACCATAATGGATCATTGCGTCTTTGGGTCCCCATTTTGCTGCATTTACTTTCTTGCAACGCATCTGCACCATGATCTCCTTCGCCCATGCCGAGGGTGGCAAGGTTTTATAAATGTCTTTGTCTTTCAGTTGATAGTTGATGCCTGCTGGCAGATAAGTACTCCTGCTCCGCATGACCTTAGGCACATCGATGCCACCGTCAACGGCCATATACAGTCTGCTTCCTTCGGGATGATAACGGGTATCTATAACCGTAAACTGGGGAATGAATATGGTCCGGTTCAAAGGCAGTTCCTCTCCTTCTTCCGTATATGCTCTTGCACCACCTCCGGTAAATGCCACTAGGTGATCTTCATCGAAAAACAACTTCGTTCCGGCAAATGAGATTTCCAACACCGCAGCATCCCAGGCAACCCCACATAGTATTTTGGCCAGGGCCGCCGCAAACCTATCCATACTCCCACCAACCGGAACACCATAGCGCTGGAAGCCGTACCGTCCAGTGTCCTGGATGGTAGTGAAGGGGCCAGGTTTGATGATCCTTACGCCCATTGCGGAATGAATTTAACTTCATCGCCCGGAGCAAGGAGCGATGTTCCCTGATCAAATAATTTCACTGGCGTCCAACCAATACCCCACCATCCGCCGGGAGAATCAAAAGGATAAATACCGGTTTGCTTGCCGGCAATGGCTACGGTTCCGGCCGGCACTTTCAAAGCCGGCGTTTTTTTTCTTGGCAGCACCAACTCGTCCGGCAAAAGACCGAGGTATGGAAACCCGGGCATAAAACCCAGCATGAACACATGATACGTCTGTTCGCTATGCCGCTTCACCAACTCGCTCACCGAAAGCTGCAGAGCTGCTGCGGCTTCCGCGAGATCTGGCGTTCTCGAAACGTCATAATACACCGGCACCTCAATGGTTCTTCCGATAGATTTTCCCACAGGCGGCTTCCTCGTTGCAAGCGTTAACAAGTACTCCCGGAGATCTATTTCAATCAACACCGGATCATAATAAACGGTAAGCGTATGATAGGAAGGTACATTTTCGATCCAACCCCGGAAGGGTTCTTGCTGGATCAGCTGGTCAACAAACAATACCTGCTGGTTGGTAGCCAGGCTGATCTCCCTGGGCCATGCCAGGGTCAGGGCACGTTCGGAAAGACGGTAGATGGTGATGTCACTCACCTTTCTAAGATACGCTAAATAATAAAGGGAGAAGGTGAAGGGAGAAGTGCGAAGGCTTCGCACTTCTCCCTTCACCTTCTCCCTTTATCGGAAGAAAACGCCAAAAAAAAGCCGCCCAAGGGCGGCTCGCTAACACGTTGGTTTCAGAGGTTGTGCCAGCTAAATAGGTCTATTTATTTACGGCGCATCCTTTTGTAATGCTTTATTGGGTAGTACTCAGGGTGTTGCATCAGCTTCTCCATCAGTGTCCTGAACATGTCCGACAATGAAATTCTGAATAGCATAGCGATTGGGTTTAGTGGGTAACGAATAATGACGGCCTTTATTGCAAGGCAGTCGATAAATTTTAACCTTGGTTAACCTTAATGCCAGTTTCATTAACCGTCCCGAGCCCTTTTCCCGGCTAGTTTAGCCGAAGAAACCAAGGCGTTATGAAAAAGCTGGCATGGCTATTTGCAATATTATTATCTCTTTCTGTGAAAGCGCAACAGGGCGTCGTTAAAGGAAAACTAAAAGATACTCTCACCAATCAACCCATTGCTGCTGCTACCATCACCCTGATGACCAAGGCCGATTCATCGCTGGTTTCATTTACCATGTCAAACGACAAAGGTGAGTTCACGCTTACAGGCATTGCCGAGGGTAAATACCGCCTGCTGCTCACACACCTCAACTATCACAACACTGTCCGAAATGTAGACATCACCAAAACCCAAAACGATGCAGACCTCGGTACAATTCCCATGGGTGACAAGTTCAAAACCCTTGCCGAGATCTTGGTGGAAGCCGAAGCCCCGCCAGTAACCATGAAAAATGATACCATTGAATACCATGCCGGCGCCTTCAAAACACCGCCCAACGCCAATGTGGAAGACATGCTCAAAAAACTTCCCGGCGTAAAAGTGGATAAAGACGGGACCGTACGCGCGCAGGGACAGAAAGTGAACAAAGTATATGTGGATGGCAAGGAGTTCTTCGGCAATGATCCCAAGATCGCCACACGCAACCTTCCCGCAGATGCTGTAGATAAGGTTCAGGTCTACGATAAACAAAGCGATCAGGCGCAGTTGACCGGGTTCGATGATGGCAACAACGAGAAAGCCATCAACCTTAAACTCAAAAAAGATAAAAAGAAAGGGGTGTTTGGGAAGATCACCGCAGGTGCAGGTACGGATGGCCGATATGAAGGACGATTTAACATCAACTCTTTTAAGGGAGAGCGACAAATCTCTGCACTCGGCATGGGGAATAATACGAACGCTGAAGGATTCTCCTTTATGGATATGCTCAACTTCAGCAGCAGCGGCATCCAACGAAACGGTGGCAATATCAGCATCAACATCAGCGATAATGACCCCACCTCCGCGCTAATGGGAGGGAACAACAATACCGGCATCAACAATACCCTTGCAGGAGGAATCAACTATAACGATCTCATCGGCACCAAAACAGACCTCCGCAGCAACTACTTCTACAGCAGATTTAATCCCGTAATCAGCAAGCAGCTCTCCAGAGAGTACTTACTACCCGACTCATCATACTTCTACAACCAGGGTTCTCAATCAGACAACATCAGCAACACACACCGGATGAATCTTTCATTGGAATACCGGATAGACTCTTTGAGCTCATTGAAGATAAGTCCCTCCCTGGGCTATCAACAGGCAAGTAATAGAACAACATCGGTCTATCAAACCACCAGCGGTAAAGGTTTGCTCACCAACAGTGGCGCCACCGACTATCAGACTTCTACCAGTGGATTTAATCTCAGCAATGAGATCCTGTACAGGAAAAAATTCCGGACCAAAGGAAGAACACTCTCCCTTGCCCTCAACAATGGATGGAACAGGGCCGATGGCGACGGGTATCAACAGTCCCTGAACAAGTTCTTCAATCCCGATGGTTCAGAACTCAAACGGGATAGCATCAATCAGTTCCTCATAAACCAATCCGCGATGAACAGTTACCAGGTGAGGGCAACGTATACGGAGCCCATCGGCAAAAAATATCTGGTGGAACTGGGTGCCACCAGAAGTCAAAACAACAATGAGAGCTTCCGTGAAAATTATAACTATAATCCTCTTACAGATGCCTATGATAAACTGAACACCTTGCTGAGCAATGATTTTACGAGTACCTATCGCATCAGTAATCTCGGTGCTAAACTGCGCTACCAAAAAAAGAAGATCAATGCCACTATCGGTGCGCAATGGCAGGAAGCTGGCCTGGAAGGCTCGTTGACCAGAAATGGGAAAGACACCACGATCAGTCAGAAATTCTATACCATTTTGCCGAACGCAAGAATGCAGTACAATTTCACACGTTTCAGAAATCTTTCTCTGAACTATCTCAGCAGCACCCTTCAACCGCAGATCAGCCAATTGCAGCCCATTCCCGATATCAGCAACCCTTTGAATATCTATATCGGTAACCCGCTGTTGGATCAGGAGATCTCACATTTCGTATCCATGAACTATATGAGTGCAACGCCTTTCAAGGGAACAAACTTTTTTGCGTTCCTGACTTTGCGGGCAACGCAGCATAAGATCGTGAATAGTGATTCCATTACCAAAACCGGAGTGAAGTATACCGTTCCTGTCAATGCCGAAGGCGTGTACAATATCAGCGGAGATATAATCTGGTCGTTCCCGATCAAGCCTATCAAAAAATCAACCCTCAACCTGAGTCTCTTCGCCTCTACGGCGCACGATGTCCAGTTTGTGAACCGGCTTAAAAATAATATCCGCACCCACCAGCTGAGGCCCGAGTTTCGCTTTGAACATAACGGCATTGAAAAACTGAACTGGGGCATCAATGCATCCACCGCTTTCTTTGCCAGTCAATACTCATTGCAGCCCGGACTGAATGTAAAGTACTTCACGCATGAGTTGGGAACTTTCGTCAATTGGGAACTCCCTAAGGGATTCTATCTCGCCACAGACTTTAACTATACGATCAACGCCAGACGAGCAGATGGTTTCAATGCAAATGTTCCCCTGTGGAACGCTTCCTTCAGCAAACTGTTCCTGAAATACAACCGTGGTGAGGTCAAACTGCGGGTCTTCGATATACTAAACCAAAACGTAGGCATCGCCAGAACCAGCAATGCCAACTACATTGAAGACACGCGGATCAACAACCTGAAACGCTACTTCATGCTGAGCTTCACTTATAGCCTGAGCAAGCAGGGATTGGGCGGCGGCGGTCAAGGCGGAATGATTAGGGTAGTAAGGTAGGTCGCAGTTCGCAAGGTCGCGAGGTCGCAGAAAAACTGTTGCCATGCGCGCCGACCACTCTAAACATTTGTTAAATGGCAGCCTGCGCATTGCGTATACCGGCGCTTTATTCTACTTTAAATGCATGAAAATCACCTTTACTTTACTGCTTTTCTGTACTGCCCTAAACCTATCAGCGCAGGATGTTCCTATAACCGTCATTAACTATTCTAAAAAGGCAGTGTCCATAGGACATGGACAAGCAACCAGAATTGTTGAACCAGGTGCCAAGACAGTGTATCAAATCAGCAAGGTTGCCATTGATAATGGTACTCGCTTTAACCTATTCCTCACCTCAGATAAGGATATAAAATCTGTTGAGGACTATTTGTTATTCGATTCATCTTTTTACGAAAGATCATTCACCATTCAAGCCGATGGGTCCATTCAATCAGATCTGCCGCAAAGCGAAAGGCTGTTTGCTGCATTTCGAGAAAAATACAGTAATCGAAAAAAACCGGAAAGCCTGAAAAAATTTATTCTTGAGCAGAAAGGGGATTTATCATCCGCAGAGGCAATCCTCTTCTATATGTGCTATACAGATACTGAGGTGGAAACTATTTCGAAATATTTTTCCATGCTTAACCCTGACATCAGATCAAGTAAAATTGGAAGCCAAATACAAAGTCATCTCGATGGCAAACAGCGACTTTCTGTAGGTGCTAAAATACCCGACTTCACACTTCCTGATACATCAGGAAATCTCATCAATCTCTATAGTGCAACAAGCGATTTTGTGTTGATTGATTTCTGGTTCAGTTCATGCACACCCTGCATTCAATCCTTTCCCAAATTAATGCAGCTGTACACCAGCACTTCAAGAACTGAATTGGAGATCATAGGTGTTTCCATCGATAAACGTAAAGAGAACTGGCTATCTTCCATCCGAAAACAAAACATACAGTGGGAACAAATGATCGACACAACAAATGCTGTATCGCACAGGCTATTTTCTATTGTGTCTTACCCAACTACGATTCTGGTTCATAACGCTACCAAAAAAATAGTTAGCATAAACCCTTCCGTTAAGGAAATTGAAGCCATTGTAACAAAACAGAAGGCCGTTAATTTACGAGCTCGCGAAGAGGTATCCCCAGACTAGCTGAACAAATACTCCACATCCTCGCGGGAAAGACTCTTCACAAATGTAGCATCGTCTGCAATGAGATCTTTTGCAAGTGCACGTTTACGATCCTGCAACTGAAGAATCTTGTCTTCAATGGTATCCTTACAGATCATACGATAGGCAAAGATGTTCTTGGTTTGACCAATACGATGGGTACGGTCGATGGCCTGCTGCTCCACCGCGGGGTTCCACCAGGGATCAACGATGTACACATAGTCAGCAGCGGTAAGGTTAAGACCTACACCACCCGCCTTGAGAGAGATCAGGAATACCCGTACATTATCATCAGCCTGGAAACTGCGGATCGCCTTTTCACGATCAATCGCCGTAGTGGATCCATCGAAGTATTCAAAAGGCACATTCAGCTCAATCAGTTTCTCCTTGATCAGGGCCAACATGCCCAGAAACTGCGAGAAGATCAACGCCTTGTGGTTGCCGATATTCTCAGTAATCTCCCTGCCCAGTTCATCCAGTTTGATAGATACATTAGGATATCTCTCCACTTCGTTCATGATAGAAGGAGAATCGCAGATCTGTCTGAGTTTCATCAGACCCTGCAGGATGGTGAGCTGGGATCTTTCAATGCCCTGCTCATTGATCACGCCGAGGATCTTGTTCCTGAAATCATTGCGGAATGCATCATAGATCTTGCGTTGCTCGTCTTCCATCTCACAGAAGAGAATGGTCTCCGTTTTTTCCGGAAGATCTTTGGCCACCTGTTCCTTTGTACGTCTTAATATGAAAGGATACAAAAGTTTCTTCAGATGGTCTTTCTGCTCCGGCTCACCAAACTTATCAATGGGTGTGGCAAACTCATTCCTGAAAAACTCGATGCTGCCCAGCATCCCCGGATTCAGGAAGTTCATCTGGGCATAAATATCGAAAGTATTATTCTGCAACGGGGTACCCGACAAACAGAGCCTGTTCTTAGAACGAAGCAATGATGCAGCCTTGGTCACTTTGGAATGCGGATTCTTGATGGCCTGGGATTCATCGAGGATCACAAAATCAAATTCAATCTCAAGCATCAGCTTGATATCACTTCGCAAGGTGCCGTAAGTGGTTATGATCACGTCAACAGGCTCGAAACTCTTCTTGTCTCTCGCCCTGTCGCCGCCGTGATGAATGAGGTATTTGAGCTCAGGTGTAAACTTCTTGATCTCATTCTCCCAGTTAAACATCAGTGTAGTAGGACAAACAACCAAGCCCGTCAGCTTGACATTATGGTCTTTCAAAGCCTGGATGAAACTGAGTGCCTGCAGGGTTTTACCAAGACCCATATCATCCGCAAGGATGCCGCCCCAACCCACTTCACTGAGATAATTCAACCAATGATATCCCGCCACCTGGTAAGGCCTGAGAATATGCGCCAGTTCCTGGGGCGGATCTACTTCATTGATGCGGTTGAAACTGCGGAGTCTTTCATAGCGTTCCTCCAGTTCAATCAACACTTCTTCATCGCTGCGCTGATCATACAACTCGTCAATGATGCTGAGATGATATTTTGAAAGCTTCAGTTCATCGGCCTTTCCTTCACCCACCCTGAACAGCAGGGAATATTTTTTCAACCACTCCTCTGGCAGGATACCGAGGGTGCCATCATTCAATTGTACAAACTGTTGCTTGTTGGTGAGTGCGCGTTTGATCTCTGCAATAGATACCTGCTGATCTCCAAACACCACATCCACTTTGGCATCAAACCAGTCTACCCCACTGGAGATCCTGATCTTTGTATTGGGCTTGGCCGTATTGAAACGGAAATTTTTAAGTACGTCAAATCCCGTTACGGGCACTTCCATCTCCCGCATCGCATCTACAAAAAGGAAGAACCAATTGTTCTTCAACACATCGTTCCCCTTCAATACGAGTGCAGCACCATCCGGACGCATGAAATTAGAATGCAGTCCTTCCAGTTTCCGGATGAAATCCATCTCCGCATCTTTATTGCGGTTGATCATCATCACGCGATCTCCTGAGGGGATGATGATGTTGTCCTTATCATTGAAACGGATATCGTATCCTTTATAACTGAAAGTGGGAACAAACAAGAGGTAGTCGCCTTTCTCCTGCAACTGGAGCCTGATCTCGGGATCACCTTCTTTGACATCCGATACAAGCGACTTGTCAAACTCAACCGGGTAGTTTCTGGAGATGGGCATCACTACTTTCTGCAGATACGCGGGCCAAGCCTCCTTGCCGATGTTCAATACCCCTTTGGGCAAAAAATCCAGTAACACTTCAAAATCCTCTTCCTTATCCCAGAGATACATGACATCGTCATAAATCATCATCCAATCAGCCCCCCACTCATTATCCTGCATCTCGATCTCCAGTTCATTCACCCGCGCAACGGCCTTCACTTCAATCTCTTCTCCAAGCGGTGTAACATGAAATGCCGGCCGCAATGGATCATTACTGATCTTCACCTGCTTGAGGTTAGCCGTCACAAAATTTTTATGCTCGGGCAGCACATAAAATGGCGTTCTGCCTTCATGCTCGCGGAAAAGCTTCCGGAGTTTAGGCAGCATATACTCGATGATCAGCGCTTTGGTATCTGCCGGTAACTCTTCATCTTCCTGCTGGATAATGTTCTCCCAGATGCCGGAGAAAGGGGAGTTCCTGCTAACAAACTTATTGATTTCAGATGGCTGGAATTTCCGCAGCTGCTGGATCAATGTGGCGTCGTCTTCAGACATACCTTCTGCACTCACAAAGCGAGACAGATCGATCTTTTCTACTTTTCCATTGAAGGTATCTGCACCATTAGCCTCACCAACAACGGCATCAATGGTGAATCCTGGGAACTGCTTGTGGTTGGCGTTGAAGACCACGCCCACTTTCTGTGCACTGGTGATGGTCACCACTTCCGGCTCAATATTCACCACTTCAGGCTTGAGTTCCACCTTCGGTCTCGGCGCGTTCGCTGGCGGCACGATGCGCTTGATCGATGTATCCAGTACCCTTAAGAAGGGCTTGCCATCTTTGTATGCAAATTCAAATTTCTTTTCCCAACCTTCATCACGCGTACTCCAACCATAAGCCTCCAGTAGTTTATTTTTCTCTTTCTCCCAGTTCCGAATGGAATCAAAATAATTAGGGCCGTAGGCATTCAGGAGTTGTACAAACAGGATGACCTTATGTATGCAAAGCGGATGATTCTCTTCCTCACATTTGCAGGAGGTGTCAAAATTACGCTCTTCGTTCTTTTGGATGACAACGGGATAATGGCCGTCTTCATATTCAAGCATCGCCTCCACGCGCTCGTCTTTGGCAGCATTGATGGTGGCTTTCTGTGTACGCAGGTAAACCTCGGCTTCAGTGTAAGCATCAGGATTTGACAGCAGCCTGATCGATTTAAGATCGATGTGCTTCATCTTGATGATGGTGTGCCGCTGGTGGTATAAGATACCCTTCTCGCCCAGAATGTTCTTGTCCAGCAGTTCCTGCAATTGAAGCAGGGCAGCGGTTTCGTGCCGGCAGATATCGCCCAGATTATAGGGGCAGGTACAGCGGATGGAAAGGGTCTTGGGGTCCTTATATTTCTGGACATAGACCTTATAGAAGGTGTTATAGTTATCGTCCTTCACCCTGAACGTTACTGAGTTCAGCAGTTCATCGTGTTCAATAAACTCAACATATCCGATAGCATGGATCTTCTTGCCTCTCCTGATCACTTCATCAGTCCCGCTATTATAAATAAATTTCAAAAGGTGCGATAATGCCATAAAATTTCAAGCAACCCACGGATGGAAAAAGGGTAATCTGCAAAAGTAAAGGAAAAAAGCTTGATTTAGCCTTGTTTAACCTCTTTGAAATGCGCTTCGCCAGGCGCTGGAGAAACGGCTGTCCAGCCACCATCTACTACCAGGGTCTGTCCGGTGATATGGCCCGCTTGGTCAGACAATAAAAAGAGTGCGGCATCCGCTATATCGCCTGTAGTAGCGGGTTTCCGCAAAGGAGTCAGATTGGACCAGGTTTCGTCATACTCTGGCTCAATGGCCATTGTTCGCTCCGTAATGGTGGCGCCGGGTGCTATTGTATTGATCCTGATCCGATGAGGAGAAAGTTCAATGACGAGGTTCTGGGCTAGCATCCGGATAGCCGCCTTGGTCATTGCATAAGCTGCAAGATATTTATGTGATTGAACGCCCACCACGGAACTCATCAAAAGAATGCTGCCCCCCTGTTGTTGATTCTTCATTTGTTGGGCAGCCGCCTGGGTAAGAAAAAATGTACCGGCCATGTTCAGTTGCAGCAGTTGTTGCATGGCCTCTGGCGTGTAGGAAAAAAAATCACCAAATGTGGTGATCCCTGCATTGGCAACCACCCCATCGATCTTACCTGATTTTTCAACGGCAGCATCAACCATGTGGCGGATAAATTTTACATCGCCCGCATCACCTACAATGGGTGTTGCGTCACCGCCGGCGTCAC
>JBKCVJ010000067.1:0-25369 GCA_046317915.1 Sphingobacteriales bacterium
GCATCTGCGGTAGCCACTGCACTAGGCACTGCCATTCAGAAACCCTCACTACCATGGATACCATTTACCGATGAGCAATTGGTAGGGGGGATGACTCAAGCCGGTATGCCGGTGGAAATTGCAGAAATGTATGCAGAGATGGGAAGGGGTATGGCCGATGGATCCATTGCGGAAGATTTTTTTGCTTCGGGTAGTGAGGTCATAGGAAAAATCAAGCTCGATGCTTTTGCGAAACAGTTCGCAGAAAAGTATAATGGTTAAGCAGAAAGCCTTCGTGAAAACGGAGGCTTTTTTGTTTTACATTTAGCAGATGAACCAACTCCTGCACCAACGATACCCTGACTATGAAGCGATGTCTAATGCAACGGCCAATATTATGGCTGAGGCATTGCGCCAGAATCCAAAACTTACGCTTTGCATGGCCTCTGGGCATACGCCTTCTAGAACCTGCGAACTGTTTGTAAGTATCATTAAGGAAGATAAGATCGATACCCAAAAGATGCGTTTCATCGGTCTTGATGAATGGGTAGGACTGTCACCCGATAATACCGGCAGCTGCCAGTATTTTTTTATGGAGAAGTTGATCAAGCCCCTGGGCCTAGAACCGGAACAGGTGTTTCTGTTTGACGCGCTGGCGGCTGATCTCAACATGGAGTGCTTGAAAATGGATGCCCTTATCCAGGCACATGGCATTGATCTGATGGTGGTGGGTATAGGAATAAATGGACATATCGGCTTTAATGAACCGGGAACACCTGTTGATATTAACTGTCATGTAGCCAGTCTGGAACCAAGCACCGTTCAGGTAGGACAGAAATATTTCGCCGAGTCAACGCTATTGGGCAAAGGCATCACCGTGGGGTTAGGGCAGCTCATGCGTGCAAAAAAACTGATTCTCATCGCCAACGGGGCGCATAAAAAAGACGTGGTGCAACAGGCGCGTTTCGGTCCCGTGGATCCGATGTTCCCGGCCAGCATTATTCAAATACACGAGCATGTGATGGTTATAACGGATAGCCTCACCTGAAGTATAGTCTTTAGTTGCAATACCGATATATAAGATAAGACGTTCATGTTTCGGCTATATTCCTTTAAAACTGTATCCTTGCTGGATATGTCTTTGCTTAGAACGCTTTATAAACGACTTGTACCCAGCAAGGTCCGTAACGTTTTTCTGAAAAACCAGATCATCAACTTCTATAATAGCCACGAGCAACTAAAAGCCAATGCTGAGTGGACAGAGGTGGTGGAAAGACTTAGCCGGAAAAAACTGGAGATCTTTCCTTATGATTATGCTGACCAGTACCGGGAAGAAGATATTATAGTGCATCATGATGAGAATAATGGATTTTCATATGTTTTGCATGATAACAAGAAACTCTACTTTAAGCGCGGCTGGAATGAAAAGAAAATCAAACGAAATTATAATCGCCTAAGAATAGAGCAGGACCCAGAAAGCCCCCATTTTTATACGACGGAAGATTTTAATGTAGTGCAAGGAGATGTTGTAGCAGATATCGGTTGTGCAGAAGGTAATTTTTCTCTTTCTGTAGTTGAGAAAGTAAAGCGGCTTTATCTTTTTGAATGCGATCCGGGTTGGCTGGAAGCCTTACAACATACTTTTGAACCTTGGAAAGAAAAAGTTGAGATCGTAGCCAAATTTGTTTCTGATCAGACGGATAGTAGAAACATCCGTGGGGATGATTATTTTACAAATAAAACAGTTGACTTTTTCAAAATTGATGTGGATGGCGGGGAGCGACCATTGTTAGATGGCTTAACGAAGACCATTACCAGTGAGAAGCCAATGAAACTCGCTTTTTGTACTTATCATCGTCAAGAGGACGAGAAGGAGTTTACGGATTACTTTATTTCCCATGGCTTTTCAGTTACTCCGGCAAAGCGATTTATGATTTTTTTCCACGACAAATTGATCTCTGCACCCTACTTGCGCAGGGGCCTGATCAGGGCTATACGGTAGATGCGTCTACCAAATAAAGAATCGAAAGATAATTTTTCTCTGTTGCTGCAGACATCGCCATTTCACAAGTAGAAGTGGAGGAGTAGTGGCCATCACAAGCAATCTGTTTTACTTCATTGGCTTCTGCTGCCGTGGCGCTGTAGGTCAGTTCAGGAAACAAGAAGCCCCGATCTCCCGCCATACCGCAGCACCCTGCATGCATAGGTACGGTCACCTGTTTCGCCAGTTTTTTAGCAAGGCCGATGAATTTATCCTGCGTATGCATCTTTTCTAATGCGCAAACCGGATGTAGTACCACATGTTTCTCTAAGGGCACAACAGATAGCTTGGGCAGGGCCATATCATGGAGGAATTCCACCGCATCCAGGATCTTCAGTCGGTCGAATTTTTGCTTTCTGTCATCGTCCAACATCGGCCTCAGCTGATGGAGTGTATATGCACAGGAGCTGACATCTATGACAATTGGCAACGCACCTTGCTTGCTGCTGATCCAAAGATCATCAACAGTGCGTTTGGCCTGCAATCTTTGTGCTTCGGCAAATCCCTTTGATCCAAAGATCTGGCTGCAGCAGGCCTGGTTCACTTGCTCCAGGGTGCGCACAGCGATCCCTGCCTTTGTACATACGCTGTAAAATGTTTCAATGATATTCTTTTCGCTTCCCTGATAGGTTCCCATCATTCTGCTGATGCAGGACGGAAAGTATACGATGGATGCGTCCGGCGGAGCAGTTTGCCTTAACACCGAGAGTACTGGCGGTGCGGGGATCTGGGGTGTCCATTCCGGCACTGCAGGCACCAATCTCCGAATGCCTTTGGTGATCTTGTTCATCGTGTGCTTACCGAATATCTTATTCATCATGTGCCCGGTGCCTAATGCAAAACGAACCAGACGCATGGTGCTGCCAAAATGATTGGCTAGCCAAACGGCGATCTTGTTTTGGGAAGGAGAGTGGTTCTCGCGCCGAAGCCTTTTGACGAGGTCGCCAGTGTTGATGTCAACCGGGCAGGCTGTTGCGCATAGTCCATCCACTGCACAGGTATCTATTCCTTCATACTGATATTGTTGAACAAGGGTTTGATAGTTGTCACGCTGTCCTTTTGCCTTCATGTCTTCCAGCACCCGGCGGATCACGATTCTTCGTCTGGGCGTTGCCGTGATGTCCCTGCTCGGGCATTTGTGTTCACAGTAGCCGCATTCAATACATCGATCCACTTCTTCTTCTACGGTAGGCAGGGCCTTAAGGTTTCGGATATGCGCATCTGCATCCGGGTTGATGATGACGCCGGGATTGAGCAGGTTGTGAGGATCCACGGCTTGCTTGATCCTTTGCATGATCGCATAAGCATCGCCACCCCATTCTGTTTCTACAAAAGGCGCCATATTACGGCCCGTACCATGTTCTGCTTTCAGCGTGCCACCATGTTTGTTGACCGTGAGTTCAACCACTTCTTTGAGAAAGGCGTCATAGCGTTGGATCTCTTCTTGTGTATTGAAGCTCTGTGTCACCACAAAATGGATGTTCCCATCTTTGGCGTGGCCGAAGATGATGGCGTTATCGTATTGGTATTTTGCAAACAACGCCTGGAGATCCAGAATGGCATCGCCAAGAACGGATACCGGAAAGGCAATGTCTTCCAAAACCACGGTGGTTCCTGATTTCCGAACGGCACCCACGGCAGGGAACAATCCTTTCCGCACTTTCCAAAGAAAATCCTGGGCCTTAGGATCGGTGGTGAATTCCGGCGTATTCAGCATACTTAAGTTGCCGGAATGGGCGGTAAAATATGATACACGTTGCGCTAGTGCCTCGGGTGTACTTTCCTGAAACTCGATCAGCAATGCAGCTGCTTCGGGAGGCAGGGTCTTTACAACGGCCGGCATACCTTTCAGTTCTTCCACGGCACGAAGGGATGCACGGTCCATCAGTTCAACCATCATCGCACCGGCAGCGGTCAATGGGGCAATGGCCTGGCAAGCTGCATAGATATCGGGGAAATAAAGCAGTGCCGTAGATTTATAAGGATGATCAGGCACGGTTTCCAGTACTGCTTCTGCAATGAATGCGAGTGTACCCTCGGCACCAATCAGCAGGTGCGACATGATATCTAACGGATGGCCATGATCAATGAATGCATTCAGCGAATATCCCACCGTGTTCTTGGTCAGGTATTTCTTTCTGATCATCTGCAATAGTGCAGGATGTTGAAGAATTTCTTCCCGGATTTCTGCGAGCTCTTTAGCCAGCAGGGGGCACATCGATACAAATTTCTCCCTTGCTTCCGGATCCTCGGTATTGAATTGCAGGCCCGAAGGCAGCATAAAGCGGACATGCCGCATTGTATGGTAGGCGTTCATCGCCACGCCGCAACACATGCCGCTGGCGTTGTTAGACATGATCCCGCCCATCATAGCGGCACTGATGCTGGAAGGGTCTGGACCTATTTTCCGATGAAATCTTTTAAGGTGCGCATTCACCATGGCGCCTGTGATCCCGGGTTGCACCCGAACGCGTTCACCGTTAGACTCAACATTGATCTTTTGCCAGTGCTGGCTCAGGTCAACGAGGATGCCGTCTGTAATGGCTTGGCCAGACAAGCTGGTACCGCCGGTACGGAACACTAGTGGGATGCGATGGGTTTGAGAGAATGAAAATAGTTTCGCGATCTCTTCTTCTGAAATGGGCTGCACCACGGCTTTTGGCACCAGTGAATAAAATCCGGCGTCAGACGCAAACGAGACCAGGTCTATCAACCGGGCTCTGATCCGTTCCGCAGGAATAATGGCCTGCAACGCTTCCGTGATGTTTGGCCTGTTCAGTGAATGTAAAATTTAAGATGCGGCGAAACTTGCTTTGATCTTTTCCATCAGGTCTGATTCAATCATTTTCTCAGCCATCAGGATCATGTTGTTGAATGCCGGTCCTTCGGAGATGCCATGACCGATGATCACCGGCTTTGATACGCCTAGAACAGGCACGCCACCGTATTGTTCAAAATGGAATTTATCGAAGTATTCGTCTTTGATGTTTCGGCGTTTGGCAATATCGTAGATGCTTTCTGCGAGCTTGAGGATCACATTTCCGGTGAAGCCTTCACAAACAATGACATCGGCCTTATCCAAAAACACATCACGCCCTTCCACGTTGCCTACAAACTCAATCTTGTCATTTTCCTTGAATAGGGGATAGGCAGCCTGTACCAATAAATTTCCTTTGCCTTCTTCTTCGCCGATATTCAATAAGGCTACCCTTGGGGAGTCAACGTTCCAAACGTATTTCACAAACAGGGAACCGAGTATACCAAACTGCAGCAGGTTCTCCGGCTTGCAATCCGCATTGATACCCACATCAACCAGCCAGCCCATTTTACCGTTTTCACGAGGCAGGTAAGCGCCGATGGTGGGGCGTTGAACCCCTTCGATGGCCTTGACGGTAAACAGGGAACCCACCATCATGGCCCCGGTGTTGCCGGCACTGATAAATGCGTCTACTTTACCCGATGCCAACAAATGAAATCCGATGGCGATGGACGATTGCTGCTTTTCTTTAAGTGCTTTGGTAGGATGCTCATCCATATCGATCACCTGGCTTGCATGAACGATGGTGTAGTTGTCTGGATTGATCTGGTGTTCCTCCAGCAACGGTTTAAGCTGGGCTTCGTCACCAATGAGGACGAGGTGGGCAGGTTTTTCCTTTTGTTCCAGATGCAGGCGGATGCCTTTCACAGCCTCCAGTGGCGCATAATCGCCACCCATCATGTCGATACCGATTTTCATGGATACAAGGTAAGTGAAAAGTAAAAACTCAAAAGTAAAAAATCAAAAAAGTCATTAACTGTTAACCCGGAGGTTAACAGCTAACGACTTTTGAATTTTAACTTTTCGAATTATTTAGATCGGCGATTTCTCTGCTACCAGCTGACCCTTATAGTACAGCTTGCCTTCGCTCTCATGTGCGCGATGACGAACATGCAGTTCACCTGTAGTGCTGTCTTTGCTGAGGGTTACTTTTTCAGCTTTGTAGTGAGTCCTTCTTTTTGCACTGCGTTGCTGAGAGTGCCTGCGTTTCGGATTTGGCATATCAATGACTTTTTAAATATTCCTGAATTTATCTAGACCCTTCCAAATAGGGTTTTGCGCGTTTTGATCTTGGTCGGTCATCTTTTTCAGCATCTCCAGCACTTCTTTATTGCATTTCGGCCCACCGAGTTCTTCGGGGCTGCACAAGCGGTGCGTAGGGATACTGAGGGTGATGAACTCATAAATGTAAGGTTCCACGTTGATGTGACTTTCTCCCCTGGAGATGTAGTACACATCAGGATCTTCCTCCTCATCGTTCATTTTCTCCGGATCATCCACCAGCTTGATCAACACTTCAAAATCATCCCACAGCTGTTGGTTGAGCGGATTCCCACATCGGTCGCAGTTCACATCTGCCGTTCCACCCACCTCAAATTTGAGGATCATGAAAGATGTGTTTTTCTCCAGCTTCATGCGTACATTCGCATGGATGTTGGAGAAATCCTGGACCGGGTAATCTGCAAAGAACTTCTCGTTTACCTCGTAGGTATACTCGTGAACACCGGGCTTTAAACCTACAAATGCTATATCAAATTCCCGGCGTCCAGACATAACCATTCGATTTAAAGGCCTGCAAAGGTATGATTTGTTGTGTAATTTACCAATTATGTTGGGGAGATTTCGCTTTTCATGGAAATGGGTGGTACTGATCGGTTTGGCCCTGCTGGTCAGGCTTGTATCCCTTTTCCCCAACTTCATAGAGACTTATTATTCCTCTGCCCTCTACCCGCTGACCTCTGCCCTCCAACGCACCCTAACGGGGTGGCTTCCCTTCAGTATCGGTGACATTATTTATTTAGGGTTTGGGGTATGGTTGCTTAGGTGGATCATTCTTTTTTTTAAGGGAGAAGATAGAGGTGGAAGGTGGAAGATTGTTTCGAATTTAATTCAGGTTATTCTTTGTATATACATCTTATTCAATGTGTTATGGGGATTAAACTATAACCGAATGAATCCGGCAAAGCAGTTTGGATTGGTAGTTGCAGACAGCCTGGGTGCTACTGATTTAAGGGATCTCTCGTCGTTACTGATGGAGAGAACAAACCAGTACAGGCCGATGAAGATCATCAATGAGTCAGAGGCCAGAGGACTTGCCAAACCCTTGTTCCAGACGGAAGGGTTTCCTGAAGTCAGCCCGTCATCGATCAAAGCTTCCCTGTTCGGTAAACTCGGCAACTACATGGGGTATTCCGGATATTACAACCCGTTTTCCGGGGAAGCGCAGCTCAATACAGCCGTTCCGGACTTCCTGATCCCTTTCGTGGCCTGCCACGAAATTGCCCACCAGGCAGGGTATGCCAAGGAAAACGAGGCCAATTTTGTCGGTTTTCTTGCTGCCCGCCGATCCACAGACAGTTCTATGTTGTATTCTTCCTATTTCAGTATGTTCCTATACGCAAATGGACAGCTTCGCCGGCTGGATTCAACGGCGGCGAGACGAAATATGGATCGATTGTTACCTGCGGTGAAGAAAGACATCCAGGTGTATCGGGAATACCTGACTTCGTACGACAATCCCCTTGGAGATCTGGTTGATGTTTTTTACGGGCAGTTTCTGCGGATGAATCAACAACCCGCCGGGACGGCAACGTATAGTAGAGTTGTGTTGTGGTTGCATGCGGTTTATCTTAAGGAGAAGACGCTGTAGTGGCAAACCAGGCATTCAGTAATACAGACATTCGGAAATTCTGAAGTTGGCATCCAGACAGCCGGGACTCCAACTCCTGGTTTCCTGAATGACGGTATTCCTGAATGTCTGGTTTGTCAAAACTGATTCTTCCACATCATACTCTCCACCGGCCTGTCAGGCTGGGAGCTGTATTTGGCATTCTTTTTCTGGTTGTATTTCACCTCGATCTCGCCATCTACCGGGAAGTAGATCAGCTGCCCTACGGGCATGCCATGGTAAACTTTGACGGGTTGCTTCACGGAGATCTCCAGCGTCCAGTGACCACAGAATCCCACATCTCCCTTGCCGGCGGTGGCATGGATATCAATACCGAGTCTTCCTGTAGAGGATTTTCCTTCCAGGAAAGGGACGTGCGCATGGGTCTCTGTATACTCCAGGGTTACACCCAGGTAGAAGATGTGCGGATAGAGTACAAAGCCATCGTCAGGGATCTCAAAATATTCAATCTCGTTATGCTTCTTTGCATCTAGGATGTGCTCTTTGTACGTGGCGAGCCATTTGCCGAGGTGCACATCGTATGAATTGCTCCCCAGGCATTGACGGTCATATGGCGTGACAACGATGGTTTTCTTCTCTATTTCTTCAAGGATACGTGAATCGGAAAGGATCATCGAAAGAATTGTTTTTGCTGGCCGTTTGAAAGAAAGCGAAATTCGCATTTCAGGATTGGATATGCCGCTGTTTTATCAACAAGATATTAACGAGTTTACGCGCCTGGCTGTTTGGCAAATTGCCGAAGGGGAGGACTTCTTTTTGCAGCAGGTGCCCTTGCAGCGGGAGATCACCCATCCGCACAAACGCTTACAACACCTGGCGGGCAGACTATTGTTAAAGGAGATGTTTCCGGACTTTCCATATGAACTGATCAGGATTGCTGACACCAGGAAACCGTTTCTGTCAGACGAGCAGTATCATTTTTCGATCTCACATGCGGGCGATGCGGCCGCGGTCATCATCAGCAAGGATCATCGGGTAGGGGTTGACGTGGAATGGCGTTCAGCCAAAGTGATGAAGGTATTGCATAAATTTTTGGGCGATGAAGAAAAGGCCCTCCTATACGGCCCGCAACCTTATCTATCGGAAACCCTGTTCTGGAGTGTCAAGGAGTCGTTGTTCAAATGGCATGGGGATGGTGCGTTGGACTTCAAGGAGCACATGCATATCCTCGGATACGAAGCAGGGCAAAGCGGTATTATTCCCTGCAGGTTCAGTGCTGAACCGAAGACGGAACTTGACGTTCATTACCGGATCTTTGGAGATCTTTGTCTGACTTATGCTGCCACGAAGCAGAAGAGGCATTAGGTACTGGGCATATGGCATTGAATCTGCGAGCTTGCGACCTCGCGAACTGAATTTACACTGGATAATAATGATTCGGATAATTCAAAGGATCCTGGCAGAGTAAATCGCAAAGCAAACGATACAGATCAGGATAATGATGCTGGGTCTTTTCCGGGCTTTCGAAAAATATTTCAATGCTCTCAGCCCAGAATTCCTGAAAATTGCGCATTGCATAGGTTGAGTATATTCCGGCCGAGCTGATTTTTTCCCGCTCAAAAATTTTATCGCCAAGAGATGTGAAATGATGATAGGAGTCTTTAAAACTTTTGTCGATATACTCCTCTGTTTCGAAATTTTGGAAGTAAAGCGCATGTGCCATTTCATGCAAGCCTACATTGCTTTTGTCTGTCCTGTTTTTATACCCTTCCAGAAACTGTTTCCAGGCGATGTTAATGGTATTGCCACTCACATTGCCAATCAAGATGCGCATCGGTTCCATTAATATGAATTCCTGCGGGTAGATCTGTATGATGCTGAAATGGGGGAGCAGGAATTTTTGCAATCCGAAAGTGAGCTGGATGGCAGAGGCGCTGATCAGAATGGGCATCTCCCGGTAACCCTTGATGTCATGGATCACAAATATTTTGCTTCGGATGAACCGTTTGAGTCTGGCAATGAATTTATCCTGATCCGGGTGTAGTAGGTTATTAAAAAACGGGAAATGCTTGATCAGCACTTTTCGGATCAGTTCCTCTGAGAAGTCGAGGTCCTCGCCCTGGTAAACCAGTGGCGAGCTCACGGCAACGGCCTCCTTATTCATGGCCAATTCCCCGCTTTGGTTTTCTTCCTCCTTCCGGTAACGGGCTTTTCTGGACCGGGAGAACACCAGTCCGATCACCAGCAGGATCAGCAATAGCCACAAGAGGAACTCCATCAGGGAAGGGATAATTTTAGGTATAACGGTGAACTGTTGAAAATAGTGTAGTGCTTTGGTATTGTAATGGTATGGGGATATAGGCTAATTTAGTGGGAATGAGGGTATTGGTGATCTTATGGCTCTTGGGGTCATGCGTAAAAGGGGTAGCTCAGGGGAAGGGCTGGAAACTGCATGCAGAAAAAGACGGCGTGCAGGTGTTTACCCAGCCAGTCAATAACTCTGCATTTAAAGCTGTGAAAGCAGTAGGGGTGGTGGAGGTGAGTATGAGCAGAATAGCTTATGTGTTGATGGATGTTAAAACAACAAAAGAATGGGTGTACGGCACCAAGGTTTGTACCCTGTTGAAACAAATGACTCCTTCTGATCTTATTTATTATTCTGAGGTTGATCTTCCCTGGCCTGTAAGTAACCGCGACTTCATCATCCGTATCACGCTAACACAGGACCCAAAAACAAGGGTGATGACCATCGTTGCAGAGAACATGCCAACATACATATCAGAAAAAAATGGCATCATTAGGATACAGCGTTCTTCCGGACTTTGGCACATCACCCCCGTTGATGCCACGCATGTACGTGTGGAGTATACACTGCAGGTAGATCCCGGTGGTTGGATCCCGGCTTGGCTGGTAAATATGGTTGCGAGTACCGGGCCTTATCAGTCATTCATCGGACTGCGAAAACAAGTCAAGAAAGAGAAGTACAGGGATGCCAGACTTGAGGGTATCACCGACTAACAACGCAATAAAAAACCCAGCCTTTCGCTGGGTTTTTTTTGTGCCCGGGGCGGGAATCGAACCCGCACTCGCTTTTTCGGCGAACAGGATTTTAAGTCCTGCGTGTCTACCAGTTCCACCACCCGGGCAGGGTGTATCGAAAAAAAAACCATCCACATAGGGATGGTTCAAGAGCGGAAGACGAGATTCGAACCCGCGACCCTCACCTTGGCAAGGTGATGCTCTACCAGCTGAGCTACTTCCGCATATGTGATAAAGAGCTGAACGGGGTGCAAAAATAAGGAATGCTCCCATTCAGTCAAAAAAAACTTACTTGTATTTTGGCGTGTATTGGGTGCTTTCAGGCACTTCAACCTTGGGTTTTCCCTTATAACGGGCTGAATACAAACCATAACAGCCGCCGAGGAGGAATGCGGCAAAAGTGAACACCTGAACATGGAACAGGAAGCGGGAAGTGGTTACCCAGTTTCTTCCAAAGTCTTTCTTATCGGGGCTTTCGTATAAATCGTGCGCCATAGTTATGAATGTTGCGTTGCAAAAATAAGGGGTTTTACAATTTCACTGAAGAGTTTTTTCCCTTTTACAAAATGATCCCAGGCAATGTTCCCGTGATAGTAACCCTTCAATGTATCCGTACGCTTGTTTGCGTGTAATGGTTTCCAGGGTTGCACCATCAACCAACGCACAAAAGCCAAATGGGCTTTAACCACTGCCCAGAAATAAGAGAATTCGCCCGCAGGCACATTCTTCCACGCACTCAATGCATCCAGCATGATGCGCACGGGAAGTTTCCAGATCTTTTGCGACCAGGGCAAATTCTTGTATAGCATGATCAGGTTATTCCTGAAATTCAAAAACACCTTTCTGGCATTTCCTTTCGGCAAAGTTCCCCCGCCCACATGATAAACCACGGAAGCCGGACAGGCATACACTTCATAGCCCAAACGCTGAACACGCCAGCAGAGATCGATTTCTTCCTGGTGTGCGAAAAAGTATCCGTCGAATCCTCCCGCCTGGTGGTAGAGCTCAGCCCTGATCATCAGCGCTGCACCACTGGCCCAGAATACGGGTACAGCATCGTCATACTGTCCGGTATCTTTTTCACAAACATCAAAGATCCGGCCTCTGCAAAACGGATAACCAAAAGCATCAAGCCATCCGCCTGATCCACCGGCATACTCAAAACTGTCTTTCTGGTGCCAGGCCAAGAGTTTTGGCTGGCATGCACCGATCCGGGAATCCTTTTCCATGAGCGCAACCATCGGCTCAAGCCAATGCATGGTTACTTCCACATCGGAATTTAACAACACATAGTATTTGGCATTCACTTGCTCAAGAGCCTTATTGTAACCATTGGCAAAACCAAGATTTGTATGATTCATGATCTGCTTGACTCCCGGATAATGGGCATTGAGGAACGCCACCGAATCATCTGTGGACCCATTGTCTGCCACCACGATCTCCATGCCGGGATAGCTTGAGGCGGTGAGGGCGGGGAGGAATTGTTCGAGGAATTTTCTGCCATTCCAATTCAATATGACCACGGCTACAGATGGTGAATCCAATTGCTAAGTTTATATTGCCAAAAATAAGCTGTAATTCATCATCATCCTATGCTGCGTTTTATGAATTGGCGAACGGTGTTAACGGTAGTAGCCCTGCTCATAGTAGTGGCCACCATTTTCTACTCCCGTTACCTCGCCGGAAAACTGGCGGAAGATGAAAGACAGAAAGTGGAGATGTGGGCCGAGGCGCATCGGTTTATTGCCGAATCCGGTCCGGACGCCAACATCACCTTTGCCACATTGGTGGTGACCTCTCAGCATGCCATTCCCGTCATCGAGACCAACGAAAAGGACAGCATCACCAATTTTCACAATATCGATTCGAATGATGTGCGATCCAGTTTTGCGGCGTTCCGGAATAACAAGCCCATCGTTACCTACATGGCTTCTGATTCCACCAAGTTCAATCGATATTATTATGGGGAATCCACGCTCTTAAAACAGGTGCGTTATTATCCGTTGGTTCAATTGCTGATTGTTACCCTTTTTATTCTTGTTGCCCTTGCCGCCATCAATGCCAGGCATAAAGCCGAGCAGAACCAGCTCTGGGCGGGCCTTGCCAAAGAAACGGCCCACCAGCTGGGTACGCCGGTTTCAGCATTGCACGGTTGGGTGGAGATGCTTCGGGAAACAACTGTGGATCCCCAAATGGTGAATGAGATCGAAAAAGATGTGGTGCGTCTAAAACTCGTCTCGGACCGATTCAGTAAGATCGGGAGTACGCCGAAACTCGAAGAAAGAGATGTGGTGCATGCAGTGGCCCAGGTGGTGGAATATGTCAGGAAACGAGCCCCTGAAAAAGTGAAATTTCACCTGCAACATGAGCAACAGGAGATCATACTGCCCTTGTCTGACCCATTGTTTGATTGGGTGGTAGAGAATATCCTCAAGAATGCGCTTGACGCAATGGAAGGAATGGGAAGTATTCAGGTGCAGATCACTGCGCAGCCTGATAAAGTGATCATAGACATCACAGATTCGGGAAAGGGGATGAGTTCCACACAAGCCGCCCGGGTATTCAATGCGGGGTTCACCACCAAGAAAAGAGGCTGGGGACTGGGACTCACTTTATCTAAACGCATCATCGAAGAATACCATAAAGGCACGTTGACGGTCAAGTGGTCAGAAGTTGGGAAAGGAACGTGTTTCCGTATCGTTCTTCCTCACTAACAAGGTCAGTTCGGAGGAACGATACGGAAACAATGTGGCAATTTGTAAATGCGGCAATGCGGCAATGTTGGAAGGCGCGCCTTGCGTAGCGGCGCGCCGGCAGTCACTCCGAGTGTTTCTGCGCAGGCCGGCAACGCACGGCCGCGCTTCCATCATTGCCGCATTACCGAATTGTCAAATTGCCACAATAAATAAAAAAGCCCCGCATCAGCGAGGCTTTTTCCGTGCCCAAGACAAGATTCGAACTTGCACAACCTTTCGGTCACTACCACCTCAAAGTAGCGCGTCTACCAGTTTCGCCACCTGGGCAACGAGGGGATGCAAATGTAGGGATTTTTCGAAAATTAGCGCTTCAATTCGTAAGTATATTCCACTTTGCCTACCAGTTTTTTCTCCCGGTTATAACAGGATTCAGTGCGTAAAAAGCCTTGTGTATTGTATGCATATCTCCAGGTTTGGTAGTTCATGCCACCATTCTGGACAACCATCATCTGCAACAGTCTTCCTTCCACATCATAGTCAAATGTAAAATCAGGCATCAGTTTGCCCAGCTTTTCCTGGTATCGTACAATGTCCGTTAACCTGCCCGCATCGTCATAATAGTAGAAGGTTTTTTCACCTCCCACCGCTTTCCTGTAAATCTGTTCATCGGCAACCCTTCCTTGTGCATCATAATGCAGCGCTATTTCGGAACTGTCGTACTGGTCCCTGACCCTGATCATCTTCACAGGCTTACCGGTACTGTCATATATCCACTGATGGGTTTCTATCGTCTTGATTTTTTGCCCCATGGGCACACTGGTACTCATGATCCTTACAAGTTGATTGCCTTCCTGGTATTGATAATCGTAAGTAGTCACGGAAGCTTCGCTGCTGTCTACTGTTTTGTAAAGTAATCCCTGCGGGTTGTAGTAGTTGGTGGTTGCCGACTTCCCGGTAACGTTGCTCGCCCGGGACTTAAGCTGGCTGTAACTGGTATTGTAGCTTTGTTCCACCATCAGGGGCTCAACGCCAGGTGCATCCTGATCTGCCGATGATCTGGCTTCGATCCTGGTGACTTTCTGGGCTTTGTACTGTTTATGCCGATCCAGATGCTGTTGGTGCTGCAAAAGATCGTTGTAGTAGAACTGTGCGCTGAGAGCCTGGGTAACAGAGATGAAGAGTATCGATAAGCTTAATTTTTTCATCGGATATGAATAAGGTCAAAAATAATATTTTGCCTTCAGAATAAAGGTCAGAATGCCTTCGGGCATACATAATGTGTGTATTTTTAACACTGAACCTCCATTATTCCAATTCACACTTATGAAAGGATCTACGGAAGCTTTTGAAAGACTGGTGCACATCATGGATGATCTGAGGGAAAAATGCCCCTGGGACAAAAAGCAAACGGTAGAAAGCCTTCGTTCCCTCACCATTGAAGAAACTTACGAACTGGCTGATGCCATTACGGATCAAGACTGGAGTGGCATTAAGGAAGAACTGGGGGATCTGTTGTTACACATCGTCTTTTACGCTAAAATTGGTGCAGAGCAGAGACAGTTCACTTTGCCGGAGATGATTCATGCGGTCTGCGATAAACTCGTACACAGGCATCCGCATATCTATGGCGATGTGAAGGTGGAGGATGAAGAAGATGTAAAACGAAACTGGGAGAAGTTGAAATTGAAAGAAGGGAAAACATCCGTACTGTCCGGTGTTCCTAAAACCCTTCCCTCCGTCGTCAAAGCCATTCGTCTGCAGGAAAAAGCAAAGCAGGTAGGTTTTGAATGGGACGATGTATCACAGGTTCTGGAAAAAGTTAAGGAAGAAGAACAGGAACTCGCTGAAGCGGTTCAAACACGCGATGCAGATCCCACACAGGAAAATCATGCAAAAGTGGAAGAGGAGTTTGGTGATCTTTTGTTTTCATTGGTCAACTATTCCCGCTTCCTTGGCATTGACGCGGAACAGGCCCTGGAACGCACGAATAAAAAATTTATTCATCGATTCTCATCCATGGAAGCAGAGGCACTTGCAAAGGGCCAATATCTGCACAATATGACCCTTTCAGAAATGGATGAGTTGTGGAACAATATTAAACGACAAAAAACGGGTCATTGAAAAGCTTTTGGAAAGATATCTTGTACCGCAATGCTTACCTCCTCATTGGGGCGGCCTGGGTATTTACCCTTTCCTTTATTTTTTCCAACTATTGGTCCTATACATCTTCTCCTAAAGGGGTGCGAAAAAATCTGGAGAACTACCTTAGCATACATGAGAATGCATTCTCTAAGATCAAGGCAGATACGGCGCAACTACTCAGATTGGTGGAGTATCGGCAGGGAGAAACTGAAATGCAGAAACTGTCTGCTATGCCTTGGGGATTGTTTGTGTATGAACTCGAAGAACAGGGCCCCATTAACCTTCGTTTTTGGAACACACAGGAGTCCCTGCCTACGGACCAGATGCTCGTCAGGCAGGATGGCGAATACTTTGTGGACCTTCCCAATGGGAAATATGAATTGATTAGACGGAAACTGGAACTCCGTAACCATACCAACGTGCTGTTGCTGGCATTGATCCCCGTGCGAAGGGATTATTATTTAGAGAACGACTATCTGCGCAGCGGATTTGTGGATCATCCCAACGTTGAAAAAAATTATGCCATAGCGAACCAGGCCACGGACATACCCATCCGGAATTCATTCGGCAAATCACTGTTCTTTTTAGTACAAAAAGACAATACGGTTTTAACGAATGATTGGGTCACAAATTTTCTGCGGATCCTTGGGTTTTTGTTCATCCTGTTTTTTATTCACCAGGTAGTTCTGGCCATCTCAAAGCGATGGGGCGCGTTGTGGGGGATCAGTATATTGGCGGTTACGCTTGTCATCATCAGAACCCTTACCTATCTGTTCCCGATACCCGTTAACCAGCGCCAGTTTGAATTATTTTCACCCGCAGTGTATGCATTCAACAGTGTATTCAAATCACTGGGGGATCTGCTCATCAATGCCGTACTGTTTTTTTGGCTGGCATATTTTGCAAGAATGCAGATCAACCAGCAGAAGATATCTATTACCACGCAAGATAAACGCAAACGGTTGTGGATCTCGGTACTGTTGCTTCTTATCATGGTTGCGATGACCTTCATGAGCGGAAACTTGATCCGCAGCCTGGTAGCTGATTCACAGATCCAGTTTGATGTGACCAATTTCTTCAGCCTGAATGCCTACAGTATTGTGGGTTTCATTGTGCTTTGTAGTATATCGATGGGATTCTTCATTTGCAGTCAGATGATCCTTCGTTTCCTGGATACCATTCCGGAGGCCAGTTTCCTTTTCAGGGCGGTAGTGGTTGTGGTGTCAGGACTTATCTATCTGAGCACACAGCTCAGTAATATTTTTGAGTACCAGTTCGGCCTGCTTTGCTGGCTGATTTTTTACCTCCTGATCAACCACCAGCAGATCCTGCGTAACCGGATGATCTCAGGCTCAGCCATGGTTTATTGGCTGGTGATCTTTTCCGCATCCATCACCCTGGTGATCAGTACGCAAAACCGTACCAAAGAACACGAATACCGGAAACGCATAGCCGAAAAACTGGCCTTGCAAGCAGACCCCTCCAGTGAAAAACTGCTGAATGTGGCCATCGGCGGATTCAATAATGACTTCTGGTTAAATAATCTCAGCCGGCTACGGATGGAAGATGAGAGTGAAAAGATCAAAGATTCCGTGATCAATGCAAACTTCTCCGGTTACCTCAATCGCTATGAAACCAGCTTCCACTTTTATGATGCCGATGGTAAGCCTTTGAGTGGTTATGAGGACCTCACATATGACACCCTCTCCACCATCTTTGCCATCCAGAGCAAGAAAACAAATATCAATAACCTTCGGTATTACGAAACTTCGTATGACCGTTTCAGCTATATCTATCAGCGCGAAGTGAAGGATAGTACAGGGGCAACCGTTGCACTCGTGTATATGCTCTCCAACCCTCGCAGATATCGCAGCGAGGCCATGATTCCAACCCTCTTTAAGGAAGCCAATGATTATTCTTTTGAACGATCGCCCCATTACGCCTACGCATTATACCACAATAGTGAACTGGTGACGTATATGAACGACTATCCCTTTAAACGCACGCTCACCCCTAATGAGACGGCATTTAATGAGTTCCAGTTCAGGGATAAGGATGGCTACAGTGAACTGTGGTATAAGCAAGGAAGGGAAAGACTGGTGGTGATCACCCGGAAGAGTAATATGTTCCTGGAGGCCATTTCCCTTTTTGCCTATCTGTTTTGTGCCTTTCTTTTTTTGGTGGGTATCTTCAATGTTGTAAGCATACTGCTGCGTTCAGGCTTCCGATGGTCTTACCTGCAGCAACACTGGCAGTTTAATATCCGGCAGCAGATATTCACAACCATCATCTTCTTCAGCATATTTTCTTTTTTCGTCATCGGTGTAGCAACCTTCATCTTCTTTATCAATCGGTACAACCGGAACAACCAGGACAGGCTGAGCCGCACCATCCAGGTGATCTCCAACGAGATCAACAATAAGATCGATGTGAACTGGATCAACGAAGCGGATTATAGTTATTCGGATTCATCGGGAACAGACAATCTCAGGAATATCATCTACAATATTTCAGAGATCCATAATGTTGACGTGAACCTTTACAACAGCAGCGGTTTCTTGGCAGTATCTTCTCAACCGCTGGTATACAGCAAGGGAATACTTTCCCGTTTGATGGACCCTTCGGCATATTACAATATGCGCACACTCCGCAAGATCCAGTTTGTACAAAATGAACGCGCGGGTGGCTTGACATACCAGAGCATCTATCTTCCATTGAAGAATGACAATCGCGATGTGGTAGCTTATATAAATATCCCTTATTTCACGTCAAGCCGTGATCTAAACCAAGAGATATCCAACTTCTTGGTAACCATCATCACGCTGAACGCGTTCATCTTCCTGATTGCTGGTGTGATCGCGGTGTTCCTGACCAACAGGATCACGGAATCGTTCACCTGGATAGGAGAGAAGATGCGTGAGATTAACCTTGGAAAACACAATGAGGAGATCACATGGACACGTAACGACGAAATTGGCGGTCTGGTGAGTGAGTACAATAAAATGGTCCGAAAGCTTGAGCAGAGTGTGGCAGATATGACCCGTGCGGAAAGGGAAGGAGCCTGGAGAGAGATGGCCCGGCAGGTGGCCCACGAGATCAAGAATCCACTCACGCCCATGAAACTGAGTATCCAGTACCTGCAGAAAGCGATAGATAACAATGCGCCCAATGTGAAAGAGCTTTCTTCCAGTGTGGCCAGTACCCTTATTGAGCAGATAGAACACCTTGCGAAAATCGCATCAGAGTTTTCGCAGTTTGCCAACATCGGCACGGTTAAAAATGAAGAGTTTGATCTTCACGACTTACTCTATTCACTGATCTCACTGCATCGCACAAACGAAAATGCCGTTTTTGTATGGCAGCCTGTACAAGGTAAAGCTGAGATCATGGCAGATAAAACCCAGATCAACCGGTTGTTCACCAATCTCTTCCAGAACGCTGTGGAGGCCGTTCCTGAGTCCCGCAAAGCACACATCGTGGTCAGGGAAGAAGTGAAAGACGGTTGGATCACAGTGAGTGTGACGGATAACGGCGAGGGTATTCCGGAAGAAATGGGGTCCAAAATATTTTCACCCAACTTCACCACAAAAACCTCAGGCACAGGTCTCGGCCTAGCGATGAGTAAAGGCATTGTGGAACAATGTAAGGGCGATATCTGGTTTAAGACTACCGCGGGCGAAGGGACTAGTTTTTATGTTAGGATACCTTTGTTGTGAGGTGGAAGTTGGAAGGTTGAAGGTGGAAGAGCTTCCACCTTCAACCTTCCAACTCAAGAAAGATACTGCTCAAGTTCCTGGCGGGAAAATGAACTAAGGTTACGCTCTTTCGTCAGTCCGCCTTTCTGTGCTGCAAGTACACCATACTTAACGTCTTTATATCCTTCTACTGCATGTGCATCAGGATCAATGGAGATCATTACGCCCTTATCCAGCGCCTGTTGGATGAACCGCCAATCGATATCCAGTCTTCTCGGATGCGCATTGAGTTCAATCACTACTTCATTTGCTTTGCAGGCATCAATGATCTTTTGATGATCTACAGGGTATCCTTTTCTGGACAGGAGGAGTCTGCCTGTCATATGACCAAGTATGGTAGTGCTTGGATGTTCGATGGCTTTTAAAAGCCTTGCCATGGCCTTTTCTTCCGTCATCTTCAGGTTGCTGTGTATGGATGTGATCACGAGGTCAAAGGAAGAAAGCACATCGTTGCTATAGTCCAGGGACCCATCGTTCAAAATATCACACTCGATGCTTTTGAAAATGCGGAAACCGGGATATCGTGCATTCAACTCGTCAATTTGCTGATGCTGTGCGGCAATGCGTTCTTCAGAAAGTCCGTTTGCATAGAACGCAGACTTACTATGGTCGCTGATCGCGAGGTATTCAAAACCCTGATCCATACAGGCTTTGGCCATCTCTTCCAGGGTCTGGCTTCCATCACTCCATTGGCTGTGCGCATGGATGATCCCCTTGATGTCCGAAGGCTGTATAAGTGTGGCGGGCGGTTGGCTGATCACCAAAGGATCCTCCCTTCTTGCCGCCGGAATCACCGCAATGCCTGCATGCTCAAAGTATTGTGATTCATCATCAACATCATTCAATGGGAATGAACTTTTCCAGGCATTAAGAAAATCATTGCTGCAGCTGGTTTCAAAAACTTGCCTGGCAAAATGTGCTATTGTAGTGCAGATAAATGCCAGTTTCAGATTCTGGTGCCCCTTAAAAAAGATCCAGGGCTGATGATCGCCCTCTTCTTTAGATATTTCGTGAGCCAGGAGATAGTGAGTTAGTTCAGTCTCAGGAATGGTGGTGACCCATTCCAACTGCTCAATGATCTCTAATTGCCTGCGGAATGCGCCAGTGTGTTGTGTTTTATGGCTGGGGAAGGCAGCTGAAAGCATTTCTTGTACTTGAACTGCAAGCGCTTCTACTTCTGCATAGAGAAAACTTTCTCTGTTGGAAAGATAAAATTCGATGGCATCCCGCACATTCTGCTGCGTCTTGGCACCAAACCCTTTATACAGCAACAGGCGGTTTTCGTCGCAGGCATAAAGCAATTCACCGAGACTTTCTATTTGCATTTCCTTCCAGATGGTGTTGATTTTTTTGGGGCCGATGCCTTTGATGTTCAGCATGTCTAACACTCCTGGCGGCGTGGCTGCAACAATTTTCTCCAACTGGTCCAGCTTTCCTGTTTGCAGGATTTCCAGGATCTTCTTCCCGGTGGATTCGCCAATGCCTTTTTGTGCGATGATCTCTGCCGGGGAAAGGGCAGACAACTGAATCGGGAGCTTTTCTATGTTGAATGCCGCGATGCTGTAGGATTTGGCTTTGAAGGAATTCTCGCCGTGAATGTCCATGAGTTTAGACAGCAGCGAGAACTGGTCGGCAATCGAGTAGTTATCAGACATGACGGTAGAGTGATAGTGAAATAGTGTGAAAATAAAAAAAAAGTCCCGGTGAACCGGGACTTAAATATTTGCGCTAACGAAGTAAAATTACTTCTTAGCTACTGCTTTCTTAACTCCTCTCTTGACTACAGTTTTCTTAACTGCTTTCTTAACTGCAGCTTTCTTAGCGGCCTTTACAACCGCTTTCTTAGCTACTTTCTTTACAACTGCTTTCTTAACGGCCTTCTTTGCTACTTTCTTAACTGCGGCCTTTTTAACTGCTTTCTTTGCAGCTTTCTTAACGGCAGCTTTTTTTGCTGTTGCCATGGATTTTGAATTTAATGGTTAATTAATGGGTAATTAACGACAAAAATAAAAAAAATTTATTCCCGTCAAAAATTTTTTTTTGACGGGAATAAATTCTATGAGGAAAGAACCTCAGTTACCCTATTAACCAGCTACTTCGATGGGAGCTATAGAAACGAAAGTCTTGTTGTTCTTTCCCTTCCTGAACTCAACCAGACCTTCTGTTAATGCGAAAATGGTAAAATCTTTACCAACGCCAACGTTTTTACCGGGATGATATTCTGTGCCACGCTGACGCAGGATAATGCTGCCTGCATTTGCGGGTTGACCACCAAAGATCTTCACGCCAAGCCTTTTGCTTTGTGAATCGCGGCCGTTCTTTACACTACCTTCACCTTTCTTATGTGCCATGACAATTAGGTTTTAATAGATCTCGCTTACGCGATCTTGTTTATCCTGATCTGGGTAAATAATGTGCGGTGTCCTTTCTTCTTGCGGAAACCTTTTCTTCTTTTCATTTTAAAAGCAATCACCTTATCACCTTGCCTTTCGCCAAGGATCTCTGCGGCCACTTTTACTTTTATATCACCGCCAACGGTAATGTTACCGTCAGAATCTGTGAACAGAACATCAGCGAATTCCAATTTGTCGCCAGTGGCTCCCTCAAGGTGAGGAACGTACAGGCTCTGGCCTTCCTGGACCCTGAACTGCTGACCGGCGATCTTAACTACTGCAAACATAGTATGCCAAAATTTAGGAGTGCAAAGGTAGGGTTAAAAACCTTACTTACAAAGAATTGGTGTAAAAAAAGTTACACAAGCGGCCAGTTTTTCACCCGGGGGGCATTTATCTTTGCTGAACAACGAGCCATATTCCGATGAAGATCAAATCATTTCTGGCCAAACCCTTCGCAAGCTACGTCTATAAGCAGGTCCGTAAAGGTATGCATACTGCCGTGGACGACCAGAAGAAGATCCTTAAAGAGCTCGTCAAGGCAGCCAAAAACACCCAATTTGGCAAGGACCACCATTTTCAGGACATCCAGAACTATGATGATTTCAAAAAAGCCGTTCCCATCCGGGATTATGAGGCATTCCGCCCTTACATAGACCAGATCAAGGAGGGAAGGCATAATATCCTCTGGAAGGGGCAGCCCATCTATTTTGCGAAGACATCGGGAACCACCTCAGGCGTTAAATATATCCCGATCACCAAGGATTCGATCTCCAACCATATCAATTCAGCCCGAAATGCCCTTCTCTGCTACATTGCAGAATCCGGCAATCACCTGTTCACCAACGGGAAGATGATCTTCCTTTCTGGCTCGCCGGAGCTGGAAAGGTTGGCGGGTATTCCTACGGGCAGGCTGAGCGGCATCGTCAATCACCATATCCCTAGTTATTTGAGAACCAATCAGTTGCCTTCTTACGAGACCAACTGTATTGAAGACTGGGAGACCAAGCTGGATCGTATCGTTGGGGAGACTCTTCAGCAGGACATGACCCTGATCAGCGGCATTCCACCATGGATGCAGATGTATTTTGACCGGATCATGCAGCTGACGGGTAAATCCGTCCAAGAGATATTCCCTAACCTGACCGTGTTGGTGCATGGCGGGGTCAACTTCGAGCCTTATAAGGCCAAACTGTTTGCCAGTGTGGGCCGAAAGATCGATACCATTGAAACTTTTCCTGCTTCAGAAGGCTTTTTTGCGTTTCAGGATTCCCAGAAGGCGGAAGGATTGTTGCTTAACACTGATTCGGGTATTTTCTTTGAGTTTATTCCAAGTCAAGAGATCTTTTCAGAGAATCCAACAAGACTAAGTCTTGCAGACGTTAAGGTGGGTGAGCAGTATGCCCTCGTTATTAACAATAATGCAGGTCTTTGGGGGTATAATATCGGGGACACCGTCAAGTTTGTTTCCACGGATCCTTATCGCCTGGTGGTTACGGGCAGGATCAAACACTACATTTCTGCATTTGGGGAACATGTGATCGGGGAAGAGGTTGAATACAGCCTGATGAAGGCTGCAGAAGAAGAGGGTTTGAATGTCACTGAATTCACCGTTGCGCCGATGATCCAACAGGGTGAGGGAAAGAGTTTCCATGAGTGGTTTGTGGAGTTTGAAGAGGTGCCGGCAGATCTGCTGGCCTTCAGTACCAGGGTTAACAATCATTTGAGGGGTAAGAATATTTATTATGATGATCTCATCAGGGGTAATATCCTTCAGCCTTTGGTGATTCGTCAACTTCGGAAAAATGCCTTCATCGATTATATGAAATCGATCGGTAAACTGGGTGGACAAAACAAAGTGCCCAGGTTGAGTAACGACAGAAAGTTGGCCTCTGACTTGGAACCCTACATAGTTATGGCCGAAAGAACTTATTTTTAGTGCATGGATTCAGTTATACAGCCCAAACCGGCATCCGCTACCGGAACGGCCGGCGCTGCGAAAAAACGAATAGGTATTTTTGGATCAACCGGTTCCATCGGTAAGCAAGCCCTTGAAGTCATTGAGGCCAACGCAGATAAATTTTCCGTTTCCATCCTGACAGCGCATTCCAACCACGATCTGTTGATTGAACAGTCGCGCAAGTTCAGGCCTGCGGCGGTTGTGATTGTAGATGAAACCAAATTCCAGCTGGTAAAGAATGAACTCAGCAGTTTAGGGATAAAAGTTCTTGCGGGGGAAAAGGCCCTGGAAGAAGTGGCCGAGATGAACAACTACGATATGATGCTTGCCGCTATCGTAGGATTTGCGGGCTTGAAGCCAACCCTTAAAGCCATAGAAACGGGTAAGACCATCGCACTTGCCAACAAGGAAACCCTAGTGGTTGCGGGAGATATCGTGATGCAGATGGCGGTACAGCGCCGGGTACCTGTGATTCCGGTAGATTCTGAACACTCCGCGATTTTCCAATGCCTGGTGGGTGAAACCAGGAACAGGATCGAGAAGATCGTTCTTACGGCGTCTGGTGGTCCTTTCCTCGGAAAAAAACCCAACTACCTTGTGAATGTGAAGCGTGAACACGCGCTGCAGCATCCAAACTGGAGCATGGGCACGAAGATCACCATCGACTCTGCAACGCTCATGAATAAAGGATTGGAGATGATCGAAGCCAAATGGTTGTTCAACCTTCAGCCGCGTCAGATCCAGGTGGTGGTGCATCCACAAAGCATTATTCACAGCATGGTTCAATTTGAAGATGGAAGCATCAAAGCCCAGATGGGTTTGCCAGACATGAAACTGCCGATCCAGTACGCCATGGCTTTCCCGGTAAGGATCGCTAATGATTTCCCGAGATTCGATTTCACCAAATCTTCCCAGCTTACATTTGAACCGCCGGATATCAGAACCTTTCGCAACCTGGCACTCGCAACGGATGCCCTTCATCGCGGAGGTAACTTGCCCTGCATCATGAATGCGGCCAATGAGATCGCAGTCTTCGGATTTCTCAAAAATCGCATCGGGTTCCTGGATATGACCGAAGTGATTGAAAGAACGATGGAGCGACTGACTTACATAGAGAAACCTACGTTGGAAGAATATTTTGAGAGCGACGCAGAGGCGCGTAATTTTGCAGCATCGCTAATTAATCTTTAATTCAAAAGTCAACATTCAAAAGTCAAAAACGGTTTTGAAAGTTGACTTTTTACTTTTTCCTAAAACATATGATCACAACACTTCTCGAAATAAACTGGGCACACCTTGGCATGCAGGCCGGACAATTGATCCTTTCATTGTCTATCCTGGTAGTGATGCATGAACTCGGCCATTTTATTCCTGCAAAGATTTTTAAATGTCGTGTCGAAAAATTCTACCTCTTCTTTGATCCCTGGTTTTCACTTTTCAAAAAGAAGATTGGCGAAACCGTTTACGGTATCGGCTGGCTTCCCTTGGGAGGTTATGTGAAGATTTCAGGGATGGTGGATGAGAGCATGGACAAAGAACAAATGGCCAAGCCACCACAGCCCTGGGAATTTCGGAGTAAGCCGGCATGGCAAAGGCTGATCATCATGATCGGCGGTGTTACCGTGAATGTATTGCTTGCGTTTTTCATTTATGCCATGATCCTGTTCACCTGGGGTGAAACAAAATTACCGATGAAGA
>JBKCVJ010000068.1:0-12399 GCA_046317915.1 Sphingobacteriales bacterium
ATAGCTATTGTTGGTATTGTTCTCGGCATTTTCATATGTGATGAAGTTGAAGCCGTAACCGTTACCATAACTCAGTTGACCACCAAAGCTTGTACGTGCGGTAAAATGCCTGGCGAAGTCAACTTCAGCATAAATATTACCAAATATTCCAAGGTTCTGGCCGCGGTTATCTTTAGACCTTTCCCTTACTGCGTAGGGGTTACCTGAGTTACCCAGGTTTGGACCCCTTGAACCAGCGTAGTTACCAGCGATATCAAACACTGGAATGATGGGCTGGTTCCTGTAGGCAAAGCCCAATTCAGAACCTTCTGAGTTATTACCGGAAATATTCTGTTCTGTTGTAGAAACTTGCAAATTCTGGCCGATCCTGATATTCTTCTTCACGTTGAATTCAGTATTCACACGAAGAGAATAACGCTTGTAGAAGCTGAACGCCATGATTGATTTCTGATCGAAGTAGTCGAATGACATCATGTAACGGCTCCTGTCTGCACCACCACTAACGGTCAGGTTGTGGTTCATGATGGGCGCGTTATCAGTGATCACATCGTACCAATCTGTTCCTTCCTTGTTCGCTTTTACAATCAGCGTAGAACCATTCACGTTATCCAGGTTCAGGTTATATGTACTTTCATCCACTTCACCGATCTTCTTGCCACCAGGCAGGATATAATCAGGAAGAACCGGTGTAGCACCATTACCATACTGCGTGTTGGGAGGCGTTTGGCCTGCGTTCTTATAAGCAGCCCATACCGCATTTGCATACTCCTGAGAATTCAGGAGGTCATAGCCTTTGCCTGGATTCTGCGTACCGTAGTACATGTTGTACGCAACCTTGGCACCACCTTGACGTCCTTTCTTGGTAGTTACGATGATTACACCGTTAGAGGCACGCGCACCGTAGATAGATGCAGAAGCCGCATCTTTCAACACCTGCATCGTTTCAATATCATTAGGGTTCAAACCGCTAATGCCACCGGTAGGTACACCATCCACAATGTAGAGGGGTTCATTACCACCAGAGAAAGATGCAAAACCACGGATACGAACTGAAGCACCCTGACCAGGCCTTCCATCGGTAGTTACTGTAACACCGGAAGCCCTACCCTGAAGTTGCTGCTCAGCATTACCCGCTGGTTGAGATTTCAAGTCAGCAGTATTTACTACCGCTACTGAACCTGTGATGTCTTTCTTGGCCTGGGAAGTGTAACCGGTAACCACAACTTCATTGAGGCTATTGGTTTTTTCCTTAAGACCGATGTTAAAATCTGTTCTGCCAGCAGTGGAAACTTCCAGTACATCGAAGCCGATGTAAGAAATAACCAGCACCGATGAATTGGGAGCATTGATCACAAAGCTACCATCGGCACCGGTAGAAGTGGCTGTTGAAGCACCCTTCACCGCAACAGTGGCACCCGCGATGGGACTACCATCCGGACCTGTGATCTTCCCCGAGATTGTTCTTTGGGCAAATGCTACGGTACAGAGTAGCATCATTAGAATGAGCATTGGGATCGCCTTCCCCATGCCCTTCAGGAGTTTTTGTTTCATAAGACAACACAGTTAGAGTTGGTTAAAATTTAAATCCTTTGCTAAATCGTTTTTTGACAGATTTTTAAAAGTAAATATTTTGATCTGAAAATTTAAAGTTTTTTTAAGAGATTTTCAATAAAAATGTCTTACGTGTAGTAAATACACATTTGGTATTTCTCAGAAAGTCAGTGTAAAGCGTTGAAAGTAAATTGCGATGAAAGTGCTTTGCTTTCATCCAAAGACCATGATGACAGTAAACTATTTGTACTTGCTGCATGGACCCTCAAAACTTTTCAAAACCAGTTTCTCTTTACTTTCGGCCCATGAAGTCTTTCAACCTCATTTTCACCTTCCTCTTTATCCTGTTCGCTGGGTTGCAATACAATGATCCTGACCCTCTTCTCTGGATTCCCATCTACTTGTTTGCTGCCTTCCTATGCTGGAAAGCCTACAAAGGGATCTATCATACAAAACTAATGTGGCTTGGTTTAGGTCTCTATGGACTTTATGCTGTTTACCTGTTGCTGGATAAAAACGGCGTTCTTTCCTGGGCCAATGAACACGCAGCTGAAAGCCTTGTCACCTCCATGAAAGCTGAAAAACCCTGGATCGAGGAAACCCGGGAGTTTGGGGGACTCTTGATCCTGATGTTGGTATTTTCCCTAAATCTTTATAACACGCCTAAAGTACAAGGGAGAAGATAAAGGGAGAAGTGCGAAGTGCAGACACTCTTCGCACTTCTCCCTTTAATTAAACAAGACTGCCTTACTTCAACGAGATAGCCGTAAGCACCACAGTAGCTTCCTCCCCTTCCACTTTAGAGATCTTCACCACAAACCGTTTTGTTTTGGTCCCCGGCGGAACATCCATCGTAATGCGGTTGTCCTGCATCGCAACCATCTTATCGATCAATACTTCACCAATCTTCTTCCCGGTCACATCTTCTGCAAATACTTCCAGTCTAACGCCTTTGGTCACCTTACCCTGTCCACTGTAACCGAACTCAAGTGCCTTGATGCCGGACAGATCCACCTGGAAGGCCATCCATCCGGAAGCACCTGCAGCCATCATGAATTGCCTGCCACCAAACTCCATCACGTTGATGTCTTGTTTTTGTACGATGGATGCCGGAGTCAACACGGGCCCGCTGAGGAACACCGCTTCAACACCCGTCTGAGGCTTACGGCCTGCGCCACCTTTATCTGTATAACTGGCAGTGATCTGCATGGTTTTACCGCCATCCACTTCTTTAGCAGACGGCGTAATGCTTCCCTGTGCAGGTAGCGATTTTGCCTGTGGCTTGCTTAAGCCCAGGATCCAGTTCACGATCTTGTTTGCGTCGCCAGCCTTTAGATCCGGATGCGCAGGCATGGCCGTCTCACCCCATACTCCGCCTCCGCCTTTGATGATCTTGCCCACCAAATAGTCTGTCGCTTTGGGATTGGTTGCATATTTCTTGGACACTGCCGTATAAGCAGGACCGATGGATTTTTCATTGAGCTTATGACAGGTCTTGCAGTCACTGCTCTCCACAAGGGCCTTGCCTTCCAGCGACGTACTAACCTGCTGGTGACCCACTACCTGTGCCTCGTCCATGCCACTGATGTAGTCAACCTTAACAAACACATTCGCAGGATCGATCTTCGTTCCATCCTCCTTATCATTGACCAACACTTTATACTTAACCGGTTGGCCGGGGATATACGTGTTCCCATTCTCCAGGTCAATCGTCACTTTAGGTGCCTCATTTCCCGCATATACGTTGACGTTAGAGCTCTTGGTAGACAGCCCTTTGTCGTCTTTTACTTCCACATACATATTGTAATCACCGGCAGCGGTAAGTTGCAGTGTAGTCTGCGGCTCAGTGGTGGTCTTGGTTTTAGTACCGTAGTGCCAGATATACGTCAGCTTGTCGTTATCCGGATCCTTTGATCCCTCCGCAGAAACATTCACGGTCATTGGCAATGCGCCGGAAGTCTTATCAACTTTAAATGCAGACACCGGTTTACGATTGCCACTGTTGAATTCGATCCGCACCAGTCCTGCGTCCGGGTTCTTGGTGAACCATCCGTTTCCATATTCCAACACATACAGCCTTCCATCCGGTCCCATTTCCATATCAATAGGCGCTTTGAATTTAATGTTCTGCAGCACGGGCTCCATCCGCACATAATTCCCTTCCGCATCCATGGTTACCGCTTTCACCCAGCCCCTGATCCAATCGTAGAAAAACAATTTTCCGGCATAATATTCCGGGAACCTCGTTTCTTTCGGGTAGAATTCAGGATGATAAACAGGACCTGCCATCGCATTCCGACCGCCAGTTCCCAGCTCCGGAAACTCTTCCGAAACAGCATAGGGATACCAGATGAAGGGTGGAGCTACAGGTGGGAGGTTGGAGAGGCCGGTATTGTTTTTAGAGTCGTTAACTGGACGGGCAGCGTCAAATGGTGCACCGGCTTCGCCCGTTGCATAATTGAAATTGCGATAAGGGTAATTCTTCCCTACAAACAAAGGCCATCCAAAATAGCCCGCTTTCCTGGCCTGGTTCAATTCATCATATCCCCTTGATCCTTTATTGGCAGAGTCTGCGCCAGCGTCCGGACCTACCTCGCCCCAATACAAAAATCCGGTCTTGCGATCGATGGAAATACGATAAGGATTTCGGTTACCCATTACGTATATTTCTGACCGGGCTTTATCTGTACCCTTAGGAAACAAATTACCATCAGGTATGGAGTAGGTTCCGTCTTCAGCAACTTTTATCCGGAGAACTTTACCGCGTAAATCATTCGTGTTACTGGAGCTCCTGCGCGCATCCCATTGTTCATAACCCGGGCGACCATCAATGGGTCCATACCCATTCAGTTGATACTTGGAATTGTTCTGGTCAAATGGTGTTGAGTTGTCTCCGGTAGATAAAAACAGGGTTCTGTCCGGACCGAAGGAAAGTGATCCTCCGGTATGACAACAAATGTTTCGTTGCGAATAAAATTGCAGGATCACTTTCTCAGACTTCAGATCAAACTTGCCGTCTTTGAATACAAATCTTGACAGGCGATTCACCGAACTGTCCATCGGCGAATAAAATACATACACGAAATTATTCTTTGCAAAGTTGGGATCTGCGGTGATGCCCATGACGCCTTCTTCGGCATTCACACCGGGAACCGTTGTCTTGTGATATACATTCATCTTGGCCACCTGCGTGTTTTTACCGGTAGCCTTGTTATACCAATGGATCTGGCCTTTACGCTGCACCACTAATACGTCCAGATTAGGCAGGATGGCCATTTCTGTGGGCTCATCATAACCGGTGGCTACGATGTTTTTCGAAAAACGATCTGGCTCAGGAAGGCGTAAGGTAGTGGCCTTAGAATAATCAAGTGCCTTACCATTTCCAATAGCATATACCAAACCACCCAACACATGTTGCAAATAGTTAGGGTCTGCATAAGACTCATCCGTATGTCCGAACTCTGTATAGAAAGCCCTTCCACCATCGTATTCATGGTACCATGCCATGGGATGATAGGCGCCATTCTCGCCGCCCTGGTATGAACTTTCATCGATAGCGATCAACACCTTCACTTCCTGCTCAGTGGGTGGCGTTTTAAAATTGTACCACTCATCGGTACGTTCCCATACATCCGGAAGATGTTTGGTTGCCAGGTTTGATTTATCCTTTACGATGAGTTTCGCTTTTTGTGTGGCTGGATGACTTTTGAAATAAGCACCAACCAGTTTACCATACCAAGGCCAGGTATACTCGCAGTCTGCAGCGGCATGCACACCAAGGAACCCACCGCCCGCCTGGATGTAGCGTTCAAAATCATTTTGCTGTGTATTGTTCAACACATCACCCGTAGTATTGAGGAACACCACGGCCGCATATTTTTTCAGGTTATCCTCGTTAAATGCGTTAGCATCCTCCGTGGTATCCACCGTAAAATTATGCTCACTGCCAAGCTTGAGCAGCGCAAGTTTGCCCACTCCAATGGAGCTGTGCCGAAATCCTTTGGTAGCAGAAAACACCAATACGCGTGGTTTCTCGATCTTCTTGGCAAAGCAGGCATACAGGCCAAATCCCGCGGCCACAAATAAAGCAATCGCAACAATAAGTCTCATGTTTGTTGATTAGTAATGTAAGTTGTGTCTTTAAAATGTTTTGATCATCAGGTTCCGATACCAAACGGCACCACCATGATCCTGCAGGGCGATATGTCCCTTGGTGATCTTTGCAAAGGCAGGCATATCCTTGAACTTGCTGGCATTGATCAGTTTGTTCCATTCTGCTCCCCCTACCTCAATGCTCACCGGCGTTTTACCATTCACAATGAATTCCAGTTTCCCTTTCTTAAAACTGATGACGGTTTCATTCCACTCGCCTGTGGGTTTGATATATGCGGTTGGGCAGGGAATCATATCATACAATGAAGCCGACATCTGCCCGGGATTGAGTTTATCCGGATAGCCGGTATTATCGATCAACTGGAACTCCGGACCGGAATGCCAGGTGGCACCGGCTTTCTCATTCTCCTGTACAAAAAAGATGACTCCACTGTTGGAGGCCGCCCCTATTTTCCATTCAAACTTAAATTCGAAATCACCAAAGGCCTCATCGGTCACCAGATCACCCCTGCCGTCTTTTGGTCCATTTACATCAAGGAAGATGGCACCGTCTTTAACAACCCATGCAGGAGTTATGCTCTTTTTCTTGAAGAGATGCCAGCCCTTAAGGGATTGTCCGTCAAATAACGGCTTCCATTGTTGTGCATGTACAGATGAAACAGCCATAACCGTCAGCAAGATAAATGAGATCTTCTTCATTGTTTTGTTTTGGGGGTAGGGACTAAATTAAAGCAAAAACAAAAGCCCCGCGGGAAAAACCGCAGGGCCTGAATATTTCACACTAACACAGGTTCATGTTTTCACACAATTTTTTTGATCTTAACGTTCCTGTACCACACCTTATTTCCATGATCCTGAAGCGCAATATGCCCACTGGTGAAAGCACCAAAACCCGGCTGGTCTTTAAACTTGCTGCCGGCCTTAAGTTTCTTCCAGCTCTCATCATCCAGTCGGGTTGAAACCACTTTTTCACCGTTCAGGATCAGATCCAAAGCGCCTTTGTTATAGATCACTTCGGCTTTGTTCCATTCCCCGGCTTTCTTTACCGTTTCCTTTGCGCTGCTGATGAGGTCATACAGATCGCCCGCGCGATGCTTGATGATCTTAGCATCCGGATGACCATTGTTATCCAGCACCTGCATCTCCGGTCCGGTATGCCAGGTGTGTTCATATTTGGCATCTTCCTGCACCAGGAAAATGATTCCGCTGTTGCCACTGTCCGCCACCTTCCACTCCACGCTGAAGTGGAAATTGGTGAATGCTGAATCCGTCACCAGGTCACCGCCGCCAATGGTTTGCCAGTCTTTCATCCCTTTGGGATCGAGACGCAAGGTACCACTGTCGGCCTTCCAGGCCGAACCATCTGATTTGCTATGCCACACATGCCATCCAGCCTTTGAGGTTCCGTCATAGAGCAGCATCCAACCATCGGCCTTCTCCTGGTCAGTGAGGGTGTTTTCCGCAACGGGCGCAGCAGCAATGGTTGCCGTACTGGTTACTGAATCTGTGGGGACCGCTGTTTTTTCAGCAGCGCCCTGGCATGCTGCCAGACCTGCGAGGACGGCTGCAAGCGCAATCGTTTTTTTCATGTGCTTACTTCAGGGATAAGATGTAACGTACCATCGTTTCAGCATCCGCTTGAGATACCTGAGGATGGGCCGACATAGGGATTTCACCCCAAACACCCTGTCCACCTGCGATGATCTTACCCGCGAGCAACTTCACATTGGCGTCTGTTGCTTCATATTTCTTCGCAACATCTTTGTACGATGGGCCGATCACTTTTGCATCTTCCTTATGGCAAGTCAGACAGTCTGATTTTGCGATAAGTTCTTTTCCGTTACCGGCAGCAGGAGCGGCTTCAGCTGGTTTTGCAGCAGAACCATCAGTAGTAGTAGCCGGGGTGTTTGTTGCAGGAGCCTCTCCACCGATCTGCGAATTCTTATTCTCTTCGTTGTTGCTTACGGGCTTAGTGCTTTCCGCAGAACCGCCTCCGCAGGCATACAAAGCTGCGGACATTGCCAGGACAAATAGTACTTTTCTCATTGTATAGAATTTCGATTTTTTTTCGATGCTAAAGTTAAATGAAATCGAAAGTCAAAACCTTCAATTTCGACTTTTGATTTTTGACTTTTTACCTATTCCAGCCCCAACACCTTCCTATTGAAAGCTTCATCACTGCCTGTTCCTGCAAAATCATCGAATGCTTTGTCTGTCACCCTGATGATATGATCGCGGATGAACATCGCGCCTTCCTTTGCCCCTTCTTCGGGATGTTTAAGGGCACATTCCCACTCCATCACGGCCCATCCACTATAATTATACTGTGTCAGCTTGCTGAATACACCTTTAAAATCAACCTGTCCATCGCCCAAAGACCTGAACCGTCCAGCCCTTTCCACCCAGCCCTGGAATCCTCCATAGACGCCTTGTTTACCCGTGGGATTGAACTCTGCGTCTTTCACATGGAACATCCTGATCCGCTCATGATAATGATCGATGTATTGCAGATAGTCCAGACACTGTAATACAAAATGGCTGGGATCATATAACAGGCAGGCGCGGGAATGGTTGTTGACTTTCTCCAGGAACATCTCGTAGCTCACGCCGTCATGCAAATCTTCACCGGGGTGGATCTCATAACAAAGGTCAACACCGCACTCGTCAAAAACATCCAGGATAGGCTTCCACCGCTTCGCCAGTTCCGTGAACCCGGTCTCTACGAGGCCTGCGGGCCGCTGCGGCCAGGGGTAAACGGTATGCCACAACAGCGCGCCACTAAAGGTAGCATGTGCATTGAGTCCGAGGTTTTGCGATGCTTTTGCAGCATATTTCAACTGCTGCACCGCCCATTCCGTGCGGGCCTTGGCATTGCCACGCAATTCAGCCGGCGCAAATCCGTCAAACAATTCATTGTATGCAGGATGCACCGCAACAAGCTGGCCCTGCAGGTGGGTACTCAGTTCCGTGATCTGCATGCCACACTCTTCCACTGTTCCGCGGATCTCATCGGCATAAGTCTTGCTTTCGGCAGCTTGTTTGAGATCGATACACCTCGGATCCCATGTTGGGAGTTGCACACCCCTGAAACCGATGGACTCGGCCCAGAGACAAATCGATTTTAAATTATTGAACGGCGGTTCATCGCCCATGAACTGTGCGAGGAAAATACCAGGACCCTTTATTGTTTTCATGATTGTTCAGTTATGTTGCGTAATGTGGCAATTGACGCTTCGCGAGGCATTCGGCACTGGGCACTGGGCATTGCCGCCTGCGCAGTAACACCCGGAGTGTCTGCCGGCGCGCCGCAACGCATGGCGCGCCTTCCTTCATTGCCAAATTGCCGCATTTTCAAATTGTCTAATTAGACAATGTGGTTCGTCCACTTAACGTCTGACTGCGACGAAAGAACCACATTGTCAATAAACGCCATTCCCCTAATACCATCTTCCACCGTTGGGAAGTCCAACGCTTCCGGAATAGGTTCCACCCCATCGATCCTTGCCGTCAATGTTCTGGCGAAGTTGCGATAGATGTTTCCGAAAGCCTCAAGGTATCCCTCCGGATGACCTCCGGGTGTACGGGTATTAAGCACGGCATATGACGAAAGCCTGTCGCCATAATTTCCACCCGCTCGTAAAATCTGTGTAGGTGCATCCAGCCATTTCACCAACAGTGTATTGGGTTCATGTTGCGCCCATTCCAGTCCGCCCTTCTCGCCGTAGATGCGGATCTTCAGCGCATTCTCTTCTCCGGCAGCCACCTGCGATGCCATCAGCACACCAGCAGCACCGTTGTCAAATTTCAACAACACACCGCCGTCATCGTCAAGCATCCTTCCTTCCACCAACACGTTAAGGTCTGCGCAGATCTTCGTGATCTTGAGACCGGAAATATATTCTGCGAGGTGCGCCGCATGGGTGCCGATATCGCCCATACATCCGCTCTTACCACTTTTCTTGGGATCCGTTCTCCACGCCGCCTGTGCATTGCCCTCCCTTTCCGAAAGCTTGCTCAGCCACCCTTGTGGATACTCCACCCATACTTTCCTGATTTTTCCCAACGCGCCGTCCTTCACCATCTGTTTGGCCTGCTTCACCATCGGGTAACCAGAGTAGGTATGCGTTAAACACAGGATCAATCCTGTTTCTTCAACTTTCTTCTTCAGTTGTAGCGCCTCATCCAAAGTGAACGTGATCGGTTTCTCGATCACCACATGGAAACCATGCTCCAACGCCATCATCGCCGGGGCAAAATGCGCGAAATTGGGTGTCACAATCGTTACAAAATCCATGCGCTGGTCAGCAGGAAGCGCAGCCTCCTTGGTGATCATCTCTTCGTAAGTGAGATAGGTTCTCTCCTCCGGGAGGAACAAGGACCTTGCGGAATCTTTCGCTACTTCCGGATTGATACTCAATGCACCACAAGACAATTCGATCAGGCCATCCATAAATGCGGCATGGCGGTGAATGGCTCCAATGAAGGCATCCTTGCCTCCGCCTACCATTCCCATTCTAAGTTTACGGTTCATGGATTGTGTATTTTTTTAAAGGGCTTTGAAGGTAGATAAAAAATCAAAAGGCAATAGGCAACAGGGAAAAATGGTTGAACCTACACGCCCATCCGCGGCAAAAAGACTTCTGCGATCATGCATCTCGCACTTCCCCCGCCATTGGTTTCTATAGTGGTAAGGTCCGCATGAATGATAGGATTAAACCCTTCCAGTTGCTCAACTTGCTCCACGCTCAATGCATGGTATGCACTACTGCTCATCACAAGAAATTTCTCCCCTTTTTGGTTCTCCAGTTGTAGCATATTCCCGGCAAACTGATTCATCTGCGCATAGCTGATCTCCACTACCTGCTTTTGTGTTTTTTGAATGGTATCGATTACCCTTTTGCGCTCTTGCGGATCTACGATACTGTCCAGGCAAATCACCACATATTGATCCGCCACACACATCATCACATTGGTATGGTAGATCTCACCTCCGTTTTCATCCTTGCTCACAAAACTACAGCCCTCGTATTGCATCTGCCTGCACCAATCCATGAAGAGTTGCTGGTCCGTACGGGCAGACAGGCATGCATAGGCGATCCTGTTCTCACGATCCAGTACCATACTCCCTGTTCCTTCCAAAAATCTATCCTTTGCTTCTTCGCCGGTAAAATCCAACCTGCCCTTTACATCAAATAATTTGGCGATGGTATCAGTCACGCCCGGCTTTCTTTCTGCCCGGCGATTCTTTGCAAACATCGGATACAGCACAATGGTACCGTCCTGGTGAAAACTGATCCAATTGTTCGGAAAAATACTGTCCGGCGTATGCGGTTCTGTACTGTCCTGAACCACGGTAACAATGATTCCCGCTGCACGGAGTTTAGCCACAAACGCATCGAATTCCCCCAATGCTTTCTGCTGAATATCTTCCGATGCATTGTTCTTTTGAAAGGCATTGTTCACTGCCGTTTCCGCATTGTACGTAAATGCTGCCGGACGAATCATGAGGACCTGGGATGTTGTCTGTTTATACTGCTTCTCCATGGTTTATATTTTATCGCGTAACAACGGCATACTCATACAATGACTTCCGCCCCTTGCACGGGAAAGTTCCGCACTGGGAAGAAGGATCAGGGTGTTTTCAACCTCATGCGGTTTTAATCCATTCTCAAATTGCTCAAAAAGTTCCGCAGTAGTAACTACCTTGAATCCGTTCGCGCGGAATTCGTCTGCAGTGATGTTATTTCTGTCATACCCAATCACCACGCCCTCTTTCAAGGCTACTACATTACAACTGTCTGTCCATTGTTCTCTTTCATCATGTGGAAATACATTCCCACCACTGTAGAGCACCTTCACCTGTGATGCAGGTACACCAAAATCTTCCATACTGATGCTCCTCAGCAATGATTCAATCCCTGGTAATTTAACACCGCTGCTATAGTCCTTGGTTTTTACATATTCTTCCGAAGCTGGTTTGAAAAATTGCATGATCTCCACCTGCTCCATTTCCAGTGGCCGTGGCTGATGAGCCAGCAGATTCACATAACTGTGCCTGCTGACGTGTTCATCCTGAAGGATTCGTTCCGAAAACCGCCCATACAATACCCAGACATCTTTGCGCACCTGGGTGAAGATGGTATCGATGTGCATCTGGGCCCTGTTGCGGGGTATCTTGACCACTGAAATTTTCTCTATGCCCAGTTCCGGTTTACTGAAGATGGTGTGTATGATCTCATTGATCGCACTCGGGGAAGTTCTGATGCTGCAGCCGATCACGAAGTGCTTCGGATGAATCATCATCACATCGCCCCCTTCGATACTGATCACGCGATGCTTTCGCTCCTCTTCCTCATACAGGAAGAAATCACTGTCTTCGATGATCTCCATGACCTTCTCCGGACTGTCCTTAAAAAAGAAATACAAGGAAAGAAATTTCGTCAGCAAAGACTCCCTTCTCCTCGCTGCAGTAGCCATCCTGCTGAGAAGAATATGATCCTTCACCATTATGCCGATATCCCTGGTGAAGATGAAATTCGGTACTGGTGGGAAAATGAACATGTCCTCTGGTGTACCATTTTCATGGGCCGGGAAAATACCTGTGATGAATATTTTCGCCAGCAGCGCCGGATCCTGCACATGCTCAAGCCTTTGCTGTATGAAGAAACTGCTTTCTTCATAGGAACAGATCGCTGAAATCAACCTGAGTTTTACTTTCTCATCTTTCATGATCTC
>JBKCVJ010000069.1:0-74389 GCA_046317915.1 Sphingobacteriales bacterium
CTGCGACCTACAACCTGCAACCTACAGAATCTACTCTTGCTCCAACTTAAACGTAATCGGCTGCCTTCTATAGGCTTTCACTTTACGTCCGTTTTGTTCGGCGGGTTTCCACTTGGGTCCGCGTTTGATGGCCGCAATGGCGATCTCTGCGAGTTTGGATTGGGTTCCTATACAGTTAGCAACGGTTGCTTCATTACAGCCCAGCACTTTCACATCAGATACATTTCCTTCAGTATCCACCACAAACTGCGCCACCACAGTTCCGTTTTTTCCATCGTCCACTAATTCATCCATGCTTTTGCTTACGGCTCTGCTGATGTAATCAGACCAGGCTTTGTTTCCACCGGGAAATTCAGCTTGAATTTGAACGTCAATCAATATCTCGGGTTCTTTACTTGTTGGAGCTTCTACAACACCGCTGCTTATTGCTTCTTTGACTGCTGGTTCATTGCCTGTAGGAACATCGCCATCAATATGCGTTGTGCCGATGACAGCACTATCCAACTGATCCATGGTGGGTGGATTGTCCTTGACCTGATCATTGGGAACTACTTTAGGGATAACGTAAATTTCTGTACGTACCTGCTTTACTTCAACTGGCTTAGGCTTTTCCGGCTCAATGATTTTCTCTTCGGGCGCGATGCTTGTCAACTCAACAACTCTTTTGGTTTGCTTAGGCTGCTCCTCATGAGGCTTGTACAAAAACGAAGACATAAAAAACAAAAGACCAAGTCCTCCGGTGATCAACATTGCAACAGATAATCTTGAATGATACTGCCTGCGTAATTCATACGCTCCATATTCTTTGTTCCTGTTTTCAAACAGAATGTCGAGCGTGTCGCTTTGTAAAATTTTGTTCGCCTCCATAATTGATGTTTCAATCTATGATCGAGACAAAACAATAATTCCATAAAAGAGAAGGGAGAAGATAAAGAGAGAAGTACGAAGATCAGGAATAAAAAGAGGCGCGAAAAATATTCGCGCCTCTTTACTAGCTAATAGCTATTAGCTAATAGCTATTTTATTGTTCTTCCAACCTGAATGTTACCGGCTGCCTGCGATAAGCTTTTACGTTCTTACCGTTCTGCACAGCGGGTTTCCATTTCGGACCTTTCTTGATGGCGGCAACTGCAACCTCGGCCAGTTTTGAACCTGGGCCAACGCAGTTGGGAACACCAACTTCACCGCAAGGCAGTGCACGTACTTCTGATACAGCACCTTCCTTGTCCACAATGAACTGAACAACCACGGTACCTGACTTTCCATCTTCGGTAAGTTCATCCATGTTACGCTCGATCTCGCGGGTTACATATTTGGTCCACGCACCTGTTCCACCGGGGAATTCAGCATCAATCTCCACCTTCTGGAATACTTTGTCTTCGTCTTCCACTTTAGGAGCTTCAACTACACCACCTTTATCTTCTACGGGCGGTGCAACGATACCTTCATCTTTCTGGCCTTCCTGGTTTACGGTACCGATCTTGGTATCTTCCAGTTTCTCCACTTCTGGTGGTTTCTCCTCTTCTTTCACCTCTTCGTCTTTTACAACTTTAGGAGGCGTGAATTTGGCCATTTCCACTTTCGGAGGCTCTGGTGGTTTTGGCGGAGGTGGCGGAGGTGGCTCATTCTTTTGCTCCTCCTGCTGGATCTGCTCCAGCTGCACTTCGGCTACTTCAACCTTGCCCTTGCTCTTTGTTGCAACATTTGCAATAAAGGCCGTCAGGAAGATCAGTGCCCCAAGCGCCATAGTGATAGCCAAGGCTGTGGTCAGCCTTTTATTGTACTTCTTCCGCAGCTCGTACGCTCCGTACTCTTTGTTCCGTCCTTCAAAGACGATATCAATGAGTTCCGCGTCTTTAATTTTGTTTGGATCCATAGTTAATGCTATTTAATTCCGTTTGCGGCTTCAGTTACTTTCAGGATTTCATACTCCGTAGGACTGATATCCACCATCGCATACCTTTTGATCTCTGCAATAGCCATCTCGTCCAGCATGTCCACCGTATTCTTATAGGTGGCATCTTCACTGGGTTTGATGATCATTACAAGGTCTTCAGGATTCGTAGATTTCTTCTTGCGGAGGATCTCATCACGAATACCCTTAAAATTGGTAGCCTTGATCTGTGTAGGATCAAGTCCTTCGTAATAATACACCTGATCCTGTTTACCCAACATGATGGTGAACGCACCTGATTCCTTAACCTTGTTTTGTTCTTCAGGCTTATCCACATCCTTGGGCAAATAAAACTTCATCGCTGTGGGAGATGCCACGGTAGTGGTAAAGATGAAGAAAGTGATGAGCAGGAAGCCCAGATCCACCATCGGAGTCATGTCAACCGTTGTAGACAGTTTCTTCGCTTTCTTTACACCAGGCCCTTTTTTGTGGCCGCCACCGCTATCGCCCGTATCTAAACTTGCCATATCAGTAATGTTTGAACACTTAAATAATGTTTACTCTTTTTTCGCAGCTGGCGTCGGATTCTGCCTTGTCTGATGCAGTGGTGTACCCACAGGCGCATCTTCAGGAGCCGTGATCAGCAAAAACTTGTTCTGGTCGTTCTTTTTGAACGCATTCAGGACATTCTTGAAAACGGGATACTTGGTATTGTTATCCGCCTTGATCAGCAGGTTCAATTTTCTGCCGGAATAGGCTACCAACGCATCGCGTACCCAATAATACAATTCACCACCAGTGGAGTCAGAAGCAGGGATACCCGGTTGGGCCACTTTCTTCTGCTGTTCTGCATCCAGGGCCAGCAATCCTTTCAGCTGACTAAATGGAACACCCACACTTGCGATGTTGATGAACGCCTTCTTTTCAGCCGGGGTAAGACCGAGACTCCTGGTTTTATCCAGATTATCGATCAAAACCTGCCTGAATTCAGGGTTATCCATGGAAACGAAGGCCCGGCCATCCTTATCCACCGTCACCGTAAATACGTCTTTTTCAGGAACTGCATCCGCAGAAACTGAACCAGGCGTTGTTACTTCAACCGCTTCATCAGGCTTAAACTTAGTAGCCAACATGAAGAAGGTTAAGATAAGGAAGGCTACGTCCACAAACGGCGTCATGTCGTTTGCTGTAGACTTCTTAGGTATTTTAACACTTGGCATGAATACTTCAATTTGAGATGATAATGAGATGCAACAACTGCATCATTCCATAAATCCTTGCACAAAATTATTTGTACATAGAAGCGAAGCTCTGGGTCAATGTGAAACCAGACTCATCGATGCCATAAGTGATTGAATCGATCTTCGTTGTGAAGATGTTATACATAACCAGGGCGAATGATGATGTAGCGATACCCAGGGCTGTGTTATACAGGGCCTCAGAGATACCTACCGCCAGCTGTGCAGCTGCACCGGCACCACCTTCTTCACCGAGTGAGGAGAATGAACGGATCATACCCATTACCGTACCCAGCAGGGCCACCAGGGTACCGAGAGATACCAGGGTAGACAGGAATACCAGGTTCTTGGAGAGCATAGGAAGTTCAAGCGCAGTGGCTTCTTCAACCTCTTTCTGAATCGCCAGCACTTTCTGCTCAGTGTCATACTCAGTGTTGGTGATCATTTCTTTGTACTTGCGAAGGCCAGCCTTCATTACGTTTCCTACAGAGCCTTTTTGTTTGTCGCACTCAGCCAATGCTGCGTCAACATTCTTGTTAGCCAGGTGATACTGCACCTTACGAACAAACTCAGAGATGTTTCCTTTACCCTGCGCCTTAGAAATGGTCAGGAAGCGCTCAATGGAGAAAACAATTACCATCAGGAAGCAACCGATCAGCAGGGGAACGATGATACCACCTTCATAGATCTTGTTGAATTCACCTTTAGGACCATGGTGTTTAGGCCAGAATCCGCCAGCGAGGTCTGGTTTGCTGAATCCTGATTCGGCACCCATGAAAAATCTCCAGATAATGTAACCACCCAAAATACAAAGGATCGGAGCCAGGATGGAAATCAGATTGCCACTCTTCTTAGGTTGTACAGATGTTGTTGCCTTCGCAGCAGTTGCTGTTGCAGTCGGTTTTGTCTCAGCCATGACGTTTGTTTTTTAAAAGTTTAAATGTTCGTTTTGGTGATTGTTTATTGAAGTCACAATTCTACTTAAAAATATTTTTCACCAGACAACCCGGGTTAAAAAAATTATCAAGGGAACACAATATAGTAAGTTTTGTAAAAAAAAGTCATCTAACCGATACATTATGAATATCCCTATCATTCCAATGTTAATAATTGTTTCAAATCTTACACCGTTGAATCGATCTATTTTGCATGGGATGCGTTTATTCTCAAATTCCATTTCCGTTTATTAAATTTTTTTTATCAAAACCGCCCGATGAGGGTATCTAAATCCTACATTCGGCAACCTAAATTCCAAGACATGCAGACTGCTAAGTATCTGTTTCGATTGCTACCCATCGTATTAGGCCTATCCATGGCCTCCGTTGATGGCTTGGCGCAGCGAAGGCCTCAAAACCCTTCTCCAACCCCTGCCCCGGCACCAGCGCCTGGAACACCCGGTGTAACCCCGGCAGTTCCCGGTGGAATGCCCCCCGGAGGACCCAGAACATCCACAGGACCAAAGCCTTATGGTGAAGTGATCACCGGAAAGGCCAAAACCCAGCGTGGCCTGTTCACTGTTCATAAAGTGGATGATAAGTATTATTTCGAGATTCCTGACTCTATCCTGGGCCGGGAGATCATTGCGGTAACCCGTTTCGCCAAAGTAGCAGGCGGTGGCCGTACCTATGGTGGTGAACTCGCCAACCAGCAGGTCCTCACCTTCGAAAAAGGACCGGATAACAAGGTCTTCATGCGCGTGGTGCTGACCATCGCCGTGGCGGACTCTGCCGATCCGATCTCCCGTGCGGTGAAAAACTCTAACGTTAACCCCATTGCTGCTGCCATGGATATCAAGGCCCTCTCCAAGGATTCTATGGGCGTATTGGTGGACATGACAGACTACCTGAAGGGTGATAACCAGCCAGTTTCCCTCAGTGCCAATGCGAAGCGCTCTATGAGCCTGAGCGGTTTGGCTTCTGATCGTTCCTATATCGAAAGCATTCGCAGCTACCCCATCAATACCGAGGTGCGGACGGTGAAAACCTTCAGCGCCTCCTCAGCAGCACCCTCTTTCGGTGTGCCGTCTCCTTTCCCAACCACCTCTTCCCTCCCCGCTGCCAATGCGGCCGGCGCCGTAACCATGGAGATCAACACCTCCTTCCTGTTGCTGCCCAAAGTGCCCTATGCACAACGCCTGGTAGACCGCAGGGTAGGCTATTTCTCTGACGATTATGTGGTGTATTCTGATGAACAGCAAAAGGTGGAGGAGGCCAATTTCATCGTACGCTGGAAACTGGAACCCAGGCCCGAAGACATGGAAAAATGGAAGCGGGGAGAACTGGTGGAACCCGTAAAGCCCATCGTTTACTATATAGATCCCGCCACCCCTAAAAAATGGCGTCCTTACCTGATCCAGGGAATCAACGACTGGCAATCGGCTTTTGAAAAAGCAGGTTTCAAAAATGCCATTTTCGGAAAGGAATGGCCGGAAAATGACAGCACCATGAGCCTCGAAGATGCCCGTTTCAGCGTGCTGCGTTATTTTGCTTCTGACATCGCCAATGCTTATGGCCCCCAGGTCCATGACCCCAGGAGCGGCCAGATTCTGGAAAGCCATATCGGCTGGTACCACAATGTGATGCAGTTGGTACACGACTGGTATTTTGTACAAACAGCTGCTGTTGATCCCGGTGCCCGCAAGATGAAATTCGATGACGATCTGATGGGTAACCTCATCCGTTTTGTGTCTTCACATGAGGTAGGTCACACCTTGGGTCTTCGTCACAACATGGGCTCATCGTCCAAAACGCCTGTTGAGAAACTGCGCGACAAAGCCTGGGTGGAAGCCAACGGACATACCGCGTCTATCATGGACTACGCTCGTTTTAACTATGTTGCGCAGCCTGAAGATAATATTGGCAGGGCCGGATTGTTCCCTCGTATTGGCGACTACGATAAGTGGGCCATCGAGTGGGGCTATGGTTATGCTCCCGGTAAGGACAAAGAAGAGCAGAAGAAATTCCTGAACAAGAAATTCAACGATCGCTACGCCCAAAATCCCCGGGTTTGGTTCGGCACCTACGAAAGCGGCAACACATCTGATCCCCGCACACAAAGCGAGGACCTGAGTGATAATGCAATGAAGGCGTCTGAATATGGTATCAAAAACCTGAAGCGTATCATGACAAACCTGCCTGAGTGGACGAAAGAAGAGGGCGATGATTACGAAAACCTTGCCGTCATGTATGGCGCCGTAAGGTCACAGTTCAGCAGGTATATGGGTCACGTGAGCCGCAATATCGGTGGCTACTACGAAACCTGGAAAACGGTAGAACAACAGGGAGATGTTTTTGAAATGGTTCCAAAGGCTACCCAGAAAGAAGCGGTGAACTTCATCAACAAACAAGCTTTTGAAACACCCACCTGGATGCTGGATAAAAACGTTGTAAACAAGTTTGCAGCTCCAATGGCAGATCCTGTGTCGTCTTTACAAGACCAGGTGCTGGGCAGTCTGTTGAACACAAGCCGTTTGAGCAAAATGGCAACCATGATGGCCAGATACAATGATGCTTATGGTATCGATGAATATTATAGTGATCTGAAAAAAGGCATCTTTAAAGAACTGCCTACCAAAGCAAAGACCGATGCTTACAGGCGTAACCTGCAGAAGAGTTATGTAGACAGGATGCTGTCTATCATCAATCCCTCTTCTTCAAACAGTGCTGCTGCCCAGCTGACCATTCTGCTCGGTGGCGGTGGCGGAGGAGATGTGATGAAGAACGATGTCAGCTCTGTAACACGGGCACACCTCGTTCAACTTCGCAGCGAGATCCTTACTGCAGCCGCTGGCAATACAGATAACCTGACCAGGTATCACCTGCAGGATCTGGCAGAGCGGATTAAGCAAGGCCTTGATCCTAAGTAACAGACTTTAGGGGAAGGGTTTAGGGTGAGTGTTGGGTTGGGGTTTTTAAGCCTCACCCTAAACACTCACCCTAATTTTTCATTCGTAACGAAGTGCTACAATAGGATCGAGTTTACTCGCTTTCCATGCAGGATAGAGACCTGCAGCAAGCCCTACGATAGAACAGATGATGATACCGGAAAATACTACGCCCCAGGGAATCAGGAATCCAGTATCCAGCAACATGCCCACCAGATTTCCAACCAATACGCCAAGGAAAATACCGATGGCCGCGCCGAGCAGACTGATGAAGATTGATTCAAAAAGGAACTGGTATCTGATATTGTTTTTCCGAGCACCCAACGCCTTGATCAGCCCCACTTCGCGGGTACGCTCAGATACCGCAACCAGCATGATATTCATCAATCCGATGGCGGCACCCAGTAACGTGATAAACCCTATGGCTCCTGCTGCTGCTGAAATGGTGCTGAGCAATTTGATAAAGGTCTCCGCAATGCTGTCACTTTTATCTACGTAAAAGTTATTATCTTCTGTGATACCCAGTCCGCGTATAGGTCTGAACACTCCTTCGGCTTCACCTATCGCCGGCTCCATGTTCCGCATATCATTCACCTGAATTGCCAGTGAAAAGCTTTGGTTGGGATTGGTGTATAGCCTTCGGATATTATTGTAACTCGTGATGATCACATTGTCCATCTGCAAAAATGCACTGGATCCCTTCTCTTTCATGATGCCGATGATGCGATATTTATTACTACCCACGCGGATCACCTGTTCCAAAGCTTTCTCTTTTCGGCCGCTGAAAAATTTCTCGGCCACATCACTCCCAATCACGGCAACATTCCGGCCACTCTCCACATCCAGTTTATTGAGACTGCGTCCATATTCAATTTCGTAACCATTGAGCAGAAGATAGTTCTCATCCCCCCCGTTCACGGTGACGGTTGGGTTGGTTTTCTTGCTTTCGTAAAAAACGGTCTGGCTCCTGGGACCATTCAGTCCGATGGCCACAAAGGCGGGATAATCAAACCGCTGTTTGAACATCCTCGCCTGCTCGTAGGTAATGATCTTGCCTTGGTTACTTTTTTTGGCTTTTTTGCGCTTATCGGTCTTCTTGACCTCGCCCCCGCCAAACTGCACACGGCGCTCCTTAAAGCGAATACTGAACGCGTTAGCACCCATGGTGGAAAAACTCTCCCGCAGGCTCTTATTCATGGCTTCAATAGCCGTGATAATGCCTACCAGGGCCATGATGCCAAAGGCAATGATGGCCACGGTAATGCCGGTACGCAGACGCTGCGCCTTAACGGTATTCCATGCCAGTCTCAACGTATCGAGAAACTTCATGGCCTAAATGTACAGAATCCCCGCATTTCTGTTGCTTGTGGATTATAAACGGCACTATATACTGGCAATTGGCAATTAACAATTGACAATTAGCAATTGGCACTGGTATCTAAAGTCTAGTCTTTAGAAACTAGTGCCAATTGTTAATTGCTAATTGTCAATTGCCAATTGCTGGTTCAGAGATTCAATAAATTCAGTAACAACCCCGGCTTCACCCCCAGCAGCACTACCAACGCCGCTGTAACAATCAGCATGGTCTTGAACCCGGAAGTAACCGGCACCACCGGCGTCTCATCGGCATCTTTGAAATACATGCTCTGGATGACGCGGAAATAGTAGTAAATACTGATGGCCGCACAAATCACCCCTACAATCACCAGCCAGAACATCTCACCGGTTTTGAGGGCGCTGAGGATCATATAGTATTTGGAGAAAAATCCTGCCGTCAACGGAATGCCGGCTAAAGAAAGCAGTAAGATGGAAGTGGTCAGGGCTAAGACAGGCTCATATTTAGCAAGACCGTTAAACCCATCAAAGGTGTAGTCCTTCATTTTGATCAGCACTGCAAATACACCGATGGTAGCCAGGCTATACGCTGCTGCATATAAAACAAGACCATTCTTACCCGTTGCATTAAGGGCAAAGATGGCCATCATCATAAAGCCCGCCTGGGCAATGGAAGAATAGGCCAGCATGCGCTTCACACTCTGTTGGAACACCGCCGTAACGTTGCCCACAATGAGGGTGGCTGCAGTAATGATAGCTGCCAATAATTGCCAACTGCTGTGCATTTTTCCAAATGCATTCTCAAACAAACGGAAAAAGGCAACGAACACCGCCGCCTTAACAATGGTGGCCATGAAGCTCGTAAACACAGCGGGTGAACCATCATACACATCAGGCGTCCAGAAATGAAAAGGTGCCGCAGATGCTTTGAACGCCATCGATACCATCAACAATACTACGCCGATGCCCATAATGGGTGTAAGTGTTCCTGCGCCAAGGTTGAGTCCTTCCAGGTAAAATGTACCCGTGGCCCCATACAACAGTGCAATGCCCATCAGCATCAAGCCGGTGGAGAAGGAACCCATCAAAAAATATTTCAGTGACGCCTCGTTGCTCTTCAGGTTTCGCTTATCACTACCCGCAAGAATATACAGCGGAATGGAAATGATCTCAATGCCGATGAAAAGCATGAGCAGGCTCTGGAATGCACTCACCACTGAAACCCCACAGAGTACGAAAAAAATCAGTGCATAGTAATCCGGAACATTCTTGCCCACATCTTCCATGTCCTTGCCGGAGAGAAGGAAATAAAACATTGTTGCTACAAATGCAACGGTATTGAACACCAGCCCAAACGTATTGAAGACCAACATGCCCTTTGTATCCACGTTGAAAAAAGGAATGCCGGCAAATTCCAGCCAGTTGACTACAATCAGCAACAGGATCCCAAGAATTGCTGTGAACCGGATGGCAGCATTGTTTTTCAGGAAGATTCCTGAATACATCATCACCACGCCATAAAGTGCCGATAAGATAATTGCGTTCATAATGGCTTCTCTAAATTATTTTGTAAACCTGCTCAACAATACATCCGATGCCTGCCTGATCATATCAAACATAGGCGCGGGATACACACCGATCACGAAGATGATGATCACGATCACCGCGAGCACCAGCTTTTCTCTCAGCACGATATCCCTGAACGAAGATGTAACGGTATTGAGGTTTCCGTAAAAAACATTTTTGATCATGTTCAGCGTGTACACCGCTGCAAGAATGATACTTACCCCTGCTGCCGCTGCATACCAGGGGCTGAATTTGTACAGGCCGGCAAACATCATGAACTCGCCCACAAATGCATTCGTCAACGGAAGTGCGATATTGGCCAGGGCAATGATCACAAGCATGATCGCCAGTGCAGGTGCTTGCTGTGCAAGTCCACCCAACTGCGAGATCTTGCGAATGCCTGTCTGTTGTTCCATCAGGTACACCACGATCCACATACCGATGATATTAATGCCGTGGTTGAACATCTGGATCATCATGCCTTCCATCGCAATGCTGTTCAGGCTGAATACTGCTGCAGCCATCAGGCCGATGTGGGCGATCGATGAATAAGCTACCAGTCGTTTAAGATCATCCTGCACCAACGCAACAATAGATGCATACAACATGCCAATAACCGATAACCCAATAATCCAATTATCTACATCCTTAATCACATCGGGAAACACCGGAACCAACCAACGCAACACGGCAAACAATCCCATTTTCACCATTACGCCGCTGAGTACCATGGTGACCGGCGTAGCAGATTGTTCATATGCATCCGGCTGCCAGGTGTGGAAGGGGAAGATCGGCATCTTGATTGCAAAGGCAACAAAGAACAACCAGAACAACCAGCCCTGCTCTTTCACGGTGAGGTTCACGTTATAGAATGACACCACAGAAAAACTCTGGTCGGCCGTCTTCAGGTAAACATATAAAATACCGATCAGCAGGAACAAAGATCCCGCGAAGGTGTAAATGAAAAATTTGAACGCCGCCTGGGTCCTTCTTTCACCTCCCCACATTGAGGCGAGGAAATAAGCAGGGATCAGCGCCAGTTCCCAGAAGAAATAAAAGGCCAGCGCATCCACGGCCATGAAGGTACCCATCAAACCGCACTGGGTCAACAACATCAATCCATAAAACTGATGTGCATTTTTATATGTTGCGCCAGAAGTGGCCGCAAAAATCAATGGGAAAGAAACCGCAGTGAGTAAGACCAGGATCCTGCTCATGCCATCAAGCATCATGGAGAAACTGCTGCCAAGCTCGGGAAGCCATACGTAGCTGACCGAATTAAGGATGTAATGCTTCTGGTCAGTATACAACAGGCTCACCATCACCAACGCAAAGGTGGCAATAGACGACAACAGGGCCCAGTTGCGAACCGACTTCTCATTCTTGATGAAGAAGCTGACCAGTCCACCGATCAACGGCAACCAGATCAAGAGTGCGGGGAAATTGTCAAACGCTGCGAACATATCTTGATTTTATCCCTGATTTACTTACTGAATAATTGAATAATAAAGAAAAGCACGGTGGCGGCTACCATGATGAGGATATAAGATCCCACCTGCCCGCTTTGTAACCATCTCATCTGCCTGCCACCATATTGCACCAGTTTGCCTACACCGTTCACTACCCCATCGATCACAGATTTCTCGATCACGTTATTGAGGAATGTTGCGAGCGCACGCAAAGGTTTGCTGATGATGGCTTCATAGATTTCATCCACATACCACTTGTTCTGGAGGACGCGGGCAAAACCCGTAGCCTCTGCAGCAGGTGCATTGTTGGTGTATTTTTTAATGGCGAAGAAAACGATACCCAGAATCACCGCCACCGTTCCACCCATCAGGGCATACTCGGTGGAATGACTAATGCCATGTGCCGATTGTCTAGCGGTAGACTCTGCAAAAATCGGTGCCAGGAAATGCTCCAGCCAGTGCGCGTCTTTCGCAAACACTTCGGGAATACCGAGGAAACCAGCTACCACAGCCAGTACCGCGAGGATCACCAATGGCATGGTCATCGCTGCAGGAGATTCATGCAGATGATGCTCTTGCTCATGCGTACCCCTGAAATTTCCGAGGAAGGTCAGTGCATACAAACGGAACATATAAAACGCCGTCAGCAAGGCACTGAAAGTTCCAAAAGCATAGAGCAAAGGACTATGTGCAAAGGCACCCATCAGGATCTCGTCTTTCGAGAAAAATCCGGAGAACGGCGGTATACCTGCAATCGCAATACATCCGATCAGGAAAGTGATATGCGTAATGGGTAATTTCTTCTTTAATCCGCCCATGAAACGAACGTCTTGTTCATGATGCATCGCGTGAATCACAGAACCTGCACCGAGGAAGAGCAGGGCCTTGAAGAAGGCGTGCGTCATCACGTGAAACACAGCGCCCGTATAGGCGCCAACACCCAGGCCGAGGAACATCAGGCCTAGTTGACTGACGGTAGAATAGGCCAATACTTTTTTGATATCGTTTTGTTGGATCGCAATACTTGCAGCCAATAAAGACGTGGCAAGGCCGATGACCGCAACAACCGTTGGCGTAACTGGTGCCAGCGTGAACATGATGTTGCTCCTGGCGATCATATAGATACCCGCGGTCACCATGGTTGCGGCGTGGATAAGGGCAGAGACTGGGGTTGGACCGGCCATCGCGTCTGGCAACCAGGTATACAAAGGTATCTGTGCCGATTTGCCGGTTGCGCCAACAAACAACAACAAGGTGATGCCGGTCAGTACTGCCGGTGCGGTGTTGCCGATCTTCGGAAACACATCGGCATAATTCACACTGCCAAACTGCATCAGCATCCAGAATATCGCCAGCAGGAAACCAAGATCACCAATGCGGTTCATCACAAAGGCTTTCTTCGCTGCGTTATTATAGTCGCCGTTCTTGAACCAATATCCAATCAGCAGATAAGAACAAAGACCCACACCTTCCCAGCCGATGAACATGATCACGAAGTTGGATCCCAGCACCAGCAGGAGCATTGAAAACACAAAGAGGTTCAGATAGGCAAAATAACGTGCATAGTGCTCACCTTTCTCTTCATGCATGTATGAAGTGGAATACAGGTGTATGAGGAAACCCACGCCGGTGATAACCAAGAGGAACAAAACCGACAACTGATCTACCTGGAAACTGAAGGGTATATTGATCCCAGCAGTATTGATGAAATCAAAGTATTTGACGGGGGTGGCATTGAAGCCCGGTGTATTCACCACCATGAACAGCAGCACACTCAATATGAAGGATCCAAGGATGGTGCCGCAGGCGATGATCCCCACCATGGATTTTGACAATGCTTTACGCCCAAGTCCGTTGACCAGGAATCCGATCAGCGGCAGGAGGGGGATGAGATAAGTTAGTTTTGTCATATTATTCTATCAAGGGAGAAGATAAAGGGAGAAGGGGTCAGCTTCCCTCATCACTCCTTAATGTTTTAACCGATTCAGAAAATTAATATCTACCGAGTGAATGTTCCGGTATAACATCACGATGATGGCCAGGCCCACACTGACTTCAGCAGCCGCTACCACCATGATGAAGAACACGAACAACTGCGCTTCAGCACCCACCTGTGTGGCTTTATCCATCACCAGGGCATTGCCATGATGCATTTTGGAAAAGGCCACCAGTAAAAGGTTCACAGCATTCAGCATCAGCTCGATGCACATGAACACAATGATCGAGTTCCTGCGCGTGAGCACACCAATCACACCAATGCTGAACAGCGCCAGCGCCAGGAATATGTAATAATTTATCGGCATAATGATCAATTCAAGGGTTAATCTTTCTTACCAATCACCACGGCACCAACCATGGCGCTGAGGAACAGCACGGAGCTGATCTCAAAAGGCAATACATAGTCTTTGAAAAGCACCTTGCCCAGATTCTGGATCAGGCCGATATCGCCCACCTTCATCTGCGCAAACTGGTCCTTTAGTTCCGTCTCCCGCAGTGCAGCAACCACCACCAGCATCAGTGAACCACCGGCGATGACACCTGCCATCTTCATCCATCGATTTTTCTGGGGCTCCGTTTCTGCGTTGAGGTTCATCAACATGATCACAAACAGGAACAACACCATGATGGCTCCCGCATACACGATGAGGTTAACCACAGCGATGAACTGCGCATTCAAAAGGATGTAATGGCCAGAGATGGCAAAGAAAACGGCGATGAGCCACAATACACTGTGGACGGGATTCCTGCTGAACACCACCATCAGCGCGCTGAGGATGGCCAGTGCAGCAAGAAACCAAAATAGAATTTCCGTAATACTCATGTCAGTTATTGATCGTTTTTGGCAGCTTTCATATTGACTTTATGTTCCTGGAGCTTTCCTTGCGCAGCCAGAAATTCTTCCGGCTTCGTTTTAGGGTTAGGGATCAACAGATCAGGTTTGCCGTATATGAAACTTTCACGTGTAAAGTTTGCGGGTGCAAAGGTCTCCGTGAGATAGATCGCATCTTTGGGACAGGCCTCTTCGCATAAACCACAGAAAATGCACCGCAACATATTGATTTCATACCGTGCGGCATATTTTTCTTCGCGATAAAGATGCTCCTCATCTTTCTTTCTTTCTGCAGCTTCCATGGTGATGGCTTCTGCAGGGCAGGCTACGGCACAAAGTCCGCAGGCCGTGCAATTCTCACGCCCTTCCTCATCCCTGTTCAGGATATGCAGTCCGCGAAAAACCGGACTGAATGGCCTTTTCTCCTCAGGATAATTGATGGTAGGTCTCTTCTTGAACATGTGCCCGAAGGTGATGGCCATACCTTTCGCAATATTGGGAAGGTAGAGCCGCTCCATAAAATTCAGGGGCTTCTGCTCCAGCACTTTAGCTCTATTGGTTAATGATTGCATGTTCTTTTTTATTTTACCACAGCCTTTTCAGGGGCTGCAAATGTATTCTTTTCCTATTTGTTCAGCCACAGGATCACCGCGCCGGTAACCAGCATATTGATCAAAGCTAGCGGGATCAGTTTCTTCCATCCGAGATCCATCAACTGGTCATAACGGAAACGGGGGATCGTCCACCGTACCCACATAAAGAAAAACAGAAACCCTACGATCTTTGTCAGCAACATCAATGTTCCCAACACCGTCACAATATTCGTCCCCCATTTTTCAGAGAGCGTTACCTCGTTCACAAATGGGATATCATATCCGCCAAAGAACAGCGTGGCCATTAAAGCACTGCTCATGATCATATTGATATACTCCGCAAAGAGATAAAATCCAAGCTTCATCGAAGAATACTCCTGGTGATAACCAAAGTTCAACTCATTCTCCGCCTCAGGTAGGTCAAAGGGTGTCCTGTTCGTTTCCGCAAAAGCGCAGATCAGGAAGATCAGGAATCCCAATGGCTGCAATACCACGTTCCAGACGCCATTGGCCATCTGCTGTTCTACAATGGTTTTGGTGCTCAGAGACCCAGTGATCATCAGCAGCGCGATCAGGGAAAGTCCCATCGCCAGTTCATAAGAGATGATCTGTGATGCCCCACGCACCGCCGCGATCAGTGAAAATTTATTGTTGGATGCCCAGCCTCCGATCATGATGCCATACACACCCATACTCACCACACCAAAGATGTACAGAACACCAATATTAATATCTGCGATCTGCAGATCAATGGTTCTTTCAAACAATTCCAATTTATTTCCCCAGGGGATCACCGCACTGGTCATCATCGCCGTGATCATAGCCAGATTTGGCCCCAGGATAAACAACCACTTATTTGAGGTCAACGGAATGATCTCTTCTTTCATGATCATCTTCACACCATCCGCCAGCGGCTGCAACAATCCGAAAGGACCCGCACGGTTAGGACCGCGCCTGTCCTGGATGATACCCGCCACCTTACGTTCTGCAAACGTTGTATACAAGGCTATTCCCAATGCCGCGAGGATCACCACCACAATGAGGCCAAACTTTTCAAGGAACAAAGCAATATCAACTGCGATCATCATGGCTTAGACGGGTTTATGGCTTTCCCTTTTGCATCAAATACATCAGAGGTTGCCGGTCCGGGAATGGCGCTGAGGTCTACGCCAGGTTTATTCACTTCGCTCACGGTGTGGATGTCAAACAACAATTTGGGATCCCTGCCTCCCATCACTTCTTTGATGGTCTCCTTGGGACGCACCGTATCCACATAATGCCCCTGTGAAATCACCGACTGCCTGCTGATCTTCGTTGGTCCTTCTATCACCCAGTCGTTAATATGTTTCTTCTCAAACCTGCAGGTATTGCAGATCCAGTCGTTCACTTCACCCCACTCATCTTTCCGCGCAGTTACCCTCAGCACTTCTTCGCCACGCTGCCACAGCGTTACTTTGCCGCAACATTTATCGCAGTCCCTGTGCGCTTCCACCGGCTTGGTGAACCAAACCCTATTCTTGAAGCGGAAGGTCCGGTCTGTTAATGCACCTACGGGACAAACATCGATCACATTACCAATAAAATCATTGTCCAGCGACTTCTCAATATAAGTAGCGATCTCTGAATGGTCTCCCCTCGAGAGTACGCCATGCACACGCTTGTTGGTCACCTGGTCTGCCGTGAACACGCAGCGATAACAAAGTATACAGCGTGTCATGTGCAGTTGGATATACGGACCTAAGTCGTGCTTATCAAATGTGCGGCGCTTAAACGCATAACGGGTGCCTTCACGACCATGATCATATCCGAGGTCCTGCAGGTGACATTCACCAGCCTGATCACAAATCGGGCAATCTAAAGGGTGATTGAGCAACAAAAACTCCACTACACCTTTCCGTGCATCCACTACCCGCTCGCTGGTGATGTTTTTTACTTCCATGCCATCCATGACGGTGGTACGACAGCTCGCCACCAATTTGGGCATGGGTCTTGGATCGGCCGTGCTACCCTTGCTCACTTCTACGAGACAGGTCCGGCATTTACCTCCGGATCCCTTTAACTTGGTGTAATAGCACATCGCCGGAGGTGCAACATCTCCCCCAACCTGCCTAGCAGCCTGAAGAATGGTAGTGCCCGGCTCAACATCAATGCTGATGTTGTCTATGGTTACCTTAAACATTTTTTTCTCTTCTGCCATATAACTATTTCAATGACTACAGGTTTTCATGGTAAAAATGAACCACATCACCCTGCAGTCTGTTTTTATATCCTTGTGAAGCAAAAGCTTCAAAAATCTGCGAACGAAATTCTGCTCCCACTTCCAACTGATGAAACTCTATCATCCAGTATTTCACCCTGCCCAGCCACTCCGGTGTAAGCGAAAGATCTGCCAATACTTTCCATTCCGCACCCTCAATATCCATCTTCACCAAATCCCATGAAACACTTAACAAGCTTCTCATTGAAACTACTGGAACCTCTAAACCCTCACCCTCATCCCTCACCCTTGAATTAACAACCCCTCCACTCACCAACCTCAATGTACCCTCCTGCACGCCAACAGCTTCCCGATGCTTTTCCGCTTCCGGCAGGTTGCAGCAAAGCAACTGAAAACAGTTGTCAGCAGGCTCATACATCACCAGCCTCTTCAGGCTTTCAAAGCGTTGTACGAAATACAGCCCGGCAATTCCCTGGTTAGCGCCAAGATCAAGGATGGATCTTGGTTGCAAATGAACCATCGGTTCATACACCTTATCCAGCCATACTTCTTTCAGGATAAACTGCGAAGCCGCATCGTTACACAACTCCACGCTCCGTCCCGCAAGCCCAACCACCGTTGTGGGAACATACGGTTTAACATTGAGCTTCCATTTCATTCTGCACAATGCACGGGCAACCATTTTCCGGTCTGCCCATGGCATCTTGTGCTGTAAAAGAACTTCTATGATGTCCCGCAAAGCCCGCGGGATCTTCATCCATTTCATTACGCAGGCACGTGAATGGGATCGGCATAATGCGCAAGTCCATAATTGCGTCGCTGTGCTTCTTCCGGGTTATTCACATGCCACTCAAACTCATCACGGAAATGACGAATAGCCGCGGCAACGGGCCATGCGGCAGCGTCACCGAGCGGACAGATCGTATTTCCTTCGATCTTACGCTGGATATCCCACAACAGATCAATATCACTCATCTTCCCTTTCCCATATTCAAGACCGTGCAGGATCTTTTCCATCCAGCCCGTTCCTTCGCGGCAAGGTGAACACTGTCCACAACTCTCATGACGGTAAAATCTTGCAAGCGTCATGGTATTGCGAACTACACATTGGTCTTCATCAAAAACAATGAATCCGCCAGATCCCATCATGGATCCTGAGGCAAAACCACCGTCTGAAAGACTTTCATAGTTCATCATCCTCGTTTCTCCCTTAGCCGTCTTCAACAGCAGGTTCGCAGGAAGAATGGGGACCGATGAACCGCCGGGGATACAAGCTTTCAGCTTTTTCCCATTGGGGATTCCACCACAATATTCATCGCTGAAAATAAACTCTTCCACAGAGATCGTCATATCGATCTCATACACACCAGGCTTGTTGATGTTGCCGCAGGCTGAGATCAGTTTGGTACCAGTTGATTTTCCTACGCCGATCTTCGCATATTCTTCACCCCCATCGTTAATGATGGGAACAACGGCAGCAATGGTCTCTACATTATTTACAACCGTTGGCCTGTCCCACAAACCTTTCACCGCCGGGAATGGTGGCTTGATGCGGGGATTACCACGCTTGCCTTCCAATGATTCCAGTAGAGCCGTTTCTTCCCCACAGATATAGGCACCGGCACCACGCTGCACATGCACCATGCAATCAAAACCGGAACCAAGAATATTTTTTCCGAGGAAGCCATTGTTTTTTGCTTCCGCAATCGCCTGTTCCAGGATGTCTACGATCCAGGCGTATTCACCTCGGATATAAATATATGTATCGTTGCTGCCGAGAGCATAAGAAGACACGATCAATCCCTCGATCAGCAAATGCGGAAGGAATTCCATCAGGTACCTGTCCTTGAATGTGCCGGGTTCTGATTCATCTGCATTGCAAACCAGATGCCTGGGAACGCCTTCCGGCTTGGCGAGAAAACTCCATTTCATGCCCGCAGGAAATCCCGCACCACCTCTTCCCCTGAGACCACTTTTTTTGACTTCCTCCGTCACCTGATCAGGGCTCATCGTCTTAAAGGCCTTCTCCACACTGCGATAGCCACCTTCCTTGCGATATACATCGAAGTAACGGATGCCTTCTACATGATCCTTTTCTAATAATAATTTTCGTCCCATATGATAATAAGTCAAAATTCAAAAGTCAACATTCAAAACAAGATGTTGACTGTTGACTTTTACATTTTCTTCAATACATATTTATCCGCCAGCTTCCCCTCGATCTTTTTTCCATCCATCCCCAACTGGATCAGTGAACTATCCGTTTTGATGTACATCGATGGGGCATCGGTTCTGCCCATCAGGTGTACCGTATCATTGCCATGCATCATCCATTTTCCGGACTCGTTGAACTCATTGGATCCGGGGCCTTTGGACGGACGTTTATCATAGATGATGTGCATGCTCCAGGTATTGTCTGACTGAAGTATCAGTTCAGTTTGAACACCTGCGCAATCCGCGCAAGGCAAGGTTCCTGCGTAATGGCTAACCGTCACTGCAGGTGAGGAAACAATTGTATCTGCCACAACAGAATCCACCACCGTGGGTTTATCTACTGAAGCTTGTTGGCCTCCACAAGAAGCCAGCAAAACCAATGAGCCTATGATAAACAGTTGCTTCACCATGGTCAATTATTTTTTGCAGCATTGTCTCGGCACTCCTGGATGATGGCATCTACCTTCTCTTTCGTCAGATGCTCCCGATAATGGTTACCGAGTTGCATCATCGGTGCATAACCGCAGGCGCCCAGGCACTCTACCGTTTTCAGTGTGAACATGCCATCCTTAGTAGTTTCCCCTACTCCAATCTGCAGCGTAGCCTTGATGTAATCAATAATGTTGTCTGACCCACGCAACATACATGGACCCGTTTGGCATACCTCAAACACATAATGTCCAACGGGCTTAAGGTTGAACATGCTGTAGAACGTAGCTACCTCATACACTTCGATGGCTTCAAGTTTCAGCAGGCCCGCCACATAATCCATCGCATCCGGACTCAACCAACCGCCGAACTCTTCCTGCGCCAGGTGTAGCAAGGGGATCAACGCACTTTTCTGCTTCCCATCGGGATAGCGGGCGATGAGCCACTCTGCTTCTTTCTTCGTTGCTTCAGAAAACTGTATCATTAAAAAAATTGTCTTTCTTCCTTAATTGCCGCATTGCCGCATTGTCAAATTGCCACATTGTCCTCACGCGTCCATTTCTCCCGCGATCAGGTTCAAACTACTCATCGTCACAATTGCATCACTCAACATCGCCCCATTCACCAACTCAGGATAGCTCTGGTAATAAATAAAGCATGGTCTCCTGAAATGCAACCTGTACGGACTTCTTCCACCATCACTGATCAGGTAGAATCCCAACTCACCATTGCCACCTTCAACAGCCTGGTAAACTTCACCTGCAGGAATAGCTGTTTCACCCATCACAATTTTAAAGTGATAGATGAGCGCTTCCATCTTCGTATAAACATCTGCTTTTTCAGGCAGGTAATAGTCGGGAACATCAGCATGATAGATATCGGCTTCTGCTCCTTTGAATTCTTGTACTTTACGGAGTGCCTGTTCAATGATCTTCAGAGACTCCCACATTTCGGCATTGCGCACCTGGTACCGGTCATAGTTATCTCCGGTAGTACCTACGGGTACAATGAAATCGAAATCTTCGTAAGAAGAATATGGGCTATGCACACGCACATCATAATCTACCCCTGTTGCCCTGAGGTTCGGACCTGTATAACTGTAGTTCAACGCACGTTCCGCACTGATGGCACCGGTGCCCATCGTCCTTTCCACAAAAATCCTGTTGCGGGTAAAAAGGTTTTCAAATTCCCGGAGTACGCCGGGATATTCATCCAGAAATTTCTGGATCTTGGTAAAGGCTGCATCAGAAAAATTTCTTTCAAATCCGCCGATCCTGCCCATATTGGTAGTGAGGCGTGAACCGCAAACTTCTTCGTAGATCTCATAGATCAACTCACGGTACTGCATCACATAGAGAAATCCGGTATAAGCACCGGTATCCACACCCACGATGGAGTTGCAGATCAGGTGATCTGAAATACGCGCCAGTTCCATGATAATGACACGGAGATAATCCACACGCTTCGGCGTTTTTACGCCCAGCAATTTCTCACAAGTCAGGTGCCAGCCCATATTGTTGATGGGAGATGAACAATAGTTCAACCGGTCCGTCAGGGTTGTGATCTGGTAGTAAGGCCTGCGCTCCGCAATTTTTTCAAAGGCGCGATGGATATACCCTACGGTAGACTCTGCTTTCACGATACGCTCACCATCCAACTCAAGGATATTTTGGAATACACCATGGGTAGCCGGATGGGTTGGACCCAGGTTAAGGGTTGTGGTTTCCTTTTCAATGGAACCTTCCGGGAGCCGTATGTTGTTGTGGTCTGTCATTTCAAATAAATTTAACGTCCGAACATCTCATCATCCTTATCTATCCTCGTCTGGTCTTCCAGCGGAAATTCTTTGCGCATTGGGAAATAGTCCATCTCGTCCACATTTAATACCCGCTTTAGGTTTGGATGTCCCAGAAAATTAACCCCATAGAAATCGTAGGTTTCCCTTTCCATCCAGTTGGCGCCGGAAAACAGACCGGTAGCCGTGTACACATCCGGCTGCTCCACACTGGTAAACACTTTCATCCTAACCCGCACATTACTGATGAGGTTATGCAAATGATACACCACAGCCAGCTCCTCTCCCTTCCTGTCCGGATAGTGTACACCAGTGAGGTCAGTTAAAAAACGAAAGCCCAGTTCCTCATCGTCATACAAAAAATTCAGCACCTTCAGGTTAAACTCCTTTGGTGCTGTAAAAGTCAGTAAGCCATAGGGCTCCTCCCAGTGGGTGAGTACGTCTCCGAACTTTTCGGTTAACTTACTTTGTATAGTACCGTTGCTTAAACTCATCTAATTGCTAATTGCCAATTGTTAATTGCAAATTACTGAATACCATAGCTTTCCATAAGCGCCTTATACTTCTCCCCATTCCTGCGGCGCAGGCTCTCATGATGCACCAGGTCCTGGATCTTCATAAACCCATCCAGAATGGCTTCAGGACGGGGCGGACATCCCGGCACATATACATCCACAGGCACCACCTGATCAATGCCTTGCAATACGGAGTAGGTATCAAAAATACCCCCGCTGGAAGCGCAGGCACCAACGGCCATTACCCAACGAGGCTCCGCCATCTGCAGGTAAACCTGCTTAACTACAGGTCCCATTTTTTTAGCGATCGTACCCATCACCATCAACAGGTCACACTGGCGCGGTGAAAATCCCACCCGCTCAGACCCAAAACGGGCCAGGTCATAATGGGAACCCATCGTTGCCATGAATTCAATGCCACAGCATGATGTGGCAAAAGGCAAGGGCCAGAGCGATTTGCTGCGGGCCAGGCCCACAACCCTGTCCAGGCTGGTGCTAAAGAATCCCTCTCCTGTAAACCCTTCCGGTGCTTCCACCATATTGATTCCCCAGTTGCTTGTATCCTTCTCCTTTATGTTAAATCTTACCGGACGTGCCATAGTACTGTTTGATGATTAACGAACATTATTTGCCATTACAAAGTAGTCGGTTGTCACAAGTTTAAACCAATTGCTAATTGCTAACTACTAACTCAGTCTTCCCAGGTCAGTGCCCCTTTCTTAATGATATATATAAAGCCAGCCAGGAAAAAGCCCACAAACAGCACCACCGCCATAAATCCGTTCCAGCCGAGCTCACGGAAATTCACTGCGTAGGGGTAGAAGAAAATCACCTCCACATCAAACAAAACGAAAAGGATGGCAACAAGGAAATACTTGATCGCCATGGGTCTGCGCGCATTACCCTGCTGTTCAATACCGCTTTCAAATGTCTGGAGTTTATCCGATGTAAGACGTCTTGGACCCAGCCAGTGAGACAACAACATCATGGCCGTCACAAATAGGATTGCGAAGATCAACTGGACACCTATGGGGAAGTAATTACTGTTGCTGTTGACAGCTTCTCCCACGGGAACTTGTAGAATATACAATGGGTTCATCAGGGATTGTATTGACGCGGGCAAAATTAAGGCTAATGCAGTGGAATTCCCATAAAAAACATAATTCCCCCAGAACTTGGGGGAATTATGTTTTAGCTAGTAGCTAATAGCTAATGGCTATTTGGCTTTCCTATGGTTTTTTGCCTTTAGAAAGGGCCTTTTGCAGGATCTCCTTATTCTTGATAGCGTCCGGATTGGCGGGATCGATCTCAAGGATTTTTTCGAGATATCCAATTGCCGCCGGGAAGTCTTTCTTAATATTGGCCTGGTACCCTGCGAGGTATCCGTAGGCGGTCATTAATGTGGATTTATTCTTTGCTTTATCCAGCTCGGCAATCTCAACGAATTTAGTTGCATCAGGAATGGCCAATCCTTGCTCCATCGTTGAATCCACCACAGACAATGCCCTGAAGCTCCAATAATAACCGTAAGTCTCGTCAGGATATTTGAGTTTGTATGCATCAAACAGACTATCAGACCTCAACAGCTCTCCAGCTTTGAAATTCTCGATACCTGCATTGTACAAATCAACTTTTGATGCATTGGGATTCAAGGATAACACCCTGATCGCCCATTCTGCAGCTTTAGGCTGATTACCGGCCTTCTTAAAAATATCTACTGCTTTTTTAGCCAGGTCAGTCTTCCCTTTGACCGTTGTATCTGCAGCAATCGCTGCATTCACATAGCGCTCAAAATTGGCCTGGCGCTCTGGGAATTTGGCGGCCAGCTCAGCAGCCACCATCCAGTTGTCCGGAACGATGTCTTCTTCTTTAGCCTTAGAGAAAAATGTTTCAAAATCTTTGATCGCCATTGCTGAATCACCCAGCTTCCAGCTGGAATAGCCACGCAGCCTGTACAAACGGGCATCGGCATCGTTACCATACTTATTCAATAAGTCGGTTGACTTGGCAACCGCATCCTTGAAATCGCCTGATGCAAAGCTAAGACTGGCTTCTTCATAGTCCAGTGACGCACCCTTATCAGCCAAAGGCTTATACTGCGCAAAATAATTTCTTGCCTTGTTTACATCGCGGAAGAAAAAGTAAACATAGAAGTCGTAGTACGCCGGCGCAAAATTGGGATCAGAAGCAATGGCTTCATTAAAATACCTGGAGAAAACTTCCTCCTGGTCTTTTCCCTGCGTGTAATAAACTTTACCGATTTTATAGCTCGCCTCGGCATATTTTGGATCGATGGTCAGCGCTTTCTGGTAAGAACTTACTGCTCCACCACCATCGTTCTTTTTACGATAAGCATCGCCCATGTTCACATAAACATCCGGCTCTTTGAACCCTTTTACGGTTGTTGCCTGATTTAGTTTTTCGATGGCATAATCTACATCGCCATTCTTGTCTGCATTGGCACGACCAATAGCATTCAGCACAGCAACATCTTTCCCTTTAGAAAGGCTGATGGCGGTCTCAAACCTGCTGCGGGCGTCTGTTTTCTTGCCTTCCAACAGTTCTACATGGCCCATGCCTACCAGCAACAGCGGGTTACTGCCAAGGTCACCTACCAGGATTTTCCGGTATACTTCTTTTGCTTTTTCCAACTGGCCCGCTTTAATATAAGCCTGTCCTAACCAGTACTGAGCTTCAGCACTTCCCGGATTAGCAGCTACAACCTTTTCCAGTGTGGACACAGCACTTTGGTTGCGCTGGTAACTGATCAGTTTTCTGCCTTCCTGCCATGTTTGGGCAAAAACCAGGTTGCTCATCAGCAGGATTACTGCAACAATACCGAGTTTGATTTTTGTCATGAACCGCAATTTTAGATTTGATTGTTTGCTAATACTATATGATTCAAAAACTTGATTCTTCCACATCCATCGTCCGCACCTGCAGTGACATCCTGGAAGGCGCAAGATAGGCTCTCCGGAAAATCAACTGTCCCTTTTCGCCCGTCAGAAAATTACTGAACCCACTGCCCAACCCCGCATAATTCTCTTTCACGATATAATACAAACCCCTCACCAAAGGATAGCGCTTGAGGACAATATTGGCTTGGTAAGGTCTTACATAAGGTTGGTCTGGGCATGCTTTACATTGAAGGGCCGCGATCCTCACTTGCTCCAGGAATGTAAGTTGGGTAGAATCTTCCTTATTTCCAATCCAACTTACCCCAACAAATCCAATCGCCCCCGGGTTTTTTGCAACATAATTGATGACACCTTCACTGTTTTCAGCCGCCTGAACCGTTGATGCCAGAGGTTGCCCCCTCAAAACTGAATCCACCAAGAACCGAAGTGTGCTGGTGGCCTTGTCCCCATCCATCACCAACTGATACTTAAATCCGCTGGTTCCGTTCAGCATCCCACGGATGTCCGCCACAGTAAAAAGGGAGTCTTTCGCCTTGTTATTGACTACCACCGCTACAGCGTCAGACGCCATTTTGCCAAATTTGGGTGCAAAGCCAAGAGTGTCCCTGAGGAATTTAACTTCCTCTTCACCTAAGCCACGGGTCACAATAACCATCCGGATAGAGTCAACCGTCAGGTCCTTAAGACATTCAGCCTCAGGCTTATAGTGTGGAATTATTTTAGCATTTGGGTAGAGTTCCATGAATACCTGAAGCTGGGAATCGATGACCGGCTTAAAGGTTTCGTCTACACTGATATGAATAACGCCACTGCTCAGGGTATCATCGGCAGCATAAGCAGCCTTCTTGCCATCCCCACAGCTGACAAAGAACAATAAAGTTGTTAAGGTCAGGATGATATGGAATTGCCTGCACTTCATGTTTCACTACCTAGTTTTGTTTTCTGGATTTAATACCACGGTACAGCCGGAACAAGCCATAGCCAACTGCTGCGCCGCCAAAAATCTTTGCCAGCGTCTGGTCAACATCAAATTCAAAGCCCATCCGTTGGTGAAACAGCAGGAAAAGGCCCGCGCCGGTCCAAAGAATACCCATGGTAAGGTCATATATCGCCCTGATCTGTGCCTGATGGCGCTGTTGTTTCTGTTCTACATTCATAAAGCCTTCATCCAAAAAAGTGGGAGGAGCAAGATAGGTATTTTTTGGAAAGGGAGTGTAAAAACAGGGGGAGAGAATAGGGGGAGTGTTTAGGGGGAGGGTTTAGCCTAGGACCTAGTACCTCAGCCTAAACACTCCCCCTAAACCCTCCCCCTAACTATATTTGCACCGATGAAAATCCTCATGGTTTGTCTCGGCAACATCTGCAGGAGTCCGCTGGCCGAAGGCATCCTTCAACACAGGGCCTGGGAAGCCGGTCTGCAATGGAGCGTTGAAAGCGCCGGTACCAATGGCTATCACAACGGGGAGGCCCCGCACCGCCTTTCCCAGAAAGTGGCAAAACTCAACGGGATAGACATTAGCCAGCAACGTTCCCGGAAATTTGTTCCGGAAGATTTTGAACGATTCGATATGATCTATGCCATGGCTGAAGATGTGGTGCGCGAGATGCGGCGTATCTCCGGCAGCAGATTCAGGGCCGAGAAAGTGGACCTGCTGATGAATATCCTCCACCCCGGGCAAGACCGGGACGTGCCTGACCCCTGGTATGGTGCCGAACCGGGCTACCACGAAGTGTTCCAAATGATCGATGATGCCTGTAACCACCTGATTGCATCCCGTACCCAATAATCATTTTTGACTTTTGCCTTTTTACTTTTGACCTTTGCAGCATGTCTAACAAACCCTCGATCCCCCAAGGTACCCGCGATTTTCCCGCTGACGTGATCCGTAAGCGAAATCATATTTTCTCCACCATCCGGTCGGTTTTTGAACTCTATGGGTTTGAACCACTGGAAACACCCGCCATGGAAAACCTGGATACCCTTATGGGAAAATATGGAGATGAGGGCGATAAACTGATCTTTAAGATCCTGAACAATGGACTGGATAACCCGGTGAAGCACGATCAGGCGAGGAAGGATTTTGAAACAATTCTTTCCGGAAAAAATAACAAAAGCCTCACAGAAAGAGCCCTTAGGTATGACCTCACCATCCCTTTCGCACGTTATGTTGCGATGAATCACGGACAACTGAATTTCCCTTTCAAAAGATACCAGATCCAGCCGGTGTGGCGGGCCGACAGGCCGCAACGTGGCCGCTACCGGGAGTTTTACCAGTGTGATGCCGATGTGGTGGGCAGCCTTTCCCTTACCAATGAAGCTGAACTGGCATCCATCTACGCTACTGCATTTAAGCGGTTAGGCGTTCCCGTTAGTATAAGAGTCAACAACCGAAAGATCCTCGCTGCCCTGGCAAACATTTGCGGCGGTCCCGCCTATATGGTAGATATCACAGTGGCCATCGATAAACTGGATAAGATCGGTATGGATAAAGTAAAAGAAGAACTGGAAACCAAAGGCCTTTCTGCAGCACAGATCCAAACCATCGAACAATACCTGCTGATCAGCGGAACAGAAGAAGAAAAACTGTCTCGTGCGGAAGTGCTTCTCGGCCAGGACCCTGAAGGGGCCAAAGGCATTGAAGAACTTCGATACCTGCATTCATTTTTCCCGGGCCTGTTGGAAACGGACCTCACTCTCGCCAGGGGACTGAACTACTATACCGGAACCATTTTTGAAGTGAAGGCCGTTGGTGTGCAAATGGGCAGCATCGGTGGTGGCGGAAGATATGATGACCTCACCGGTATGTTTGGTGTGAATGGTGTTCCCGGTGTAGGCATCTCCTTTGGTGTAGACCGCATTTATGACGTGATGGAAGAACTGGGCCTGATGCCCAATGACATCACTACATGCACAAAGATCCTTTTCTTCAACCTTGGTGAAGCAGAGTCCCGGCAATGCCTGAAACTGATGCAAGAGCTGCGCGATAAAGATATTGCCTGCGAGTTGTTCCACGAAAAAGCCAAGTTTGATAAACAATTCAAATACGCAGAAAAGAAAAACATTCCTTACGTAGCCATCCTCGGCGAAGAAGAACTAAACACAGACACCGTGATGCTTAAAAACCTCGCCGCAGGAACCCAGGAAAAATTATTGCAAAAAGATTTACACAAAGTTATGTAATGTGGCATTGCACTGGCCGGCTACGCACGGCCGCGCTTCCAACATTGCCGCATTGACTCATTACCGCATTGCCACATTGGCACTACTGCTTCCCATACGTCAGCCTTCGCCAAAGCCATTCAAACGGACCGTAGGTGAAATAGCGCAGCCAGACATTGCTGAAGATGATCTGGAAAATCCAGATCGCAAAAACCACATAGTAGGTTTCATACCGCTCAAGCTTACCATAATATCCAAAAACGTAGAATATCAACAAGCAGATCATTTGCTGCATGAGATAATTGGAAAAAGCCATTTGTCCCACCTTACTTAACCATCGCCACAAAAAAGAAAATACGTTGTTTTTGTAAAGCAGGATAATCAAACACATATAACCCAGCGCTTGCCCCAATCGTCGGATTTGATATAATGCCAGTCCAATCTTTTCCCAGAAATAATACTTGTCCATCTTAAGGTCAACAAAGCCACTCATGGAATGATAGCTTATGCCAAAACCAATGAGCAGGCAGATGAACATCATGATCAGGTAAAAACGATTGGAGCGTCTGCCCGTGATGATGTCCCATTTATACAGGGCCATACCAATAAAGAAAAAGCCGAGCGCATCCAGCAGCCACCCGCCGATGAAGTCAGTGGTCTGGAAGCGTTGGGTCACGGGTGCGTTGGCAATGACTGCCTGAACATATCCTTTCTGCAACGATCGTCTTGTTTCTTTCACCTCCGCCTGTGCTTTCAATGTTGCGTCTGGCGGTCTGGTCATCATCCATGTATGCAACTGGGCATTCTGTTCATCGTTCAGTTTTATGCCTTGTGTTTTCAGCTGCAAAGCTTTCTCGCCCTTCACCCGCTCTTGATGATATCCATACCATTGATAGGAGGTTCTTCCTACCAAGGAAACAATGATCAGCATTCCTATCACTACAAGGCCCCAGGGTTTCATCTTCCTGAAAGGATAGAGAAACAAGCCACCAATTGCATAAGTAAATAAAATATCCCCTGGCCATGCCAACACATAGGCATTGAACAATCCAAATCCGAGAAGCCATAGCAGCCTTCTGTAATAAATATCTGCAGGGGTAACATCGGGATCATTTTTCTTCTCAAGCCGGGTGATCAGCAACATTGCACCAGCGCCAAACAACAAACTGAATAATCCACGCATGGTTCCTTCAAATGCACCATACACCACCAGCCAGGTATAATAGTTTTTGCCCTTCTCCTCCAATATGAATGGATTGTCGGCCAATACTGCACTGTCTGAAAAATAGGGAATGTTCATCATGAGAATCCCCAGGATCGCAACGCCCCGTACTGCGTCAATGACGGATATGCGTTGTTCAAGACTGACCGGAGACAGCGAAGCAGAAGTTGTAGACATCAGGTGTGTTTGAGGCTCTTAATGTAAGCATTATTATGTAACCCAATAACTCAATAACTCAGTAACGCAGCAACTCAGTGCCCAATGCCTCAATGCCCCAATGCCTTGTATATCACAGCGGCGCCCTGCCCCACACCCACACACATGGAAGCAAGACCATACCGTGCATTCCTGCGCTTCATCTCATGAAGCAAGGTTGCGGAAATGCGAACACCGGAACAACCCAATGGGTGACCCAGCGCGATGCTGCCTCCGTTCACATTGATCTTTGATTCATCAAGCCCAAGTTCGTGTATGCATGCCAGTGACTGTGAGGCAAAGGCTTCGTTCAACTCAATCAGGTCCAGGTCATTTACGGTTAGCCCTGCCCGTTGGAGCGCCTTCTGACTTGCCGGTACGGGACCGATGCCCATGATGGAAGGATCCACGCCCGCAATCCCCATCGATACAATTCTTCCTAAAGGTTTGAGTTGAAGTTTGCTGACCATTTCTGCACTGGCCAGCAACATTGCTGCCGCACCGTCATTGATGCCGGAGGCGTTGCCCGCCGTTACAGTACCATCTTTAGCGAAAGCGGGTTTCAGTTGGGCCAGTTTCTCCATCGTGGTTTGTCGAGGATGTTCATCTGTAGCAACGATGTCCGTTTTCACATCCACGGGGATCATCTCATCGTGCCATTTTCCTGCCGCTTTGGCTGCGAAATATTTTTCCTGTGAACGCAAGGCGAAGGCATCCTGTTGTTCCCGGCTGATCTTCCATTGCCGCGCCACATTCTCCGCCGTTTCCCCCATGGAAAAGGGATGATACAGCGTAGCCAGTTTCGGATTGGTGAATCGCCAGCCAATCGTGGTATCAAAAATTTCGGTCTTCCTACTGAATTTTTCCTCAGCCTTGCCCATCACCAACGGCGCACGCGTCATGCTCTCCACGCCACAGGCAATATAAAGATCGCCCTCCCCGCACATGATGGCCCTGGCCGCATCCATAATGGCCTGGAGACCGCTTGCACAGAGCCTGTTCACCGTAGACCCGGCAACGGAAACGGGCAGTCCCGCCAACAACGCCGCCATCCGCGCCACATTCCGGTTGTCTTCCCCGGCCTGGTTGGCATCCCCGGCAATCACATCTTCTATGAGATTTGGATCGATAGAGGGATGCCTGGCCAACAGACCCCGGATGGCAATGGCCAGCAGATCATCCGGCCGCACCGTTGCCAAAGCACCGCCATATTTACCAATCGGCGTACGCACCGCGTCAATCACGTAGACTTCTTTCATACCGCAAATATATATACAAGGGGGAGTGTTTAGGGGAAGGGTTTAGCTTAGGGCTTAGGCCTGCCTAAATACTCCCCCTAAACCCTCCCCCTAATTAACTACCTTTGCCGGATGACAAAAAATCTCCGCCATCTAAGTCTTGGGGATATCGAGCAACTCCTCCAAAGCTTTGGCGAGCCACGTTTCCGGGCCCAACAGGTCTGGCAATGGCTCTGGCAAAAAAATGTGTCGTCAATAGACGGCATGACCAATCTCTCGAAATCCCTGAGGGAAAAACTGAACGCTGAATTTTCAATTCCCGCTCTACAAATAGACCATACCCAGTACAGCGAAGATGGTACCATCAAAACCAGGTTCCGCACCCACGAGGGCCATATGGTGGAAGGAGTGATCATCCCCACAGAAACCCGTCATACCGCCTGCGTATCATCACAAATCGGCTGTAGCCTAAGCTGCAAGTTTTGTGCAACCGGGTATCTGGAACGTAAGCGCAATCTGGAGTATGATGAAATTGTGGATGAAGTAGCCCTGCTCAACCAACTCTGTGAAAAAACAAGCGGAAAACATCTCAGCAACATCGTATTCATGGGCATGGGTGAACCCCTTTTGAATTATAAAAATGTGCTCAAGGCGATTGAACGTATTACCGCGGAAGACGGCATGGCCATGAGTCCCCGCCGCATCACCGTTTCAACCGCAGGTGTTGCGAAAGGCATCCGCCAATTGGGAGACGATGGTGTGAAATTTAAACTGGCCCTTTCCCTCCACGCTGCCAATGATGCCAAGCGAAATGAGATCATGGGTATCAATGAATCCAACAACCTCAAAACCCTCGTGGAAGCCTTGAATTATTTCTACAAACTCACGCAGAATGAAATCACCCTCGAATATATTCTCTTCAAGGATTTTAACGATTCCCTGCAAGATGCGGATGAACTGATCAAGATCTACCGGCAGGTTCCGGCAGACCTCGTGAACATCATTGAATATAACCCAATCGAATTTGCTAAGTTCTCCAAACCTGACGACGAAACCGTAGACGCTTTTATGGAACACCTGGAGAAAAACCGCGTGAACGTTCGTCTGCGGAAAAGCAGAGGTAAGGACATTGATGCTGCCTGCGGACAGCTCGCCAATAAATAACCATCACCCCTAAACCTTGCTCATTGAAAAAGCGAACCGATAACTTCGACAAATTTCTTCCTTCCAAAAAGAATGCTGCCATCAAAGAGCAGTTCAAGCAGGAAAAGAAGAAATGGAAAAAAGAAAGATCTGCTGCCATCGAAATACAAAAACAACGCAAGATAGAAGCAGACAAGCCCAAGCCCATCGTGATCCGTAAAAAGATCACCATGGAAACGATGCCCCTGAATAAGTTCATCGCCCATAGCGGTGTTTGTGCACGTCGCGAAGCCGCGCTGCTCGTAAAGGATGGCAAGGTGACTGTGAATGGTGCTAAAATTCTTGAACCTGGACATAAAGTGAATCCCAATGACCAGATCAAAGTCAATGGCAAACTGATTCACCTCGAGAAAAACCTCGTGTATATCCTGCTCAACAAGCCCAAAGATTATATCACTACTTCCGCAGATCCTGAAGGCCGCAAAACCGTGCTGGAACTGATCAAAGGAGCAACCACGGAAAGGGTGTTTCCGGTGGGGCGATTAGACAGGAACACTACCGGCGTGTTGCTGCTCACCAATGATGGAGAGCTCACGCAAATGCTGTCTCATCCTTCTAATGAAGTGAGAAAAGTGTACGAAGTGAAGGTGGACAGACCTTTGCTGAAAAAAGATATGGACGCCATTGCCAAAGGTCTGACCCTGGAAGATGGCTTCATTCAGCCTGATGCCATCGCCTATGCTGATGCTACCGATAAACGAGTGATAGGTATCGAAATTCACAGTGGCAAGAACCGCATCGTCCGCCGGATCTTTGAACAGTTGGAATACAAAGTGGTCAACCTTGACCGCGTAATGTTTGCCGGCCTCACTAAAAAGAATGTGGACCGCAGCAACTGGAGATACCTCACAGAAAAAGAAGTGAGGGCACTCAAGTATTTTGGCGCCAGCAAAAAACCTACAAAGAAGAAGGATAAGGAACCCGATGCATAATCCCATTGCACCCATCATCATTTTTGAAAATGATTCACTCGTGGTAGTGAACAAACCCTCCGGTCTGTTGACAGTCCCGGATCGCTTTGATGGCAATTTGCCTTCATTGAAAAGAATGCTGCGGGATAAGTATGGGGAGATATTTGTGATCCACCGGATAGACAGGGACACCAGTGGGATCATCATGTTTGCAAAGAACGATGTGGCCCATAAGTTTTACTCGATGGCCTTTGAGGAAAGATCGATCCAGAAAAAATACCTTGGCCTGGTTCACGGCACGCCATTGCAGACTTCAGGAACCATCGATAAACCCATTGCACAACATCCGGTCCTGAAAGGAAAAATGTATATCCATCGTTCCGGAAAAGCTTCGGTTACGCATTACCGTGTCGTCCAAAACTTTGGACTTTATTCCCTGGTGGAGTGGCAGATCGAGACAGGTCGTACGCACCAGATCCGCGTCCATATGCAAGATCTCGGGCACCCTATTGTATGTGACGAATTATATGGAACGGCCGATCCTATCCTGCTTTCCCGCATCAAACGAAAATTCAAGCTTTCCAAAAACGAAGAGGCCGAACGCCCTTTGTTGAATCGCCTCGCCCTGCACGCATCTTCCCTGGAATTCACCAGCCAGGAAGGAGAACAGATCCACCTGGAAGCACCTTTATTCAAGGATATGCAGGCTACTTTGACGCAATTGGGAAAAAACGCTAAGTAAGGTCGCAGTTCGCAAGGTCGCGAGGTCGCAGATAAGCCCGCGAACTCGCGACCTGCCCTCTGCGAACTTAAGTATTCTACTAATTAAGTAGACTTTCTTATATTTGTTATCCAATTACGATTAAAACACAATTATATGGGACTAAGACTGGGCGATATCGCGCCAAATTTTACTGCGAAGACAACAGCGGGAGACATTGATTTTTACGAGTACCTGGGTGATAGCTGGGGTATTCTTTTTTCGCATCCGGCAGATTACACACCGGTTTGCACAACAGAACTGGGAAAGACTGCATTGTTGCAGGAAGAGTTCCGCAAAAGGAACGTGAAAGTGCTGGCCGTGAGTGTTGACCCCCTGGATAAACACAAGGGCTGGATCAATGACATCAACGAAACACAACATGTGGATGTGCAATTTCCAATCATTGCCGATGAGGACAGAAATGTGGCAACACTGTATGACATGATCCACCCCAATGCATCGGAAACCTTTACCGTAAGATCCCTGTTTGTGATTGGGCCTGATAAAAAAGTAAAGCTGATCATTACGTATCCTGCATCTACTGGAAGGAATTTTGTGGAGGTGCTTCGTGTAGTTGACTCACTTCAACTGACCGCAGGTTACAGCGTAGCCACACCTGCAGATTGGAAAGAAGGGGAAGATGTGATTGTAGTTCCTGCAGTAAGTACAGAAGACGCCATTAAGAAATTCCCGAAAGGTGTGAATGTGGTGAAACCGTATCTGCGCTATACACCGCAGCCAAACAAATAGTATCAATTAGACAATTTGTCAATGCGGTAATGCGGTAATGTTGGAAGCGCGGCCGTGCGTTGCCGGCCTGCGCAGAAACACCCGGAGTGACTGCCGGCGCGCCGCTACGCAGGGCGCGCCTTCCTACATTACCGCATTACCGCATTAACAAATTGCCACATTGCTCTTATTTGCTTCCCGCTTTTCCCAAGGAATTCCTCCCAAACCTGTCCTTCACCCCATCGATGGCTTTATACAGGTCTGCTTTTTTCTGTTTATCTGAAAATAAATTCGTTTGTACGGCCTCGTTAGTAAGCTCCGCCAATCGCACGCCCATCAGTCGCACCTTCTCTCCAGGCCGGTAGAGTTTGTGAAACAGGTCTTTGGCCACCGGGATCAGTTCATCGTCATAAAAAGTATACGGGATGGTTGTTTGGCGAGATGTGGTTTCAAAATTAGGATAACGGATCTTCACCGCAATCACACCGGCCATGAGGTTGTCTTCGCGTAACTCGTGCGCTACTTTTTCGGTCATGCGTACCAACTCGCGCATCAGGAATTCCATGTCATCGGTATTCTCGTGAAAAGTATTTTCGGAAGATACAGACTTGGCTTCATGATAGCTGTGCAACTGGCTTGAAGAGATGCCCTGCGCCTTCTGGATCAGTTCCAATCCATACTTCCCGAGGCGTTGTTCAAGGTATGCGGGTGGCACTTTAAAGACATCGCGAATGAACTCCACACCCATTTCCTGAAGGGTGCGATAGGTTTGCTCTCCAACGCCGGGGATCTTGCTCATCTTCAATGGTCCGAGGAACTCAGCTTCTTTTCCGGGCGGAATGATAAGATAACCATTAGGCTTTGCTTCGTCCGTAGCGATCTTGGCAACCATTTTACTGGTGGCAATACCAAAAGAGATCGGCAGTCCGGTTTTCTCCATGATCTCTTCACGGAGTGCGATGGTCCACTCGTAAGGCTTGTGATACTTCTCCATTCCGGAGAGATCAATATAAAACTCATCAATGGAGGCCTTTTCAAATACCGGAGCCTTTGCGGCAATGATATCCGTGACCCATCGGCTGAATCTGCTATACTCGCCCCTGCTACCAGGCAATACAATAGCTTGCGGACATAGGTGTAAAGCCTTGGCCATGGGGATGGCGGAGCGCACCCCGAACTTCCGCGCTTCGTAACTACAGGTAGTTACCACGCCTCTCTCCCTGCTCCCCCCAACGATCAATGGCTTCCCCTTCAGTGAAGGATCGTTGAGGATCTCCACGGAAACGAAGAAGGCGTCAAGATCGAAATGCGCAATCATATTAACAATTAACAATTGGCAATTAGCAATTGACAATTGGCACTAGTTTCTAGTAGTCTAGCAATTGGCACCAGCTACCAACAACCAGTGCCAATTGCTAACTGCTATTTGTCAATTGCCAATTGCTAGATTTGTGCTTCTATCAATCCATCAGGCAGGTCAAGGTACAGTTTCTTGCTGCGTTTATCTACTCTCACCAAACTGCTCTCATTGATCGGAATCAAAATCTCATCGTTCCCTTCAAAACTAATCCGGCACATCACCTGGTGCGGTTGCTCAATAACTTCTAACACTTCGCCCAGACTCTTCTTACCGTCAAAAACCAAATAACCCAATAACGAGATCGGTGCCGATGTATCCGCATGTTTGGCAAACTCGTCTTCGGGCAGCCATACCTGTTTGTTCATCAGCGTAGCCGCCTTCTCCTTGGTATGCACTCCATCGATCTCCAAAAGGATCTCGGTTTCCGATTTCGCTTTGATGTCTGTAGGAAAGTACGGAAGGAAAGATCCGGGCAGTTCCTCAATGAATAATGTCTTCAACCCTTTGAGGACAGATTTCTTACCCAAATGGTGTTTCAGGATAAGCGTTCCTTTCACGCCGTGCGTGGCCACCAACTTGCCGATACTGATGTAATTGGTCATGGATGTTGTAATGCGGATATAAAAATAAAAAAACCCGGGGCAACCCGGGTTCTTTATATCTCTACAAGATAAATCTTATTCAGGCCTGCGTTCAGGGCGACGGGGAGCACCACCACCGCGGCGGTTGTTCCTGCGATCCCTTGATGCCTCTTCCTGGCGCTTACGAATCTTTGTCTCGTGCTCTTCGTGCCATACAGAGAACTTCTGCATTGCCGTTGCTTCGTCAAACAATCCAAGGCCAACGCCTCTCAGCAGGTGCTTCAGGTACAACACACCTTTGTAAGAAAGAATCCTTCTTACCGTGTCTGTGGGTTGTGCGCCCTTGTGCAGCCATTCGAGTGATTTCTGGCGATCGATCTGTACCGTTGCAGGCACAGTCAGGGGATTGTAGGTACCGATTTTCTGGATGAATTTACCGTCACGTGGAGCCCGGGCATCGGCTACCACAATGAAATAAAAGGGTCGTTTTTTACTCCCGTGTCTCTGGAGTCTGATCTTCACCGACATAAAAAATAGAAATTTTTTGTGGGTTGTGAATAAATATTGGTTTCAATTTCAGGTTTGCGAAGATAGGCTACTGCGCAAACTTTACAAAACAAAATACGAATGATTTTCGGATTTATTGCATCAGCGTCCGAGCCCCATCCGGCCTCCCATCGGCATTTTGTTCATCATCTTCATCATCTGCTTCATCTGTTCAAACTGCTTCATAAACTGGTTTACTTCGGCAATATCCTTACCTGAACCCTTGGCAATCCGCTTCTTACGACTCAAATCGATCACGTCCGGATTGGACCGTTCAAACGGTGTCATGGAGTGGATAATGGCCTCAACTCCTTTAAAAGCATCATCACTGATATCCACATCTTTTATAGCTTTGCCTACCCCGGGGATCATCCCCATCAGGTCTTTCAGGTTACCCATTTTCTTGATCTGCTGGAGCTGATCTAGGAAATCCTGGAAATCGAACTGGTTTTTGCGGATCTTTTTCTCCAGTTTCTTCGCCTGTTCTTCATCATACTGCTGCTGTGCTTTCTCTACCAGTGTGGTGATATCACCCATTCCAAGGATCCGCTGCGCCATCCTTTCCGGATAGAATACGTCCAGGGTATCCAGTTTCTCACCGCTGCTGATGAATTTGATCGGCTTTTGAACTGTGTATTTGATCGATAAGGCCGCACCACCTCTTGTATCACCATCCAGCTTTGTGAGTACTACGCCCGTGAAATCAAGTCGATCATTGAAGGCCTTTGCAGTATTCACCGCATCCTGACCCGTCATGGAGTCAACCACAAAGAGGATCTCCGTTGGATTCACAGCGGCTTTGATGTTGGCTACCTCGGTCATCATGACCTCGTCAACCGCTAAGCGGCCGGCGGTATCGATAATGACTACATTTTTATTCTTGGCTTTAGCTTCTTTGATTGCTGCCTGGGCAATGGCTACCGGGTTTTTATTTTCCGGTTCCGCATACACGTCCACATTGATCTGTCCACCCAGTACCTGCAATTGGTCAACGGCCGCCGGGCGATATACGTCGCCAGCCACCAGCAGCGGACTCTTACCTTTCCCTTTAAGATAGTTGGCCAGCTTACCCGAGAAAGTGGTTTTACCACTACCCTGCAGACCGGCGATCAGGATCACGGCAGGGTTGCCGGTAGCATTGAACTGACTTTCGCTGCCGCCCATCAATTCCGCCAACTCGTCTTTTACGATCTTTACCATCAGCTGACCGGGGCTGATCGCCGTCAAAACTTTTTCCCCGAGCGCCTTCTCCTTCACCCTGTCGGTGAATTCCTTGGCAATCTTGAAATTCACGTCAGCGTCAACCAGCGCACGGCGGATCTCTTTCACCGTGTTGGCCACATTCAACTCATTGATCCTGCCTTCGCCCTTGAGCTGCTTAAAGGCCGAGTCTAACCGTTCACTTAAATTCTCAAACATGGTAATTCGCTGTTTATCAAAAAAAAAGTGAACCGAAGTTCACTTTAATGCGATGGCAAAAGTACGAAACCTGTACTGAATAATTATTAAGTTCCGAGATAGCTCTTCAGGAGCTTACTGCGCGATGCGTTCCTTAGCTTTGTAATGGCCTTATCTTTGATCTGCCTTACTCGTTCACGGGTTAAACAAAACCGATCGCCAATATCTTCAAGGCTCATGGGATGATCTATCCCGATGCCAAAAAAGTAACGAATGACTTCCTGCTGACGCTCCGTCAGCGTATTGAGGGACCTTTCGATCTCTTTTTTCAGGGACTCTTTGTTGATGATGTTTTCATCAGCCAACTCCGCATTGGGATTGAACATGATGTCAATCAGGGTGCTGTCTTCGCCATCAGCGATGGGTGAATCCATGCTAACATGGCGTGAACTCATGCTCAGGGTTGCTGCCACTTCTTCGGTGTCAAGCTCTAGCACTTCAGCCAGTTCCTCTGCAGAAGGCTCTCGCTCGTACTCCTGCTCCAACTGCTGGAACGCTTTATTGATACGGTTTGTAAGCCCCACCTTGTTTAGGGGAAGGCGTACGATCCGGGACTGCTCGGCGAGGGCCTGCAGAATACTTTGACGGATCCACCATACTGCGTAGGAGATGAATTTGAAGCCACGGGTTTCATCAAAACGTTGTGCCGCTTTAATGAGTCCAAGGTTACCTTCATTGATAAGGTCTGGCAGGGATAAACCCTGGTTCTGGTACTGTTTTGCAACAGACACCACGAATCTGAGGTTAGCTTTCGTCAGCCGATCCAGTGCCTTCAGGTCTCCCTGTTTGATACGGATTGCAAGCTGTACCTCCTCTTCAGGCGTGATCAGTTCTACTTTCCCGATCTCCTGGAGGTATTTTTCTAAACTCTGAGATTCACGGTTTGTAATGGACTTCGCGATCTTCAACTGGCGCATACTCATATGCGGAATATTTAAAGGATGTTACCGTTTTTTGCTACTAACGGAACCCACTATTCCAAAACGCCCGTGCGGCCTCGATATTGCTTCACAGCAATTTACGGAAATTAAACTTTGTATCAAAAAATTTGTTCTATAACCAGCTTATACTCAGGGCCTTAATCCCTTACCAGTGTAGAAACCACCGCATAACGCTGTGAAAATCACTGACACCCACTGGTCAAAAAATATTTTGAGGGTACCATTATTTTTCTATTATTGCAATGGCCATGGAATATACTAAAAAATTTCGAAATCGCTGATGAGCAAGCAATTATATACGCTAGAATATGCTGTGAGATGCTCTCCCTCCATACTCTTTGAATTTCTATCCACTCCTGCAGGTTTACAAGAATGGTTTGCCGATAAAGTGGACGAACGGGACCAGGTGTTTAGTTTCTCCTGGAGTGGAAGTACTGATCGCGCGCAGGTGCTGGAATCTGAGCTTGACAAATCCATTCGTTTTCATTGGCTACATGCCCCCAAGAATGAATACTTTGAATTCAGGATTGAAAAGGCGGAAGTCACTAACCAGACCATCCTGCTGATCAGGGACTTTGCCGAGAAGAAAGACATTGCGGACCAGAAACGCCTTTGGGATTTTCAGGTGAACGACCTGTTTCACCGGCTGGGTAATTAGGGGAAGTGTTGAGGGGGAGTGTTTAGTAGGAGATTCAGCATTTTGTAAGATTCTATTAGATCCTCACCTAAGTCATCCTTCTCCAAAGGAAATTTTTTGCCAATTTTTAAAAATGGATGTTTGTCGATGTATTCCCGGAATGCATCGGCATCCATGCTATTGATCGGCTTCCAGAAAGGCTCTACCATTGCATGCTCCCATTCATCGGCTGTGTCAGCTATCCAGTAACCATCCTGTAATTTTTCAAGCTCTCTCTCCACTCGCCCTCCATACTCACCCTGATAACTGCCCTTCAAATGCAGCACCACACTGATATAATTCCCCCACCAGAAATGGGTGCGCACCGCCATCACATGCTGGTTACTGAACAGCCGAGGGAAGTCCAGCATTACAAATGGCAACCCGCGGTAATTCTCGCCCCTGGCGATCTTTGGCGATGCCAGCTCAGTTCCTTCAGGCCAAGGCAAGGCCCGCAGTTCTTCCGCCATCGCCCCAAACAGATGATAGACTTTATCGATGATCCTGTTCTTTGTTAAAATAATACCGGGATCAAGAACAAGCCTTCGTTCCTCTGCTGAAAGCCCTAATTTCGCGTTTTGCATGAAGTAAAGTTACCAAACCATCGTGTTAAAGAAACTAGACAAACTTATTCTTAAAGCTTTTACCGGGCCATTTGTGGCTACGTTCTTTGTCCTGCTGTTTGTCCTCGTCATGCAGTTCTTTTGGAAGTACATTGATGACCTGGTGGGCAAAGGGCTGGATTTTCTGACCGTACTTGAACTCACGGGATATGTGACCATCAATACAGTACCCCTGGCCCTACCACTCGCTGTATTGATCTCCTCCATCATGACTTTCGGTAATCTCGGCGAAACCTATGAACTGGTAGCCATCAAGTCTTCCGGAATCCCGCTGCTCCGTTTCATGCGACCACTGATGGTAGTGTCTGCTATCATTTGCCTGTTCGCTTTTTTCCTTGCCAACTACATGGTACCTCGTGCCAACCTGAAGTTCTACACCATGCTTTATGATATCCGCGTGGCGAAGCCCGCCTTTGATATCAAAGAAGGAATCTTCTATGATAAACTTCCCAACTACGCGATCAAGGTGGGCAAAAAAGATAAGGATGGCACCGGCATTTATGATGTGATCATTTATGAAAATGATTACAAGATGCAAGACAATATCATCACCGCGGAGAAAGGAAAGATGAGCATCAGCCCGGATAAAAAATTCCTCGAGTTCTACCTTGAAAATGGCTGGCGATACGTAGAGCGGGGACCGTACAATTCAGTGCAAACAGACTACATGCGCATCGGATTCAGCTCTTACAAAAAAGTATTTGACCTCAGCAGCTTCAAGGTAATGAAAACACCGGACAGCCTGTTCAAAAACAACTGGATGATGTTGAATGTGTTCCAGTTGAGCAAAGCTTCTGACTCCATCAAAAAAGATATCCGCACCACTATTCCCGAGCGCGTATCCCGCGAAGTATTGAATTACCTGGGCAGCGGAACCTATCTGGATAGTGGATGGGCAGCCGGCAAAGTCAGCCTGCCGGCCAATATTAAATCTTATCGCGATCTTCTGCCAGACAGTGCCCTCACCACTACCTACTCAAGGCTTAATGAAAAGTCGAGTCTCATGAAATCCGGGCTGGACATCATCATGGAGGACCTGAAAAAACGACGCGAGGTCCTTTGGGCCAACCAGGTGGAATGGCACAAAAAAATCACGCTCTCGCTGGCTTGCCTGGTGCTATTCATGATCGGTGCGCCGCTCGGTTCCATCATCCGCAAGGGCGGACTCGGTATGCCGCTCGTCATTGCCGTGATCTTTTTCCTGATCTTCCACCTCCTCAATATGTTTGGTGAAAAGCTGGCAAAGAAAGGAGGACTGACGCCGTTTGAAGGCGTTTGGCTGTCTACCTTTGTTTTGGTGCCCGTCGGGATTTTTCTGACCTACAAGGCCATGCATGATTCCCAACTCTTCAACCAGGAATATTATTACAGATTTTTCAGAAAAGTGAAAAGCTACCTGCGTCCTTCAAAAGCTTAATGTTACATTTAGGCAACAATCGAAGGATATGAAAAGAAGGAAGTTTATTGCCGATGTTACCAAAGCCGGTATGCTGGTGACTGCTGTTGGCGCCACCTCTGCTGTGATGGCCAGGGATTCGCAAAAGATGCATTATGCCATCGGCCTTGATCAGTCCCCGCTGCCTTATGATTTTGCGGCGTTGGAACCTAACATAGACGCCAGAACCATGGAGATCCACTATACCAAACATGCTGCGGCGTATGCTACCAACCTCAAGGATGCGGTAAAGGCAGAAAATGTGGATCCTGCAACGCCAGTGGAAAAGATTCTTGCAAATGTTTCCAAATACTCGGCCAAGATGCGCAACAACGGCGGCGGACATTTTAATCACGAAATGTTCTGGAAATGCATGAAGGCTAACGGTGGCGGTCAACCGACGGGCGCTGTGCTCGCGGCAGTCACTGCAAGTTTCGGATCTTTCGAGGCGTTTAAAACCCAGTTTTCAGACGCAGCCAAAACACGCTTCGGAAGTGGTTGGGCATGGCTATATGTAGACGGACAAAAGAAACTGAAGATCGGCTCATCACCCAACCAGGATAACCCATTAATGGATGTTTCAGAGATCAAAGGCATTCCGGTGCTGGGCCTCGATGTATGGGAGCATGCTTACTACCTTAAATACCAGAATAAACGGGCAGATTATGTAGAGGCATGGTGGAAACTGGTGAATTGGGAACAGGTATCCCTCTACTACCAACAGGCCGTCAAATGACAAACATCAGGATCATTCTTTTCTTGCTGACCGGAACACTATTTTTCTTTCTGGTCCTTCGGTTTCAGGGCAAACAGCTACAAACACCCTCATCTCCGGCAGGCATCGTCTCGTTTGAACTCGCCGGCACGGCACAGGAAACATCGCAGATGCTGGATGCCTGGAAACACTCGTCTTCAATGGGTTCTGTAAGAATGAATATTCTGATAGACTTTCTTTTTATCCCCTTCTATGCCTTATTGTTTTACACCTTGTGTGGAAGTATATCAGTAAGGCATCATGGTAAGGCGGCTTCCCTCGGCGTGCTGCTGGCATTCTTTTCCCTGATTGCTGGGCTGTTTGATGTACTGGAAAACCTGTTGATGATGGTGGCAACATATGGCTACTTCAATCAAGTCTCCGCAGTGCTGACGGCTTTTTTTGCAGCGGCAAAATTTTCCTTGCTTGCATTATCCTTGTTATATGTTGTTTTACTTGGCCTGCCCCTGCTGATCAAAAAGATCACCGGCGCGTCCCGGCAGTTGCCCCCACCTGCATTGTAAAAACCGGTTGTCAATTTTTTCCCGCTTTAACAAACGTGCTAACAAATCGCCACTTATATTTGCATTCGATTGCAAGTCATCATCAGCCTTTGTTAGTCCGACTACCCTATGTGTGGAAGGTTCTAACAAAGGCTGAGCCTATTATAGGGGTAGTGTTTAGGGGAAGGGTTTAGCCTGAACCCTCACTAAACACTCCCCCTGAACACTCCCCCTAATTTTCAATATCTTTACAGCCACAATAATCTAACTATGCAAGTCTGGAAAGATTACCAGGAAAAGAATAAAGAAAGGTTTCTCGATGAACTTCTTTCCCTGCTCAGGATCCCTTCCGTGAGCGCGAGAAGTGAACACAAAGCTGATATGGTCAAATGCGCCGAAGCCGTTAAGCAAAGCCTGCTTGATGCCGGTGCAGACATGGCCGAGATCATTCCCACAGAAGGTCACCCCATCGTATACGGCGAGAAGATCATCGATCCCAACCTCCCCACCGTACTCGTTTATGGTCACTATGATGTGCAGCCGCCCGATCCGCTTGACCTCTGGAAAAGCGGTCCGTTTGATCCGGTGATCAAAGACGGGAAGATATATGCAAGGGGATCTTGTGACGACAAGGGACAGTTTTATATGCATGTAAAGGCCCTTGAGATCATGGTGAAAAGCAAGACCTTGATGACCAATATCAAGTTTTGCATTGAAGGCGAAGAAGAAGTGGGATCACCCAACCTCGGAAAGTTTCTCTCCGCAAACAGGGAGCAACTCAAGACCGATGTGATTCTCATCAGCGATACTTCCATGCTGAGTATGGAGAATCCCTCCATAGACACTGGCGTTCGCGGACTCAGCTATATTGAAGTGGAAGTAACAGGTCCGGATCGCGATCTGCACAGCGGTGTATATGGAGGAGCCGTAGCTAACCCCATCACCATCCTGGCTAAGATGATCGCCTCCTGCCATGACGAAAACAACCACATCACCATACCCGGATTTTATGACGATGTAGTGGAAGCCACTCCTGAAGAACGTAAAAAACTGGCCGCTGCTCCATTTGATGAATCGGCATACAAAGCAGACCTTGGCGTGAATGCCTTGTGGGGCGAGAAAGGATTTACCACCAATGAAAGAACGGGCATACGGCCCACACTTGAACTGAATGGGATCTGGGGCGGTTACACCAGTGAAGGATCTAAAACCGTGCTGCCGTCAAAAGCAACAGCGAAGATCTCTGCAAGACTGGTTCCGAACCAGCAATCTGGCAAGATCACAAAATTATTGATGGAGCATTTTACCAGGATTGCACCTGCAGGTGTTACCGTGAAAGTTATGGAACATCACGGTGGTGAGCCCTACATGACGCCCATCGATTCCAATGCATACAAAGCTGCATCAGCAGCCATCAAAGACACTTTTGGAAAAGAACCCATTCCCGTACGTGGCGGTGGCTCCATTCCCATCTGTGCTTTGTTTGAAAAAGAACTGGGCGTGAAGATCGTATTCATGGGATTTGGATTGGATAGCGATAACCTGCATTCTCCTAATGAGAAATACGACCTCTTCAATTTCTATAAAGGCATTGAGACCATCCCGTATTTTCATAAGCATTTTGCGGAAATGCAGAAACGCTAGATTGGAATACTGGAATACTGCAATACAGACATTCAGTCATTCAGGAGTTGGTATTCTGGAAACCGGGATACCACTCCTGAATGTTCGTATTACTGTATTCCTGTATTCCAGTATTCCAATCTATCGTCCTCCGGGAGGACAGTACGTCTTAAGATAATTCGTATACAATGTCTGCAAATGAACTGAGGTGCCTTCCCCTTCGCTGATACTATGCGTCCTGTTGGGATAAGCCATAAACTGAAAAATTTTGTTGTATTTGATCAGCTCATTCAGCAACAACTCTGCATTCTGGTAATGCACATTGTCATCTGCCGTACCATGGATATAGAGCAGATTACCTTTCAGATTTTTTGCATAGGTGATCGGTGAACCTTTGACATAGTCTTCCAGTGTTTCCGCAGGCGGACCCATATATCGCTCCTGATAAATATTATCGTAGGTAAGTTGATTCCCCACCGCTGCGATGGAAATACCGGTCTTGTAGATCTCCGGGTACTGAAACATCAGGTTGAGGGTTGCTGATCCGCCACCGCTCCAGCCCCAGACGGCAACACGAGAAGTATCAACGTAGGGAAGCTTAAGCAATTCCTTTGCCGCCATCGCCTGGTCACGGATATTCACCAATCCAATTTTCCGATAAACCGACTTGCGCCAGTCCCTACCCTTTGGAACCGGCGTACCACGGTTATCAATACTCACATAGATATATCCATCGGCCATCATATCCCCATTGTATAAAAAATTGTCCGCCGCGCCGAAACTGTTCTTTACAGTCTGCCCCCACGGTTCCGTATACACGTAAAATACGATGGGATACTTCTTTCCCGGGTCCATTTGTTTAGGCTTTCGCATCCAGCCATCCATCTCCACACCATCAGCCGTTTTTACGGTGAAGAATTTTATGTCAGACTGTGTGCTGTCTACTCGTTTCAATGCATCGTCCACACGATTGTTACCTCCTATGCCCTTATGATCCGGCAAGGAAATGAATTCATTCACCGGAGGCGTGTAATAATTCGAGAAACTATGATAGGCAAACAAACCACCAGGTGAAACCTTGTACTTGTGAGAACCATACTGATTGGCCGGACTGATCCGCTCTACCTTTTTCCCGTCCAGCGTTGCACTGTACAGGTAAAGGGATGTGGCATCTTGCGGGGAAGCGAGAAAATAAACCTTGCTGTTCCGCTCATCCACATTCACAATATCCATCACGTCAAAATTTCCAGTCGTGATAAGTTGCTCTTTCCCATCTATGCCCACTTTATACAAATGCCTCCATCCGTCTTTCTCCGTGCTCCAGATAAATTCGTTCCCGTTGTTGAGCCAGTCCCACCCTCCATCGGCATAATCCTGATCCCATGCGGCAAGGATATCAACCCATGCTGCATCTTTCTCCTGGTAGATATTGCGCGCCGCACCCGTAGTGGCTTCGCAGGTATATAATGTAGACACCTGTTGCTTGCGATCCAACTGCTGCGCGATCACACCTGTTCCATTCTTCATCCACTCCATCCGCACGAGATAGTTTTTATCAGCCTCACCAGGAATATTCATCCAGTTTGTTTTTGCAGTAGTAATGTCTACCACGCCGATCCTGACCTTTGAAATGGGTTGCCCGACTTTAGGATATTCAACCGGAATGATGATGGGGTAAATGGAATCGGTATTGTTGATCATATAGTAATCCCTCGTTCCCGTGGCATTTACCTGCCAATAGGCAATACGCCTGCTGTCTGGGCTCCATCGGAAACCATCCCTGCAAAAAAACTCTTCCTCATATACCCAGTCGAAGGTCCCATTGATCATCTTATCCTTGCCATCATTGGTTAATGCTTTCACTGCGCCTGTTGCCAGATCCTCCACATAGATATTCTTCATACTTACATATGCCGCCTTCTTGCCATCCGGAGAAAACTTGGCAAACATCAGGCTTTGCGATGGCCTGCCTTTCCCGAGTTGTCGAAGTGTTTTACCCGATAAAGAATACACCCAGTAATCACCACGTGTGTTGTATCGCCACACTTTGGCAGAATTGGTGAACAGCATCACCTGGGTGCCATCGTCACTGAATTGATAAGATTCAACATCGAGCGCCTTCCCATTCACTTTCAATTGCTCCCTCCCCACCAGGGTTTCCTCACTGTTACTCCCCACCTGCATACGAACGATCCCTCCATTCTTAAGGAACGTAAACCCTTTTCCATCACTGGTCCAATGAATATCACTCCCACGCTGGGCTGACGCGTTCAAGCCCATTGAGAGTATAAAAACAACTAACCATACCCGTTGTCCCATGTTACTGTTGATTTGACCCAAAGTAAAGAAAACTTTATATTCGGCGTCTAACACAAAACGGATTCCCATGCGTCAACTGCGCCTCCTTCTACTCATCCTCGCGGGCCTTCCATTCATCGCTAAGGCCCAGAATGGTACCGAACTGATCAAGCTAAGCGATCTCTTGAAGGTTAAGCAGGCCAGCAGTATCACGCTGACCGATGATGGGAAGAAACTTGCCTTTGTGGTGACCAATATCCAAAAAGACGACCGCACGGGTGAAGAGGATCAATACTTTTCACAAATATGGATCGCACAAACGGATGTACCAGGTTCCGCAAGGCAGATCACCTGGGCCAAAGAATCCTCTGCGCAACCCGCCTGGAGTCCCGATGGAAAGACCCTGGCATTTGTGCGGATCGTGAATGAAAAACCGCAGATCTTCCTGCTTGGATTTGATGGCGGAGAGGCCATACAACTGACGAAGATTAAATCCGGTGCCTCTAACCCCGTGTGGAGTCCTGATGGCAAACAAATTGCGTTTACCACTTCTTTCAATGCCAAAGAATATGCAAACGACAGCACCCTGAATCCGGGTAAGTCGGGTACTCCCTTTCCACTGGAAAAACCAGGACGCGGCAACGATGCCTTACAGGCAAACGGTGCCAAAGCTGATCCTGATGGCGATATCAACCAGATCAGGGCATGGCTGGCAAAGAATGAGGCCGATAAAAAAGCCAAAGTGATCAACCGCCTGCAGTTTCAGGGCGAGGCCAGCACCAGTGGAGAGTGGAGCATCTCGCATGTGTATATCACAGACATCACGCCAGAGAGCAAAGCCTTGCCGGTAACCAAAGGATTTTTCTCATTCAGCAATCCGCAGTTCATCTCGCCAACACTGATGATGGTACAAGCCAACCTGGATTCTTTCAATACCCCGGACAAATCACAGGAGCAGGCCCTCTATACCGTGAACACCAATGGCTCAAACCTGACCAAGTTAACCGGTGCAAAAGACGCAAGGCATTTCAACGGCGCCTTGTCTAACAATAAAAAATTCCTGGCCTATCTGAAGGGCCGTGCGCAGTTCAATACTACGCCCAGTCTTGTCATTATGTCTATGGACGGCAAACAACCTCCCGTCGAAATCAATATTGACCGAAACAAATCTGATATGGTCTGGGGCAAGGGCGATAAGTACCTCTATGTGTCAACTCCATCCAATGGCGGAACCGTTATTCAACGCATCGATCCTCTCACAAAGCAGGTAACGGTAATGGGTAGCCTAAATGAAGGCATCAGCAGTTTTGATATCAAGGAAGATAAAATGGCATACGTTAAGATATCGGTAGAAAGTCTTTATGAAGTGTATGTAGGCGATGCGGCCATGAAAAATGTGAAGGTGATCACCGAGCTGAACAGCAACTGGTTGAAATCAAAAAAACTGGTGATACCGGAAAAACATGTGTTCACCAACAACGCAGGTCAGGAAGTGGAGTATTGGGTGATGAAGCCCGCGAACTATACCCCCGGCAAAAAATATCCCCTCCTGCTGGAGATCCATGGTGGTCCTTCTGCCATGTGGGGACCCGGCGAAAGTTCCATGTGGCATGAGTTCCAATACTTCTGCGCCAAAGGCTACGGCGTAGTCTATTCCAATCCCAGAGGAAGTGGTGGATATACCGAAGCCTTCCTGCGCGCAAATGTCAATGATTGGTCGCGCGGACCCGCATCAGATGTACTTACAGCATTGGATAAGACTGTTGCGGAAGGCTGGGCAGATACCTCGAAGCTCTGCGTAACAGGCGGTTCCTATGCGGGCTACCTGGTGGCATGGCTGTTGGGGAACGACCAGCGTTTCAAAGCGGCCTGCGCACAAAGAGGGGTATATGATCTTCGTACCTTCTTCGGGGAAGGTAATGCATGGCGATTGGTCCCAAGCTATTTCGGTGGTTATCCCTGGGAAAAAACCACATATGATATCATCGAAAGGGAATCACCGATCAACTATGTTCAAAATGTCAGAACACCGCTGATCATGTTCCATGGGGAGAATGACCTGCGCACCGGTGTCATCTCCAGTGAACAATTTTATAAGAGCTTGAAAGTGCTGGGCAGGCCCGTGGAATATGTACGTCATCCCGGCGCCACGCATGAGATCACCCGCAGTGGTAATAACCGCCAGCGGATGGACCAGATGCTCCGGACCTATGAATTTTTTGAGAGATATATCATCCACTAAAAAATAGCTATTAGCTACTAGCTATTAGCTAATTTTGGGAATGGCAGAGAAACTGCGCATTGATAAATACCTCTGGGCGATCCGCCTCTTCAAAACGCGGTCACAGGCCGCCGATGCCTGCGACAAAGGAAAGGTTAAACTTCAGGGTAGCGCGGTAAAAGCAGCCCGTAATGTGATGGTGGGGGATGAATATGAGGTGAAGACAGAAAACAGAAAATGGGTGATCCGTGTGGCGGCCTTACTTGACCATCGCGTGCAATACCTGGAAGCCATTAAATACTACGTTGACCTTACGCCCGAAGAAGAAAAACAAAGATTGGAATATCAGGCTGCCGCTTTCTTCACCGGAAAACGACAAAGCAAAATAGGCAGGCCCACCAAAAAGCAACGCAGGGACCTGGACGATTTCGTTAACGACTAACCAAAGCTTCATGCATATCCATGTTCTGTCTGTTCTTCCTGAGTTGCTGGAAAGTCCTTTGCAACATTCCATCATGAAACGCGCGCAAGAAAAAGGAATGCTGACCGTGCAGGTGCACCACCTTCGCAAATGGGCCGTGAATGAATACGGACAGATAGACGACTACCAATTCGGTGGCGGCGCAGGCATGGTGATGATGCCGGAACCACTTGCCAATGCGATAGAAGACCTCAGTAAAGACAAACCATTTGACGAGATCATCTATCTCACACCCGATGGCAAAACACTCAACCAGTCCATGGCCAATCAGCTTTCGTTGAAAGAAAATATATTGATGATCTGCGGCCACTATAAGGGGATCGATGAGCGCATCCGACAGAAATATGTCACACGGGAAATCTCTATTGGCGATTATGTACTGAGTGGTGGCGAGCTCGCTGCAGCGGTTCTCATCGATGCCATCGGACGGATCATACCAGGTGTATTGAACGATGAAACCTCGGCCCTTTTTGATTCTTTCCAGGATAATCTCCTTGCGCCTCCCGTGTATACGAGACCGTCAGATTGGAGAGGCATGAAAGTGCCAGATATCCTGCTCAGCGGAAATCCGAAAAAAATCGAGGACTGGCGGCATGATCAGGCGGTGGAGCGCACGGAGCAACGGCGACCTGACCTTCTGAAATAGCTATTAGCTAATAGCTATTAGCTAGTAAAGCGTCACGCATCTCTAATAGTCTTGCTTTTATTTCCTGCGGAGTTTTATTCCAGTTTCTGTGGATCTTCCATTGTTTAAATCTTTGCCACCAGCCAAGGGCCAACCAACCCAACATCGGCATCAGCACTACTAGTCCGATCAACAGCACGTTCCCACTCAACAATGCCATTGTCCACCAAAGCGCAAGCCATATCACATAACTGAAAGCAGACACAGCGGAGATCACACTGGTATAAAAATCCTGCCGGCTCACCTTGGTATCCGCCATATGTTTACCAAAAAGATATGGAGGAAGATTAATGAGTCCGATGATGAACAAAGGCAAACCGATCAGTAACAATGCTACAGTTAAAGCGGGGCTTATCTTTTGCGCCATCACTTCATCATTCAACTTATACTGACTCAACAGTGAAAAATAAGCTTGTTGATCAGTGGCCAGTTTTGATGCAGCTGCATCATCCAAACTGCTCACCCTTTCGCATAGCGCCTTTTGTGCATGAAAGTCCTCGTAACTGAAACGACCCGCACAATTGTTATCAAACAGCTCCAATTGTTTCTCCACTATGGAGGACCGATGATCCTGTTCTACATACAACACCACGTCCCGCATCGCCACTTCAAGTTCACGGGTCAGCTCATTCACGGTGCGGGAAGCTTGCACAGCATACATCTCGCGATATCTCTCGCCTACCGGAATTACTTTTCCCGTAGTGAGTTGTACATCAGACAAAACTTCATGCTTCCGATAATGTATTCCGATGGGGACCACATGAACCATGATTTCTGGCGCGCTGGCCAGGGTTTGCAAAATGATCCGCGATGTGCCTTTACGAAAAGGTAAAATGTTGCGCTCCATCCTGCTGAGCCCTTCGGGAAAGATCAACAGCAGTCCGTTCTCCTTGAGTACCTCCTCGCCTTTGCTGAAGCTGTCTGCATTGCGATGCAGTTGGTCTTTGGCAAGGTCCGCACTAAACAAGGGGACCATATGGAGGCGACGAAAAATATTCCTTGCCCATTTATTTTTGAAGATATCGCCTCGGGCAAAAAAATGGATCGGCCTGTTCAGCATCACACCCATCAACATCGCATCCAGAAAAGAAGCCGCATGATTGGAGATCACCACCACCGGCCCGGAGGCAGGTAAACGGTCTTTACCCAGGTACCAACTTTTCCTGAAGTAGCAGGCCAGCGCGGGCCCCATGATCATTTTTGCGAGATAGTACAGCAGAAGCCGAATATAATAAATACTTATCTTGCCTGCACCAAACAATTCAACATGAACAACAACCGCAGGAAATTTATCCGCAACATCACACTCGGTGCAGGTGCACTGGCAACGGGAGTGGAACTGAGGTCAGAAGAGAAACAAATCAACATACAAAAGACTAAAGCAGCTGCGTTCAACATGTGTGGATATGCGGCACCAAAAATAGATGTAGTCAGGATCGCTGTTATTGGCCTGGGCCAGCGGGGCTCAGGTGCGGTTGAGCGTCTCAGTTATATCGATGGTGTGGAAATTGTGGCCCTCTGTGATAAATTTCCTGACCGTGTGGAAGCGGCACAGAAAACCCTCGAGAAAATGAAACGCCCACGGGCCAAATCCTATAGCGGCGAAGATGGATGGAAAGCGGTTTGTGATGCCAATGATATCGATCTCGTATATACGCCCACCCCATGGTACCTGCATACGCCCATCGCCCTCCGCGCAATGAACAATGGCAAACATGCCGCTGTGGAAGTGCCTGCTGCCGTTACTATGGAAGAAACCTGGGCCCTGGTGGAGACCTCGGAGAAAACAAAGAAGCATTGCATGATGCTGGAAAACTGCTGCTATGACTTCTTTGAAATGCTTACCCTCAACATGGCCCGCAATGGGATGTTCGGTGAACTGGTACATGCCGAGGGCGCATATATCCATGACCTATCCAAAGACTGGCTGTTCAACAAAAATGCCTATGCCGATATGTGGAGGCTGAAAGAGAATGCCAAACGAAATGGCAGCCTTTATCCTACCCATGGCCTCGGCCCCATCGCACAATGCCTTGATGTGAATCGTGGAGACAGGATGGACTATCTCGTCAGTGTTAGCTCCAATGATTTCTCCCTCGGAGCCATGGCTGCGGAATATGCTAAAACAGATCCTTTCTTCAAAGACTATGTTGGCAAACCCTATCGGGGAAACATGAATACTACAACGGTGAAAACGGTAAAAGGAAAAACATTGATGATCCAGCACGATGTGTCTACACCCCGACCCTATTCACGTATTCATCTGCTGAGTGGCACCAAAGGCTTTGCTTCAAAATGGCCCGGCCCGGAACGCATCGCCTTTGGACATGATACCATAAAACCCGATGACTTGAAGAAATTGTACGATACCTATTCGCCTCCCATCATCAAGCACATCGGCACCATCGCCAAAGAAGTGGGCGGTCATGGTGGCATGGATTTCATCATGGACTGGCGTCTGATTGATTGCCTGAGAAACGGCCTTCCTCTGGATCAGGATGTTTATGATGCAGCATCATGGACCGCAGTAGGACTTCTCAGTGAACAGTCTGTATCGTCTCGATCCAAATCCATCGATATCCCTGACTTCACGAGAGGCAATTGGAAATCCAACAAACCCGTGAGCCTGACACTTGACGGTGGCGGAAACACTAAAGTGAGGCAAGTTATTGGTTAATAATTAGTGGTTATTCTTAACACAATAACAAATAACCCCATAACAAATAACCCGTCTCAAGACACATACATAAAGAAGACGTAAAACAACAAGATCATCGCTACATAGAAAACGAAATCAACGGCAATTGTTTTTTTCATAAAACATGGATTAAATGAAAAAAGGCTGAATGACATCCATTCAGCCTTTAAAATTGTGCCAAACTTTGATTTATCAGTTCTCTCTTTTTACACCGATCACGGGCAATGATTTTTCCCGGATCAACTGATTGAGTTGTTTTACATCGTTGTCCATCAATCGCTTAAGCTTCGCGAGTTCTGCATCCGCCTGCGCAGCAAGGTCTGCATACACATCTTTTACCTGCTTGCTGGGTGCCATATTACCGCTGTTGGCCGCATCGTAGAGGCCACTCAGCTTGTCGTTCAGGCGAATAGGATAGTTCAGCACATCCTGGCCACTTTTGGCCTTGGTCTGGTGAAATTTCTCCTCAATAGCCGTTAACTGAGATAAAATAGTGTCTGCCTGTTGCTTCACATCCTTCGGTATATCCTTACCCTGCCTCGCTGTAAAATCATTGATCTGTGAACGCACCGTGCGGATATCTTTCACACCACGTTGAACCTCATTGTATTTGTTCTGCACCTGCTGCAGGAATGCAAACTGCGCATCGTAATCTGCCTGTGAGATCTTGTAATTGGGATCTGCAAGAACGGTAAAAGGAACTTCTGCAGAATCATTTCCAACTTTGACACGGGCATAATAGTTGCCGGGAGGCGCTGTAATGGGCGATGGCACACCGTTCCACAAGATCATCCCGTCAGCTTTTTCCGCTTCCGGATACCGGAGATCCCAGGCAAACTGGTTCAGTCCTTTATTCAGATCAAGTTTATTTTCTTTGGACGATGTGGAATAGGTTTTGATCGTTTTCTTATCCTTGTCCATGATGGTTACAGATCCCTTTGTGCTATCTGTTGCATTGGGTGCGTAGTACTGAACCACCACACCTTTGGCAGGATTACTTCCGGCATTCTTCTGTGCGGGCATAAATGCTGCGAACGGACTTACCATCATACGATAAGCAGGATTCACATCATATACATGCAGGGATTTTCCGGCAATCTCAGGTTTCCATTGTTGCAACACTGATAAATCATCAAGGGCCCAGAACGCACGGCCCTGTGTAGCCAGAATCAGGTCATTGTTTTTAATCGTCATATCCGTAATAGGAACCACGGGGAGGTTGAGTTGGAAAGGCTTCCAGCTCGCACCATCATTGTAACTGATGTACATCCCATACTCGGTACCTGCATAAAGCAGTCCGGGGCGTTTTCTATCCGCGCGCATGGCTCTGGTGAAATGCAGTTTATCAATGCCTGCTGTGATCAGCTTCCAGGTTTTACCATAATCTTCCGTCTTATAGATATAAGGCGTAAAGTCATCGAGCTTATATCTTGTACCAATGATATACGCTTTACCTTTTGTGAAAGGATCGGTCTCAATACAGTTCCACATCACCCACTTCGGTGCGTCTTTCGGCGTAACATTATCCCAGTTCTTTCCTCCATCCCTGCTCACATTCACCAGTCCATCATCACTGCCTGTCCACAACAGATCTTTCTCCAAAACACTTTCTGCTGCAGCGAATATGGTACAGTAGTATTCTACCGATGTGTTATCTTTTGTAATAGGCCCTCCGGAAGAAACCTGCTTGGCCTTATCATTCGTCGTAAGATCGGGCGAGATCTGCTCCCAGCTAGCACCTTCGTTCTCCGTCACAAATAGGGCATTGCCTGCTGTATACAATCGCTTAGGATTATGTGGCGAGAAGAAGATCGGGAAGTTCCACTGGAACCTGAACTTCTGCACATCAGCACCTGCACCCATCGGGTTATCCGGCCATACTGAAATCGCGCGGTTCTCTCCAGTGCGGTGATCAAGTCTCGATAAATATCCACCATAGTTACCACCATAAACGATATCTGGATTCAAGGGATCTGCAACCACATATCCGCTCTCACTTCCAGCAGTAACGTTCCAGTCGTCTGTGGTGATGGCATTACCGTATGAAGTTGATTTGATCCTAACCGTAGAGTTATCCTGTTGTGCACCCAGGATACGGTAAGGGAAAGAATTATCGGTACTCACCCTATAGAACTGAGCCGTGGGCTGGTTTTCATAAGTGCTCCAATTCATGCCTGCGTCAAAACTCACCTGTGCACCGCCATCATCTGCAACCACCATCCGCCTGCCATCTTCCGGATCGATCCAGAGATCATGGTGATCTCCATGTGGGGTCCTTAAGCTTGTAAAGTTTCGTCCACCATCCCTGCTCACCATGAAGTTCACGTTAGGGCAATACACGAGGTTTTCATTCTTTGGATCCACAAACACTTTGGTATAATACCAGGCACGCTGTCGGATATTATTGTCGCTGTTGGTCAGGCTCCATGATTCACCACCATCACTGCTGGTATATAAACCGCCGTTGGCGTTCTCCATGATCGCATACACCTTGTCGGTGTTTGATGGCGCCACAGCAACCCCTACGATGCCCCAGACGCCCTTGGGCATACCCTTGCTTGCGGAAATGTTCTTCCATGTCTCACCACCGTCAGTGGACTTCCACAGTCCGCTACCCTCACCACCACTCTCCAGGCTATACGGTGTACGAATCACTCTCCAGGTACCTGCATAAAAAACACTGGGATTTCCGGGTTCCATCACCAGGTCTGAAGCGCCTGTTTGCTCATTTACGTACAGAACCTTTCTCCAGGTCTTTCCACCATCCGTTGTCTTAAACACCCCCCTTTCCGGGTTGGGTCCAAACAGGTGGCCCACCACCGCAACCCAAACCACATCAGGATTTCTGGGATGGATGATGATGCGAATGATATGCCGGCCTTCCTTAAGGCCCAGGTTTCTCCATGTTTTGCCACCGTCTTCGGAACGCCACATGCCTCCAAGTCCTTCACTCACATTCCCCCGCATGGTATTTTCTCCTTCACCAACATAAATAATGGATTCATCCGATGGCGCCACGGCTACGGAACCGATGGTTGACCCGAAGTACTTATCTGAAATATTGGTCCAGTTGCTGCCCGCATCGGTGGTTTTCCAGACACCGCCACCAGTTGCTCCAAAATAAAAGGTATTCTTGTTTTTGTAACTGCCAGCAGCGGCACCGCTCCTGCCCCCACGGAAAGGACCTACCAGCCGGTATTTCACCTTCTTGAGTGTTGCCGAGTCCGGCATGCTGAGGTCAACGGGATTCGGCTGCGCAGCAGCCTGTTTTTTCTTTTGTGCTACAGCCGGCCATACCATGACCAGCATCAGAATTGCCATAAATAATTGACGCATAAACAGAGTAGTTGGACCACTAATGTAATGAATTGCCACATTACCACATCGCCACACTACCACATTGAACTAAAAAAGCCCCTTACGGGGCTTTTTTGAATGTGTTGAAACTGCTCAGAGCGTTGTTTTCGTAGGGTTACTTCATCACAGTTTCAGTTTCAGGGTACGATCAAAAATCGGGCACATATTTCCCATCAGGGAAAGCGTTAAACATTCATCGTTACAACCATACAAAGATGATCATTGGATTCTTGTAGTGCAAATGATTTCGATGAATGATTAAGAATTGACGACGAGTTGCGCGGAACTTTCCGCAGCAAATTATAACACATTGATACGCTCCATCACCGAAGACCGGTTGGCCTTACTGACAGGGATCTGGTTGCCCTTGATATACAAGGTATTCTCCTGTATGTCATCAATAGCAGCCAGGTTAACAATATATGAACGATGCACCTTGAGGAAACTCTGGCCAGTGAATTTTACTTCCAGGTTCTTCATCGTATTGTGCGTGATAAATTTCCTGTCAGCAGTAACAAACTTCACATAGTCTCCCATGCTCTCCATGAAAAGGATCTCATCATATTTCAACCGAACCAGCTTCCCGTTCACTTTGATAAAGATCTGGTCATTCTCCTCACCTTCAGACTGCTTCTTCCTGACCTCAACCTTCTGCAATGCCTCCACAAAACGCTGATAGGTAAATGGCTTCTTCAGGAAATCACAAACCTTGTATTCAAAAGCATCATATGCATACTCTGTTTTTGAAGTGGTCAAGATCACCTGGGGTTGATACGCCAGTTGGTCAAGCATTTCAAATCCTGACTTACCCGGCATCTCCACATCAAGGAAAATCAAGTCAACCAGGTTCTCCGAAAGATAGTCCAGTGCGTCTTCTGCATTCAGGTAATGCCCTTTCAGTTCTATCATGCCACTGCGTTCGCATAGCTTAGACAGATGGTCCGCTGCAGGCTTAAGGTCTTCTACGATCAGGCTAGTGAACTTCATGAGACTTTCAGGTTTGAGTACATTTTCATTCTCGCCAGCTCTTGTGTCAACACATTCACTGTATCAGAAACTATACCAATTATTCTTTCGTAATCCGGCGTGATCTGTTCAACACTATTTACATGTGAACATTTGTTCTCAACATCGTGTACATATTCCTGCAAAGAAGGCAAGCCCACATACCCGAACAATGGCTTGATCTTGTGAAATACCCTGCGAAGAGAATCAAGATCGCCATTATAATAATGATGTACCGCATGGCCTACCTCAGCTGTGATCGCCGTAATGGATGATTCAAATATTTCAATGATGGTATCCAGGTCATTATCATACAATTCCTGAAGGTAGTCTGTATCAAATCTGCCCGAAAAAATGTATCGCAAATTATTGTGGCTCATGGCTTACAATTTTAGACTAAGGTTGCCGTTTACACTATACATCCCGCAACGGGCTTGAATATGAGAACGAATATCACAGATAAAATAGTATCCCTTCCTACAGTTATTTTAAGGAGCGGTGTTAACGAAAACACTTCCCTGGAGTCTGAGAAGCATATTGTAAGGCTCAACCTTTTCCTCTCCTTTGGACTCGTAGTAAGCATCATCAACCTCTTGCTCAGTGTAGCTAACGAGTTGTTGTTCAGCGCCTCCGTGAATCTTGCCGGCACTATTTCGCTGATTGCGGCGTATTACCTGAACAAAGACGGTAAATATCTGGGGTCCAAGATCCTCGGCATCGTAACCATTAACCTTTACCTGTTTGGCCTAAGCTATGTTGAAGGCTTTCGATCTGGTCAATACCTTTTGTTCTTCCCGTTGATCCTGGCCCTCATCTTCATCATTGACGTCAAGAACAATATCAACGAACTCATCCTTTCAGGAGTGCTCACACTGATGACCACGGCCTTTATCTTCATCATTGCCCCATACCAGAACAAAGACCTGCAGCATATCCCGCAAACGCTCTATACAAGTCTGTTCAGCACCAACCTGTCCCTTTCGCTTTTGTTGACCACATTGTTCTCTTACCTGATCCTCCGGACCATAGAAAAACACGAGGAGAAGATCCTCGAAGAAAAGAACCTGGCCAATACCATTTATGATACCTCCCTTGATGCCGTCTTCATTGTGAATATGCATGATCTGATGATCACCGACTGTAACTCAAGGGCGGTGACTCAATTTGGATACGATAACAAATCCCAGCTTATCCGCAAACCCGTGCAGATGATCCTCGGCAGCCAAATGCTGGAGTCTATCCAAAACCTGAACTCCAATGAAGTGACCAAGGCCTCGCCCTGGTATGGCAATATGGATTTCGCTAATATCGATGAAGAAGTATTCTACGCTTACGTAAACATTGTTCCTTTCAACCACCAATACACGGATTTCTGCAAGATCAGTATCCTGGACATCACCGAGATCCGCATCGCAGAATTTGAGATCCTGCAGGCGAAAGAAAGGGCCGAGAAAGCAGCGAAAGTCAAAACGCGATTCCTGAGCAATATGAGCCATGAACTCCGGACACCTTTGAACGGCATCATCGGCACCACCAATATTCTCATGCAGGAAGACTATCTCGATTCACAAAGAGAAAGTCTTGATGTGCTGAAGAACTCTTCCGAACACATGCTCCAGCTTGTCAACGATATTCTTGATCTGTCCAAATTGGAGGCCGGAAAGATGGATCTGGAAGAGCAACCTTTCAACCTGAAAGAATTCATTCATAAAGTTGCAGCACCTTTTGTAAAATCTGCAAAAAATAATATCCAGATCAATATTGAAATGGATGAAAGTCATGATCTGGAGATCATCAGTGATGAAACCAGGCTGCAGCAGATCCTGAATAACCTCTTGTCAAACGCACACAAATTCACACCCACGGGTGCCGTAAACCTGCGCGTAAAAATCAGGAACCGTAATAGTGATATTGTAGCCATCACCTTCTCTGTTTCTGACACTGGCATCGGCATACCTGCGAACAAGCAAAAACAGATCTTCGAAAGTTTCACACAAGCAGATACCGAAACTACCCGCAAATATGGCGGCACAGGTCTTGGACTGGCGATCAGCAAATACATCGTTGAAAAAATGGGTGGTGAACTGGAAGTGGAAAGTGAACCTGGCAAAGGCAGCACATTCTACTTCACCCTGAAGTTCAGATTCAATGGCACCAAAGCTTACGTTAACGAAGCCAAGTTGAAGCAACTCACGGGGCTCGATGGCATTCGCATTTTGCTTGCAGAAGATAATCCGGTAAATATGCTGGTGGCCAAAAAATTCCTCCATAAATGGAAGATGTCAGTAGACGAAGCCGTGAACGGCATAGAAGCCATCGAACTGTATAAAAAGAATAGCTACGATCTCTTACTCATTGACCTCGAGATGCCCGAAATGGATGGCGTGGCCGTTGCCGCCGATGTGCGCAAAAAAGACAACCAAATACCGATCGTCGCCTTCACCGCCGCGGTCTATGAAAACATGGCCGAGGACTTAAAGAGCAAGGGCTTCACGGATTTCATCACCAAGCCTTTCCGGCCAGAGGATCTGCACAAAAAGATCCTGCACTATACAACGGAGAAAGAGGCAAGCCTCAAATACGGATAGAGACAATGTTAGGCATTGGGCAAGGGGCACTTGGCACTGCTGAGTTTCTATTTTACACCTGATTATGCGTAGAGAAAAATGGCGATGAACCGATATGCTTATAGATGACGATTCTCTGCAAACCTCTACCAATAGTTTTTTCAAACCATTTTATCGCAGCATCCCAAAAATGCAAGGGATAGCACAAAGCACCAGCACTTGTTGCATATATCCGATGCTAACCTTATATATTATTTTGTACGTCTTCTCCAAAAAATAAAGAAGCTAATCAGTGTAAGTCCAAAAAGAAAAATAATCCCCACAGCATTTACCGTAAGCCACAGCTCTACACTATCATATCCAGGGGCAATAAATTTGGTCAGAGCTTCTGAAAAAAACACCCATCCGGCGGTATCGCAAATCCAGGCAATTATGTGATATATCAAAACTCTCCTCATTACGAAAAGCTCATTGTTGATTTTCCAAAGCTATTACAAAGTACAATTCAAACTCAAACGCTTAAGGCTTAACTGATAAACAGTATTCCTCTACTTTTTGCACCCCAACACCTAAACCCAACGTTACAATGGTCCAATAGCCTAAATACCCCATTGCCCGGTATCAATCTTCTGGTCACTGCCTCGTTATCCGGCCAAAAGAAAGATGCACCATTCCTGGTGCATCTTTCTTTATCCAACGGCTCATTTGCTCAATGGCCCAAATGTCCTATTGCTCACTATTTTATCTGCGCATACTTTGTTGCTGCATCCGCCACTCTCTGCTTCAACAAGGCTACCTGCTCAATCTGCAGATTGCTGGGCGCAGATTCGTTTCCACATATCGCGCGGTATACATCACTGATATCGTCACGTAATCGCTTCTCATCTGCAAATGCACTATTGGGCTTGGTGGGCACCAACTCCGCACGTAGCGTCTCCAACTGATCGTAAGTAGTTTGCAGCTTCTTCTTGGTTTTCACATTGGTAACCTTCGCAATGCTGTCTTTCAGCACCTTTTGCTTATCGCTAATATTCGTCACCAACTTCGCCAACTCCCCGTGTAATGCAAACAGCTCCATCGCAGTCTTGTACTGCAACTGACGGTCCGCAACAGTGAAGGTCTTGTTGCTTTCATCATGTTGCAAAACCACTTGCTGTGTATATTCCTTGCCACCCGCTTTCAACTTGGCTGTATAGGTACCGGGCAACGCCTGTGGCGACACAAACGCTCCGTAGTCAGGCTTGGTACCCTGCGCTGTCTTTGGCGTTTTGGTACGCTGATTCCAGAAGATCCGGTTAACGCCTTTGCGGTTAGTGCCGGGCATGGATTGCACCAGCTCACCCGCCGCATCATATATCTCCAGTTTCACTTCGCTGGAAGAGATCCTGTCTTTCAGGTAGTAGGTGAAGGGTGGGATCGATGGCGCATTGCCCGATGCCCATGAACCCTGGGAGTTAGTACCACCGTAACCAAAGCTACCGGTGGTCAGGACCATCGGCTCCACATCATAAAAATGAACATCCTTGGCCAGAATGTCTTTAGTCAACCCACGGATCGGAGAGATATCGTCAACAACCATTATGCCACGTCCATGTGTGGCCAGGATCAGATCATTGGTCTCAGGATGGATCTGGATATCACGTACCATCGCATACCAGGGAACATTGTTCTTCATCCTGAACCAGCTGGCGCCACCATCAATACTTCCAAATAACCCCATCTCTGTTCCAAGGAACAAGAGGTCCCTGTTCTTGAGATCTTCACGGATCTTATGCGCGAAGCCGGTGAACTCATCGCTCTTCAACATCGTCCAGGTTTGGCCCATATCGGTTGATTTCGCCACATAGGTTCTATGATCTCCATACATATGATTATCGAAGCTGGCATACACCGTACGCTTGTCGAAACGTGATGGTTCAATGCTGCTGACCCAGGTTTGTGCAGGAATGCCTGAAGTAGCAACATTCTTTGCCACATTGGTCCAGCTCTTCCCGCCATCCGTGGTGTATTGAAGATTACCATCATCGGTACCTACCCACACGTTGTTTTCATCCAGCGGTGATTCCGCAATGGTGAAAATAGTACAATGGTTTTCGGCAGAAGTTACATCTGCTGACAATCCTCCACTATTCTCCTGCTCTTGCTTCTTTTTATCATTGGTGGTCAGGTCTGGCGAGATCTTCGTCCAGCTCTGTCCTTTATCGGTGCTCTTGAATAAATACTGTGCACCTACATACAAATTTTTTCGGTTACTCGTTCCCGTTACAATGGGTGTGTTCCAGTTCCAGCGATGTTTCTCATCGCCTTTACCCGGTTGCGGACGAATGGATGTTGCCTTATATGTATTTACATCGATCCTGCTCACATCGCCTCCCTGTGACTCTGCATATACATAGGTATTGTCTGTAGGATCAGGGACCACCCAGAATCCATCGCCACCATAAAACTCCAGCCAGTCGCTATTCTTCACACCACCCGGTGCTGACGACGGCGCACCCCACGAGCCATTGTCCTGCAAGCCACCATATACATGATACGGTTTGCGATCATCCACGGCCACATGGTAAAACTGCCCAACTGGCAGATTATCAATGAACCGCCAGTTATTGCCTTTATCAAGGCTCATGTACACGCCTCCATCAGTTCCAAGCACCAGTTGCGTTGGATTCTTTGGATTGATCCAAAGGGCATGATGATCTGCATGCACCGGTGAAGAAGCGTCCGTAAATGAATATCCGCCATCCACAGAATAAGAGAACGAATACGCAGGCCTATATACGCGCTTAGCGTCAAAAGGATCTACCACCAATGCGCTGAAATAAAATGGCCTGGAGATCACATTGAGTGTAGCACTCTGTTGCTTCCAGTTCTCACCGCCATCACCGGAGATGTATAATCCTGTATTGGCAGATTCTACAATGGCCAGTAAGTTTTCCGGAGCAGATGGCGCAAGGGTAAATGCAATACGTCCAAATGGCTTAGCAGGTAAGCCATTTTTCAACTCCTTCCAGGTCTTACCACCATCGCTGCTTTTCCACATCGCAGAACCCTGTCCACCCGAATTAAACAAATAAGGCAAACGGCGAAACTCCCACGTGGTAGCATAAATGATATTCGGATTCTTTGGATCCACCACCACTTCAGAACAACCTGCTTTTTCGTTGATATAAAGGATTTTCTCGAAACTCTTTCCTCCATCCACAGACTTATACAATCCGCGATGCTTGCTGTCGCTCCACAATGGACCCGGAGCCGCTACATACAATACATTCTGATTCTGGGGATCGATGACAATGCGTGAAATATGTTCTGTACTGTCTAATCCTCCCATGCGTTGCCAGTTGTCTCCGGCGTCTGTTGACTTATAAAAACCATCGCCAATAGAAACCGAGTTCCGCATATTGCTCTCGCCGGTTCCTACGTAAACGACCTTAGGATTTTTTTGGTCGATGGCCAACGCACCAATAGATTGGCAATGCTTATCAAAAATAGGTTTGAAACTCACTGTGGCATTGGTGGTCTTCCAGACCCCACCACCGGCGGTTCCCACGTAAATGATCTTTCCATTTTCATCGTTCACGCCTTCAATGGCGGTGATCCTTCCGGAGTTGGTACCCGGACCTAACCATCGTGCTTCCAATGTTCCGAAGGTGGCGGAACTGACGGACTGGGCGGAGGCATAGCTCGCGCTGCAAATCAGTAAAATGAACAGGATACTCTTCATCTCTAACAGTTTTGGTATAAAAGGAAAAACCCCGCAAGCGGGGTTTCTCAGAATGAAATATGTACTACTGTGCTGGCTTGAACAATGCTGGATCAATGGTTGGGTTTACTTCCACTTTTTTGATCGCTACTGGTGCAGGAACACCGGGCATTTCCATGGTAAATGGAACAACAATTCCTTCCGGCAGTTTCTGGTAATTACTCAAATTGACTTTCTGCTCGATCTCTTGCCCGTTCACTTTCATCTTGTTCACCACCTTGATGATATAATAATTGGAAGGATCGATGAAATAAACGACTTCATTTCCGCTTTTACGGACCACTTTAATTTTAAAGGCTTCCGTTCCATCTACATCTTCTTTACCGAGGTATTCAACTTTATGCCCTTTCGCAGCATAATCCAACAAGTCGCCCTGAATATCCAAACCATCCTGACCAGCCTTCAATGCATCCGCTGTCATGGGTTCTGGCTTGGTTTGGCCTTGCATCGGATCGAAACTCCAACCACCTTCTGATGAAATAATGGTGTATCCGGTCATGTTCATCAATGTGTACTCTTGTCTTTGGCCCTTGTTGTGCACTTGATAAATAATAACGGGGATATCCATGCCCTGCACGTTAAGTCCGGCTTCCATTTTCATGGAATTAACTTTTGACCATGCATCTTTACCGCCAATGGCAGCAATGTGCTTGTTGATGATCTCATCAGCTGTTTGCGCTTTTGCCGCACTGAACAGGAAAGTGGCCACAAAAAGACCGATCACTTGTAAACGTTTCATAAAATTGCTTATTTGTAAATTGTTATTCGTTATTTACCGTTTGCGAATGTAAGCTAAGCTTAAATACTTCTCCTTTAAATCATCAATTTTTTATATGGATGGTATTACCGCCAATTTTGTGGATATAACCAACAGGAATATTTTCCAGGCACGACTTCATTTCACGGATAAGGTCACCCGAATTGAGCATATCGCACAAGTTGAAAACCCATCCCTGCCCTACCTCCTACCCGGCTTTATCGATGCCCATGTTCACATAGAAAGTTCCATGCTGATCCCTTCAGAATTCGCGCGGCTCGCCGTTACCCATGGCACCGTGGCTACCATCAGCGATCCCCACGAAATCGCCAACGTCTGTGGGATGAATGGTGTCTATTTCATGATCCGCAACGGCCGGTCTGTACCTTTCAAATTTCATTTTGGCGCGCCGAGTTGCGTACCGGCTACCCAATTTGAAACGGCCGGAGCCGTCCTCAACAGTGATGATGTTAAAACCCTGCTCGAGGACCCCTCTATTTATTACCTCAGTGAGATGATGAATTTCCCAGGGGCGTTGCATGGAGACCCCGAAGTGTTGAGAAAAATTTCGGCGGCCCAAGCAATCGGCAAACCGGTAGACGGACATGCACCCGGACTCCGCGGTGATGACGCCAAAAACTACATCGCACGTGGTATCACCACGGACCATGAATGTTTCACCTACGAAGAAGCGCATGAAAAACTGCAGTACGGCATGAAGATCATCATCCGCGAAGGCAGTGCCGCAAAAAATTTTGATGCCCTCATTCCACTCCTGCACCAGTATCCGGATATGATCATGTTTGGAAGCGATGATAAACATCCCGATGAGCTCGCCGCCTGGCATATCAATAAACTCTGCGCGCGGGCCGTTGCAAAAGGGATCGATGTATTTCATGTATTGCAAGCCACTTGTGTGAATCCTGTGCGTCACTACAAGATGCAAGTAGGGCAATTGCATGAAGGCGATGCAGCAGACTTTATTCTTGTCAATAACTTGCGCGAGTTTGATGTGCTGGAAACCTATATCGATGGACAACTCGTTGCAGAAAATGGCGTCACCAAAATCCCACGCACGCTGTCCACAGATCGTCCCAATGCATTCAACCGAACCCGCATTGAACCGTCGGCGCTTGGCATACCCGCCAATGGTCCCTATCCCTTCCCGGTCATTGAAGCACTGGACGGACAGCTCATCACCAACGCCATCCATGAACAACCTGCTATAGAGCAAGGACATTATGTTTCGGATCCCTCACGGGACCTGCTCAAGATCGTGGTGGTGAACAGGTATACAAATGCACCCATCGCCAAGGCCTTCATCAAGAACTTCGGAATCAAACAAGGTGCCATCGCCTCCTCCGTTGCACATGATTCACATAATATTGTTGCGGTAGGCACAGACGATGAAAGCCTTTGCAAAGCCATCAACCTGGTAATTGATCACCAGGGCGGCGTGAGCTGCGTCAAACACAACCTGGATATGGTGGTTCCCCTGCCCGTTGCCGGACTCATGAGCGATGATGATGGATATAAGGTTGCTGAACTATATGCGATCATAGATGAAGAAGTAAAAAAAGCAGGCAGCACCCTCCGCTCTCCATTCATGACGCTATCATTTATGGCATTGTTGGTGATACCTGCGCTGAAGCTTTCAGATCTTGGACTATTTGATGGGAAAAATTTTACATTACTAGAACGCGGCGTTGGCAAGCCAGGCATACTGTAATACAAACATTCAGGAAATCTGAAGTTGGTATCCTGAATTCCAGCATGCCAACTTCAGTATTCCTGAATGTCTGTATTACTGTATGTCTGGTATGTCAATCAGTTCTTCGCAACATTGTCTTTCCCAATATTCATCACCTTATCCCCCTTCATCACACGCGCTTCGCCGTTTTCAAAATTCTCGGCATAGCTGTATTGAAATGCGATCACCTGTTTAGCATCTTTATCGATATATCCCCATAATCCTTTTTTGTTTTGAACAGCGGCAAGTCCTTCGTGGAACCCTTTTGCGGCTTCATATTGCGGCTTGATGGAAAAATCATTCTTAACATTGATAAATCCCCAGCCTTCATTGGTGGCCACTGCGGCCATACCTTCATGAAAACAAAGCGCATCAAGATAAACGGGTTGAACCAACACCTTACCCGTGCTGTCATAGAAACCCCAGAGAGAACCTTTTCTGACGGGTGCAAATCCTTCGCTATAGGCTACCGCTTCCTGGAACTCGATAGGAACCACAATTTTCCCATTCAGATCTACAAAGCCATATTTTCCGTCTTTTTTAACCAGGGATAGTCCGTTGGATGGATTGTCTACAAAATCAAAATCCTTGGCCCATTTTTGAGCAAATGCCGGAATGACCATCGGCAGCAGGAAGATGAATAATAACTTTTTCATGGCTGATCGTTTTATGGTGAAGAAAGAAATCTCACCATACAAGGTAGCTCCTGCCTCAACCTGAAAAAATGACTTAAAGCAGGTTTTACAATGACGCTGACACACCTTCACACGATCACACTTTCCTCCAGCACCCTAACCGTGCGGTCATAGATCCTGTCAACCGTCTCGTGGTCCTTCCCAATGCAAACCACTCCCAGTTTGCCATACTGGGATAGTGCCCCGATGAGGTGAAACATCACCCCTTCCTGTGTAGCAGAATCATAGTGGAGGTCATTGCATATCGCGATCTCGATCAGATCATGGGGCGTCAACCCCCTGTATCGCTCGCTCTTGAGATTGTCTGTGGCATAATAACAGCGCGTTTGTCCGTTCGGCATTTCATAGCGGCCCGTCCCTGCATTGTATTCCCCATCCGTTAAGAACTGCAACATCAGGTAGGGATGGGTGGTGCCGCCTTTTCTGAGATTGATCTCGATGGCATAGTGCTTCCAGGTATCCTGCTCTTTTATCGATAAGAAATCGATAGAAAATCTGCCCAATGCACCGAGGTCCGCCAACCGACGCGCGATGGTCTGTCCCATGATGCCAATGTCTTTGCAGTATGCATCTGCCGCCGGAAATCGTGCACCCAGAAATACCTGCCCCGACTCGCCGCCCAACGCTTGGTCGTGGGTAGATAATACATCCACCCGTCCCAAGGGATTGACGCGGCATTGCACAGATGGCGAGGTCTTGATGGGACCATCCAGAAAAACTTCCACGATCCCTTTCATCTCGGCAAACTTCTCCATGAACTGCTCATACTTCAGGTCATCCGCTACACACCGTAGGGTGTGGATCGATGAACGGATCCAACTTTCAAGACTGCTATTGACGGGAGATTGTTGAAAAGAGAAGATGGCATTGCCCTCACCACTGAAACCTTCGTCTATTTTGATCACGGCTTTCTGTAAGTCCGGATTTCTCCTTTTCAATGCTGCCAGCGCCTGGATAACGTCTTGCTCATCCCGCAGGTTTTCCATACCGTCCGGCACAGGAATGCCGCATTCCCGGAAGATCTCCCGGCTTCTGCTCTTGCTGCCGAGATGACAAAGATCAGGATCTGTACCGTACACTGGAATGCCGAGCTGAACGGCCAGTGTTCGTTCGAAAGGCGTCACATTGAAGCAGGCCAGGTGAGCAGTATGACTTTCGGGTATGCATTGCCGTATGCGGTGAACCAGCCTCGGCCGCTCAAGGATCTTCTCCGTCAGGGATCTTGCGGATGCATCGTAACAACTCAGTAAGGTCAGCCTTTGGCGCGCGTGATAACTCGTGATACCCGGAAGGAGATGAAGATAATAATCAATGATCACCGGATCCACGGGCATGGATGTAACATAGACCAGTCGCGTGTTTGGCATCCTCAGCAACAGCATCAGGCACAACAATCGCTCCTCATAATACACATGTCCTTTTACTTTGGAAAGGATCTCCTGATCTAAGGTAAGACTGGGAACCACCACCACCGTTTTCTCTGCATGATGTTGTGGAAACACGGCTTCAAACTGCGGCGCAAAATTTTCCTGCAGCCGTTTAAATGCGGTCAGTTCTTCCTGCGATCCTGCAGGAAACGGAAAGGCAGTGGAATGAAATTGCACGTGTCAGGTTTATATCCAAGATACAGGTTGTTAACTGTATATTCTATGATCAAGATTGGTAATCCAGGCATACAGTAATACAGACATTCAGAAAACCTGAAGTTGGCAATCTGGGATTCAAGAGTGGGCCGCCCTTTCGCGGGCATACCTGGATACCAACTTCCGAATACCTGAATGACTGTATGACTGTATGGCTGATTGTCAAACCTGACTCCTCCACACCGCCCCTCCCACACTATCCCGGCTTGCCCCCGTCACCGATGCCATCACCGTCGGTTCTTCCCTCCAACGGAGAACGCCCAACAGCGCCATAATAATAGCTTCTTTATAGTTTACAATATCCGCATCCGGCACTTCCACGGATACACGCATCGGCTCCAACAAAGACCGGATCCGGCCCACCAGAAAATCATTAAACGCTCCGCCACCAGTGATCATCATCACAGGCTGCCCGTCCAGATGATGCGCATGCTGCTCCACGGCTTTCGCCACCTGCATCGCAATATGTTCAACATAAGTCCGCAGCAGATCTTCCCCCTTCCAACCTCCAACTTCCAACTTCGGAAACACAACATCCGTCCCAAAATCATTCGCCAGGCTTTTCGGGTAGGGCTGACCGTAATAAGGAAGTTCATTCAATGTCATCAGGAGATCCGGAAGGATACTTCCTGAAGCAGCCATCTTTCCTCCTTCATCATAGGACTTTCCGGTTTTCAACGCCAACATGTTCAGGACGCGGTTGGCCGGACAAACATCGTAAGCAAGGTATTGATCACCCAGCCGCACAGAAAGGTTGGCGATACCACCAATGTTAAGGAGCATACGAAAGGAACTCCACAATAACTTCTCACCCATCGGCACAATCGGCGCTCCTTGTCCACCCAACGCCACATCCACCGCCCGCAGGTCCGTCACCACAGGCAATCCCGTTTCCGCCGCAATAGCCGCACCATGTCCCAATTGTACCGTAGCATGTGGTGGCAAATGAAAACTCGTATGCCCGTGAGATGAGATCAACGCAATCTTATAATGCAGATCATTCTTTGCAATGAACGCATTGGCCTGCCTGCCGATGTAATGACCGAAGTTTGCATCAAGCAGCGCATGATCCTTTGCCGAGAGCTCCGTGGCCCGCTGCAGCCGATCCGCCCAATCTCCTTCAAAGGGCATGCACTCCGCCGCCAGCACTTCCATCTGCCACTTTCGTTGCTGTTCTTCCAACTGCACACAAACCATATCCAACCCGTCCAACGAGCTCCCACTCATGATGCCCATCACCCGATATACCATATTGCCTGTTTTTTGTGGCTGCCGATCAAACCCTATCTTCGCAGGAGCCGGCGTGCCGTTTAGGCGCCGAAATTATCAATTTCCCATGGTCATCAACCTCAGCGAGAAAAATTCACTGGTAAATACCTGGATCAGCGAGATCCGGGATATAAGTGTTCAACAGGATCGCATGCGTTTCCGTCGCAACCTGGAAAGGATCGGCGAGATCGCCGCTTATGAGATCAGCAAAACCCTGCCTTTTACTGAGAAAGAGATCCAGACTCCCCTTGGCACCTCCGTTTGTAAGGTCTTTCAGGAACAGCCCGTTCTCGGTACGATCCTGCGTGCAGGTATGCCGCTCCACCAGGGGATGCTGAACTATTTCGACAAAGCAGACAACGCATTCATCTCTGCTTACCGTAAACACCACCGGGACGGAAGTTTTGAGATCAGCCTGGAATATGTATCCTGCCCAGACCTTACGGATCGCATTCTGATTCTTTGTGACCCTATGCTGGCCACCGGATCCTCTCTCGTGAAAACCATCCAATACCTCAAAGATGAAGGCATGCCAAAAGCCATTCATGTGGTCTGCGCCATCGCCTGCACCGTTGGTATTGAATATGTTAGGAGAGAACAACCCCAGGTCACCATCTGGTGTGGAGACATCGATGAAGAACTGACCGCCAAAGGATACATCGTGCCCGGCCTCGGCGATGCAGGTGATCTGGCCTTCGGAACCAAGCAGCAGCAATGATTTTAATGCAAACATCAAAATGCAACATTCAAAAAGGTTGGACCACTTCTTAAGTATATTTTTTGACTTTTGACTTTTGAGTTATGAGTTAATATCGTATTTTACCTCCTCCGAATACCAAGTGATGAAGAATTTCCTGCTATTGATATTGTGCTGTCTTATGGTAACCCTTGCCAAAGCCCAGGACCCACACTTCTCACAATTTTACGCTTCCCCCTTAACATTAAATCCTGCACTCACCGGAAGGTTTGACGGAACGTTCAGGTTTGCCGCAAATTATCGAAACCAGTGGCCAACCATCAACAACGCATTTACCACAGCCACGGCATCGGCAGATTTCGGTATCCTGGCCAATAAAATTCCTGAGTTCGACACCTGGGGTGTGGGCATCATCGGTTTGACAGACCAGAGTGGAAATAAGATCCTGCGCAACAATTTTGTCGGTATTTCCACTGCCTACTCTAAAGGATTGGATGAAGATGGTTTTCATCAACTGTCCGTAGGTTTTCAGGGCGTATACGCAAGCAAAAGGCTCGACGTATCCATGGCTGATTTTGAAGACGAACTTACGTCACTTGGATTCACCGGCGTCACTTCGGAAGTGTTTTCCAATCAACAAGTCAATATCAATTACTTTGATATCAACACCGGTATTCTCTACACCGGCAGCACCAACGGTGACAATAATTTTTACGCTGGCGTTTCACTGTACCACATTAACAAGCCCAAGGAGAGTTTCATCGGTGGGAATTATTATCTGCAGCCTCGTATGACCATCCATGGTGGAGGATATGTGCCAATGGGTGAAAACAAAACCTTCCACGGCAGTATCATTCACCAGCGACAGGCCGGTGCCACCGAAACAGTACTCGGCGGTGCAGTGTCCATGAATATCAACGGAGAAGAAGAAAGGCCCACAGAAATTTATGCCGGGCTTTGGTATCGGTGGAATGATGCCGCTATTCCATATATCGGCATCGAAGTGGCGAATATCAGGGCAGGCTTCACGTACGACCTCAACACATCTTCACTCAAGACCGCTTCTAACGGCAGAGGCGGCGCGGAATTTTCACTCATCTACGTCAATAAGCCCGGCGATCCCAACTTGAAGAAACTCAACTGCCCCAAGTTCTAGGTATTCAGTACACCAATCATCTTCGGCAATAACAAGTAACAGAATAACGCAATAACAATTATTGCGATGATGTTCATCACCAACCCCGCTTTCATCATATCCTTCATACGGATATGACCGGAAGCAAAGACGATGGCATTCGGCGGTGTACCCATCGGCATCATAGACGCACAACTGGCAGCCAACGTCATCCCCACACCCAGCACATAAGGATTGATACCCGCAGCCACTGCAATGCCAGTCACCACTGGCGCAAACACAATTACCTGGGCAATATTACTCATCAATTCACTGATGAAAATGGAAACCGTCACCACCACCACCAACAGCATCAATGTATCTGTTCCCGAAAAACCGGAGATCCATTTGCCAAGCATATCCATCAAGCCGGCCTTCTCCATCGCATTGGCAAGTGTGATTCCACCGCCAAACAATAAAAGAATTCCCCACGACATATTCTTTGTATCGTTCCACTCCAACAACTTCCCATTGGCTTCGCCAGCCGGCAGGATAAACAACAACAGCGCACCAAATATCGCGATCATATTATCATCGATCTTCACGATCCCCAACTGATTGATCAGATCCCTTGTGATCCACAGTAATGCCGTACAAAGAAAGATCACCAGCACCCGCTTTTCGGGTACGCTCATGGGACCCAGTTGCTGGAGCTCGTTGTTGATCAACTGTTTTGTTTCTGCACTGGAAGCGATCTGGTTGCGAAAAAGGACTTTCACGGTGACAAAGTAAAGACTCAACATCAACAACAATGCAATGGGCAGGCAAACCATCATCCAATCAAAAAACGAGATCTCCTGTCCAAAACGCTTGTTCATGTATGACACGTATGCCACATTGGGAGGTGTGCCGATGATGGTGGCTATGCCGCCAAAATTGGAAGCATAGGCAATGGCCAGCATCAGGCAAAGGGAGAAATTTCGCATGTCTTTTGCATCACGTCCTTCACCAATCACCTTGATCACAGATACTGCAATCGGGAACATCATCATGGTGGTGGCCGTATTGCTCAGCCACATGGAGATCAGACCCGTGGCCATGACAAATCCCAACACGATGCGGTTTCCGCTGGTGCCAGTGAGTTTTACGATCGATAATGCGATGCGTTTATGCAAGTTCCATTTTTCAATGGCCAGGCCGATCATGAAGCCACCCATGAACAGGAAGATCACCTCATTACCATAAGGTGCCGCCGTGGCATTGGTGGTAGCAATATTGAGCAAAGGAAAAAGAACGATGGGCACCAGTGCCACCGCCGGCATGGGAAAGGCTTCTGTGATCCACCAGGTGATCATCAGTACCGCCACCGCAATCACACGGGCAGCTTTTTCTTCTAGTCCAAACGGATTGAAGAAAAACAGCACAAAGAAAAAAACAAGTCCTGCTGCAATGGAGATCGTATTTCTGGATATTTTCAAGTGATAAATTTTTTAGTGAACGACTTAGCGGAAATACCGCGATGTCCGGGAATAACAAATCGAAATGGCAACAACGCATCTTCGTTTGCATAAAAGGAAGCCGGCAGTTTCGTGTAATTGCGGATCAAAATCGTTAAGTTTGGAATCGGGAAGTAAAATACGATAATGATTGCTTAAAGAGATCGTCATAGCCATTCAATCCTACGGAAAAGCGCATCAGTTTATCCGCAAAAATCGTCTCTGGAAATGGATCATCATTCCCGGGATCATTTACGCGTTGCTATTCATGGTGAGCATGTACTTTTTTGGAAAAACGGCCACCAATGTGATCGAGTATTTCACCAAGGCCATTGGCCTGAGCGATTGGATCCAGACCTTCCAGAACTCATGGCTTGGATTTTTATTTACCCTTGGCGGGATCATCCTCTGGATCATTCTCATGTTCTTCTACTTTTCGCTGTTTAAATATATATGGCTGATCCTCGGCTCCCCCATCTTTGCCTACCTCAGTGAAAAGACCGAAGCAACACTGGAAGGCAGAGAATATCCCTTCACGATGCAGCAACTGGTAAAAGATGCTATCCGAGGCGTTAAACTGGCCGCACGCAACACGATCTGGCAAACCGTTTATACGGTTTCGATCATGATCATCTCCTTCATTCCCGTTGTTGGATGGGCAACACCCATATTAGCCATGTTTGTGGAATGTTATTACTATGGATTCTCTATGCTCGACTATAGTTTTGAACGTAGAAAAATTTCACCGCAGCAAAGCATTTCCATCATCGGCCAGCACAAAGGCCTTGCCATCGGTAATGGAATGATCTTCTATCTCATGCATATCGTCCCCGTCATAGGTTGGGTGCTGGCTCCAGCCTATGCCGTGATTGCCGCCACCATCAGCATCATGGATCAAAAAAGCCAGATCGCCGTGGTCAATGAACAATAAACTATTTCTCATCCCCTGCCCTATTACCGAAGAAGGACTGCACACCCTTAGTCCCGAAATTGCCGACGCCGTAAAACAGTGCGAGGTCTTTTTTGTAGAGAACGAAAGAAGCGCACGCCGCTTCCTGAAAAAACTCTGGAAAGA
>JBKCVJ010000070.1:0-6051 GCA_046317915.1 Sphingobacteriales bacterium
TTCAATGTGATCCGCATCATTGAGCTTGCATTTGAAAGCAGCGAGAAAAATTGCCGTGTGCCCGTGAGCGGATTGTTGTAGCAGGTTGAAGGTTGTGGGTTGGAGTTTTCTATTTATGGGCAGACTTCAACCAGCCCAATAAAGTAGATCCCAAAGTGAATCAACGCTACATCAGATGGCAGGAAGATAGAGAGTGGACCAATTACACCATACAGGTCAACAAACCCGTCAAGCATCGCATCATCATGGTATACGGCTATCAGGACAATCGTTCTGAATTATGGTTGAACAATGCTTTTGCGTGTAAATTAGTATTGCCGCAAAACATAGGTGATTGGCACAAGTGGACGCAGGCAACTGTCGGGAGATCGTGTTTCCTAATCCAGGCACGCAATTATTGACCTTGAAATACAACAAAGGTTCAAACCTTGCATATTTGGATTTTCTGTTGGTAGAACCGCAGTAAGCTATTTTCCTTTTCTGCCCATCAATGCAATGACAATCTGGTCAAAGCGTTGCTGCCAAGCGCGTTCATTGTGGTCAGTCCCGGGATAAATCTTTGTATTCCACCTTTTGCCTTTGTATCCTTTGGCAACAAATATCTGGTCTACCAAAACCTGCCATTCACCATATCGACTATCAAGTCCTTGATCTCCGTGATCGAAATACATCTTACGCCTTGTGGGTGAAGGAATGTTATCCTTTACATACATGATGATGGCGCGAGCAATGGCTGGATCCTGCACCGCACGGCTACCCGGCCAATGCGTTGAGATACAGGCGGCTCCGCCAAAAACAGTTGGATACTCGCAATATGCATAAAGCGAAATCAGTCCACCCATACTAGATCCGGCAATAAATGTATTGGAACGTTCCGACCGCGTAGGGAATGCACTGTCGATCTTAGGCTTCAGCGTGTATACAATAAACCTGAGGTACTCATCAGCCAGTGCCTTCCCTTGCAGATCTTTTACGATCAATGCCCTACGAAGCGCTGTGTCCATATTGGCAAGAGCCTTTTCGGGAAAATAGTCCTGGCTTCGGAATTCGCCTCTGTTCCAGATCCCTACTACAATCGTTTGCCGGATCTTCCCCTCCCGGATCAGCCTGCCCATGGTTTCGTCTACCATCCATTCCTGTTTGTTCCAGGTATGTGTGGAGTCAAACAGCATCTGCCCGTCATGCATGTACAGAACGCTGTATTTCTTTTTGGGTGAGTATTCTTCCGGAAGCCAGATATCAACATTTCTTGTGCCGATGGTTTCATTGCCGAGGTTCTCCCAGCGAATGATACTTCCCGATGCAACTTGCGGCAACTGGGCAATGGATGTTGCGCAGCAGAGGTAAAAACATATGATCAACAAATTTCTCATTGAACAGATTTTACCTGCAATTGGAGAATCTTCTTATCCCAGGCAAACTGAATGTAGCCCTCGTTCTTTGCCGTTTCTTTCACCGTGAAAGTCAGCCTTGGCAAACTGGTTGTAGCATCTTTCATAGGTGTAACTTCCAGGCGAAGCACATCTTTAGAAGCTTCATACTCATCTGCGAGATGCATCTCAGCATCTGAATTAAAAATCACGGTCCAGGGACCATTGGATTTAGCGATGATGAAAAAGCTGTACTTGCCGGCATTCATCTTCTTACCGTTGATCAGAACGGGTTCACTGAAACTAACCCAGGTGGCATTGTGTGCTCCGGCACACCAAACCTGATCGTAAGAAACCAGACCACCCCAAATGACACGACCCTTCACCCCCGGCGACCCATAAGTGATATGAACATGGGAAGCGCCTATATTAGCCATCGCCATCCTGACCGGACTTCCTTTCCTATTATCATCCTTGATCAGACCTGCATTCACAGAGTCTGCATAACCAAAATTCTCGGCTTTATGCTCTGTATGTTGCGCCATCACTTGAAGGCTAGACATCATGAAGACCGCCATTGCAAACTTTTTCATATCACACTATTTAGATTGGTACAAAATCTTTCCATCAACAATGGTCATCACTACTTTGGTTGCTGGGATAGCTTCCTCTTTACACTGCGTGAGATCATTCGATAGCAGCACCAGATCAGCCATTTTCCCTACCGTGATGGAGCCTTTGTCTTTCTCTTCAAATTGAGCTATGGCATTGGCAAGGGTATAAGAATAGATCGCTTCTTCCCTGGTCATGCGCTGCGCAGGATAAAAAGCCTCACCGTTTTTTTGCTTGCGTGTCACGGATGCATAAAAGTTTGCAAAGGGATCGATGTCTTCCACTGGCACATCGGTTCCATTATTCACCAACACACCTGCGTTCATGAATGCCCGCCACATGTAGGCTCCTTTAGCTGCACGCTCCTCGCCCAGTCTTTTGACCACGTAAGGTGCATCTGAAGTACAATGGATGCCTTGCATGGAAGCAATTACACTCCATTGCTTGAAGCGAGGGATCTCCGATGGATTCACGTGTTGCGCATGCTCCACGCGCCAGCGATGATCCTTCTTCATGTTGCGTTGGATCTGCTCACTGAAGATATCGATGGTTTCCCGATTGGCCCGGTCGCCAATGGCATGCACACAAAGCTGAAGGTCATGATCCCATGCAAATGCAGCGATCTGTCTCAGCTCCGTAGTGTCAAAAGTATTCTGGCCGTAGAAATTTTGTCTGTCGTGATAAGGCTCCAGTAACCATGCGCCATAAGAACCCAGTGCCCCGTCCAATGAAACTTTAATGGCCTTTACTGTAAGGTGTGCATTGCCTGCATTGATAATGGGAAACACCGTTGCGTTCTTGTTCAATTGCACATTGCCTTCTCTCACCATCACCCAATGACGGATGGCAAACTTCTTCTGGTCTGCCAGTTCTTTCATCCAGGCTACCTGTTCAAAGGAAGAACCAGCATCTGCAAAACTGGTAACCCCATTGCGCAGGCACTCCTGTTCCGCCAGATGAATGGCCTGCTGCCACTCTGCTTTTCTTTCTGAAAGGGGTCTTTGCGCATACCATGCGTAATAAACTCTGGACACTAAAGCCTGAGCCCTTTCCTCCAACACACCCACAATTTTTCCGGACGGGTCCTTCACAATATCCCCGCCGGAAGGGTTGGGCGTTTTTTCGGTTATGCCTGCCAGTTGGAGCGCCTTGCCATTTACATACGAGCTATGTCCGCTGGCATGTGTGAGCAACACGGGATTATTGGGGGCCACTTTGTCCAAGTCAGCATAGTATGGATACCCGAGATGGTTTGGACTTGGCGCATGGTCCCATTTTTCCTGGTGCCAACCCCTGCCAATGATCCAGTCGCCAGGTTTAGCTTTCGCTGCCGCTGTTTTTACCAATGCCAGGATCTCTTCCCAGTTCTTCGCCTTCATCAGATTGAGGTTCACCAACGAGGCCCCCATGCCGTGAATATGGCCATGCCCCTCTATTAATCCAGGCATCAGGAATTTTCCATTCGCATCCACCTGATTGGTTCGCGATCCAATATGCTTTTTCACACCATCGTTGCTTCCCACATAAATGATCTTCCCATCTTTTACACCAACAGCCTCTGCCTTGGGCAAAGACGCATCCACCGTGTATACATTGGCGTTACGAATCACCATGTCTGCTTCTTGCGCATGCACAAATAACCCAATAACCAATAACCCAAATAAGATAATTACTTTCATATATAACTATTGATGATATTTTCTAACCACTCCTGCTTACCACTGGATTGTTTCGGCTCGCCATGAGTCAATGCATACTCCCGCAAATCTTCCAACTTCAACCTTCCACCTTCAAACTCCGCTCCCGCACCACCGTCGAACGAGGCATACCGATTCTTGCGAAATTGCTTGTATGGGCTTTTCTCCAGTACCGCTTCGGCAATGATGGCGGCTCTTGCGAAAGCATCCATCGATCCGATATGTGCATGGAAAATATCTTCCAGGTCCGTTGAGTTTCTTCTGGTCTTCGCATCAAAGTTCACACCGCCTCCTGAAAAACCGCCGGCTTCAAGGATGATCAGCATACATTCCGTCAGCTCATTGAGGTCCATCGCAAACTGATCCGTATCCCATCCGTTCTGTGCATCGCCCCTGTTGGCATCAATGCTGCCCAGCATACCTGCATCTGCAGCAGCCTGCAACTCGTGCTGGAAGGCATGGCCCGCAAGGGTTGCGTGGTTTACTTCCACATTCAGTTTGAAATCTTTTTCGAGACCATAGTGACGTAAAAATCCGATCACCGTTTCCGCATCAAAATCATACTGGTGCTTCGTGGGCTCACATGGTTTGGGTTCGATGAAGAATACGCCTTTAAACCCTTGCTTGCGCGCATAGTCCCGCGCCATGGTCAGGAAGCGGGCGAGATGTTCTTTCTCCCGCTTCATATCCGTATTCAGCAAGGTCATGTAACCTTCCCTGCCGCCCCAGAACACATAGTTCTCACCGCCCAGTTTGATGGTAGCATCAAGTGAATTTTTGACTTGCGTGCCTGCATAAGCCAATGCAGCGAAATCAGGATTGGTAGACGCGCCGTTCATATAGCGGGGATTGGAAAACACATTGGCTGTGCCCCACAAAAGTTTTACCCCACTCGCCGCCATTTTATCTTTCGCATAGTCCGTGATCTTCTGCATCCTCGTCTCATACTCAGCAATACTTGCGCCTTCATCCACCAGGTCAATATCATGGAAACAATAATAGTCCACACCCATTTTGGTAAAGAATTCAAACGCTGCATCCATTTTATCATAGGCTCTTTGCATGGGGTCCGATGGTGCATCCCAGGGAAAATGTTTGGTACCCGGACCAAAAGGATCGGCGCCGGTTCCGCAGAACGTATGCCAATAGCATACGGCAAACTTGAAAAAATCACGCATGGTTTTTCCACCGATGGGCCGGTTGGGATCATACCATTTATATGCAAGCGGGTTGTCTGAGCTTCGGCCTTCGAATTTGATGTCGCCGATACCCGGGAAGAATTCCTTGTTTCCTATGGTTGCCATAAATGAAAATTCAAAAAAGAAAAGTCAAAAAAATACAGTTGCTGAATGTACGATAGAATGGATGATTTTCCGGCTGCATAATAGGGAAAATTATCCCCTCAAATGCGCACCGTTTGAAGAGCCTTCGAAGACTTTCAATGATTTGCCAATTTCAGATTCCAGGTGCTGGCGAATACCCTGCATCACGGTATATCCTTCCTCACTCGTCAGCATCATGGCTACGGTTCCGCCGCTCCCACCTCCACTGATCCTTGCACCTGCAATACCATGGTCCAGGCCGCGCGTCCGCACCAGTTCAACAATACGATCTGTAACCGCTTCGCCCAATCCAACACTTTGGTATCCTGCGTGCGACTCCAGCATAAGCCTGCCCGCTTCCTTCGGATCATCCCCATTTTTCAGGATTGCTAAGAATTTTTTGATCCGATGATTTTCCTGCACAGGATGCAAAGCCGCCGCTCGGGTATGATACATTCGATCTTGAACTACCGCAGTGGCAGTATCCAAATGATCCTGATATCGATCCAAAAAAGCTTTCCCACTGATCTGCTCCGGAATCAGGTGCAGAAAACGGGTAAGAAAAACATCAAGCGGAATATTAGCGAGATAACCCTGATAAGGCGATTGCACCGGATCAATACCCACCTCCTTCATCGCCATCACAAATCCCATAAACGCAGCCGTTCTGACATCGCCATAAGACGCGCCACTTACGGCATGCCTGACACCGCTGTCAAGCCCAATGAACCGGATCCCATGAGGAATGGGTATGGGATCAAAAACACTACAAGGTTGGCACACCAATGGCAAAAGATGATCCTTCTTTCCAAAGTTCACAGACAATTGATCCATCAATCCACAGGCAGCACCCACTACCTGATTTTCTACCTGTTGGGATAAGATCGCCAGTTGCAAGGGTGGGATCGATAATCCATATGCACGTTGAATAGCATGCATCGTGGCCACTTCAATGGCCGCAGAGGATGAAACGCCTTTACCCGCAGGAACGCTTGATTCTACAAATACAGTAGCGCCTTTCCATTGAAGGCCGATGGCTTGTTCCAAAAC
>JBKCVJ010000071.1:0-13326 GCA_046317915.1 Sphingobacteriales bacterium
CTTTTTTGATTCATGCTGCTCATCGTCTATCCTCAGCATAAAAAAATAAGAAGCAACAGAAAGCAAGGTCAGCGGTATCAGTACCATGAGGTAATGCGCACCTGTGCTGTAATTGTTTCGCAAGGTCCACCCACCCAGCAATGCTCCACAAAGTGCGCCTACACTCCACAGCGCATGAAAAGACGCAAGGATCGGCTTATTCATAAGATGTTGTACATCCAGTCCATGGGTATTGATGGCAATGTTCACGGTGTTACCAATAAATCCAAAAGCAAAAAGCGCTGCAGACAATGTAAATACGGTGGGACTTAAACTCAACGCATAAAGGGCCACCGCATAGAGCACAAGCGATAAAGGCCCCATCCGCCTGGATCCCACCCTGTCCACGGCCCATCCTGCAAAAGGAAGGGCGATCAGCGAACCCATCGGCAGCATGAAAAGCACACCACCCAATTCGGCTTCGTTGAGATGAAACTGTTCTTTAAATTCGGGGATGCGTGAGGCCCAGCTGGTAAATACCACCCCACAAAGAAAGAAAAGGAGCGAAACCGCATATCGGGCATGAACAGCGTTTACTGCGCGCATGCCGCTAAGTTAAGGCACAGGTGGAAAAGGGTAGATCATGATGTAACTTTATGCTTATTTATCTAAATGCATCTTTCATAAAATCAAACCTGTACAAGTCATGAAAAGTCTTTTGGTATTCTTGTTTTCCGGCATGCTGCTGATGGTTCAGGGCCAGGAAAAATACGATGAGATCTTGCTTACCAATGGTGTAGAATACATTGGGAAGGTGACAGAGATCAACGAGAAAGAAGTGAAGTTCTCCCATAAGGGTGAATCCCTAGTGTACACCATCGCTAAAAGCCAGATCTTCCGGATCGCATTTGCCAGCGGCAGAACTGAAATCTTTACTTCAGTGGATAATAACAATGGCAAACCCAGTGGGGATGAAAAAGTACAGATCGATAAGGACATGATCGCCATCCTTCCTTTTCGGTTTGTCTCCAATAAGCTCTATCCTGGCTGGGAAGAGATGGCATATAAGATCCAGGAAGAAGCCTATGTACAATCATTGGTGAATCTGCCCAGGTACAAATTTCAACCACCTGCTACCACAAACGCGATCTTGCTGAAAAAAGGCATCAACCCACAACAACTACGCGCCTATACCATGGATGAAATCGCTAATCTATTAGGTGTTGGCTTTGTGATGACTGGGGAGGTGAATATGCGTTCAACCGGCTACACCCAGGCTGGTAGCCAGTCTGTTTATCAGAATAACAACAACAATTACAACAAGCCAGGCGGAACCTCATCGCAAACCAATACTACGGTGGTCACCAACAATAAGGTCACAGAAAGCTTCGCTACCAGTGTCATCCTTAAGATCTACAATGATAAAGGATCTGCGATTTTCACCAGAAGTCGTGAGTCAGTTTGGAATATCCCGGATGCCTATAAAGCAACCTTGAATTACCTCTTGAAACGTACTGGTCTTTAGTAACCTTATTTGTGGCACAGTCTTGTAGAAACTTTTTTCCATTTAGTAGTATAAGATTAAACAAATCAGAAACCATATCGATTCATCAATAAAAATGGCCTTCAAAAACTGCTTTCGTTGCCGGATGAATCGGTATTCTTACCATATTTTATTAGTTTAGCGACCACTTTAACTGTTTAACTCATGCGTCCAGAAAAAATCTTGTTGATGCTGTTGGTGCTAAGCTCCTGCAGCAAAAACGAAAATCCTCCTCCTGCAGTTTCAGATCCCTTCATTGGTTCACAAGCTGTTTCCATATTTGAGGGAAATGGCGGAACCACGGCAATGGAATTTACGTTTACCCTCAGCGCTGCCAGTTCCAAACCTGCCAGTATCAGGGTTGTATCCAATGATGGCTTCGGAGTTGCTGGTGAAGACTTTAAAAAAGTAGATCAGGTGTTGCAATTTGCACCTGGTGAAACCTCGAAAAAATTAACAGTAGAGGTGGTAGCAGATGATGCCCGTGAAGGAGATGATGAATTCCTGCTGGCTGTGAGTGAAGCAGTGAATTGCAGAATAACCACCAATACCTATCGTGGAACCATCCAGAACGATGATACCAAGGTGGTGTTTGCTACCACCGGCCCCAGCAGCCCGGCAACCTATCCAGGTATGAGTTTGGTTTGGGCCGATGAATTCAATGGCAGTGGCGTGAACACCGCGGATTGGAATTATGAAGTGGGCGATGGTTGCCCCGGGGTTTGCGGTTGGGGAAACAATGAACTGGAATGGTACACGGCTGGCGATAATGCCTCTGTTCAAAGTGGGGCATTGGTTATTGAAGCCCGTAAAGAAACCCGCGGTACCAAGAACTATACCTCAACCAGGATGACCACCAAAACAAAACGCCCCATTAAGTTTGGCAGGATCGATATCCGGGCGAAGCTTCCAAAAGGGCAAGGCATCTGGCCCGCATTGTGGATGATGCCTCAGGACGATAAATTTGGTGGCTGGCCTCGCAGTGGTGAGATCGATATCATGGAGTTCCTGGGACATGAAACCAACAAGGTGCACGCCACGGTACACTATGGTCCTGGCCCCGGCAGCATCAATATCAGCAGAAGTATTACTGGTTCAACACCGTTCAGCGATCAGTTCCATGTATACTCCCTGATCTGGGAAACAGACAGACTCAGGTTCCTGGTAGACGATGTCCAGTTTTCAGAAATTAAAAAAGCAGATCTGGGTGGGAACAATTATCCATTTAATGAATCTTTCTTTTTCATTTTCAACGTGGCCGTAGGCGGCAATTGGCCCGGCAGTCCTAATGCAAGCACTTACTTCCCGCAATGGCTGCTCGTGGATTATGTGAGAGTATTCCAATAGCAAGTATGAAAGGTATTTGATACAAAAAAAGAGGGTCGCCATGACCCTCTTTCTTTTTCATACGTTCACACATTCTAACTAGCCGACACTTTCCACCAATACCACGCACTTATTATTCAGTACTTCAATGAATCCGCCCTTGATGTTGTAGGATGCAGCATTGTTCCCCTGCTTATCACTCAACACTTTCACATTACCTTTTCCCAATGCACTCACCAATGGCGCGTGCTTGTCCAGGATCTCGAAAGAACCTGAAATGCCAGGCAGTTGCACGCCATACACTTCGCCGCTGAATAATTTACCTGTTGGGGTCAGTATCTCTAATTCCATAATATCACATTTACCACTAGCTACTAGCTAGTAGCTATTAGCTATTTTTTCGCTGCTTCCAGCATCTTCTTACCTTTCTCGATCGCATCTTCAATGGTACCTACCAGGTTGAAGGCTGCTTCAGGATACTCATCCACTTCACCATCGATGATCATGTTGAATCCACGGATCGTGTCCTCGATGCTTACAAAAACACCTTTCAGACCGGTGAACTGCTCCGCAACGTGGAACGGCTGTGAAAGGAAGCGCTGTACACGACGTGCACGGGAAACCACGAGCTTATCTTCTTCACTCAATTCATCCATACCGAGGATCGCAATGATATCCTGCAGTTCCTTATACCGCTGGAGAATACCTTTAACCCTGTTGGCCGTGTTGTAGTGTGCCTCACCCACGATCTGTGGAGAAAGGATCCGTGAAGTTGAATCCAACGGATCCACCGCAGGGTAGATACCAAGGTCAGCGATCTTACGGCTCAAAACGGTTGTAGCATCCAGGTGGGCGAAGGTTGTTGCCGGGGCCGGATCGGTCAAGTCATCCGCTGGTACGTATACCGCCTGTACGGAGGTAATGGAACCATTACGGGTTGAAGTGATCCTCTCCTGCATCAGACCCATCTCAGTTGCCAGCGTTGGTTGGTAACCTACCGCTGAAGGCATACGTCCCAACAAGGCTGATACCTCAGAACCGGCCTGAGTGAAACGGAAGATATTGTCAACGAAGAACAGGATGTCTTTTCCTTTGCCGGTACCATCTCCATCACGGAAATACTCAGCTACGGTCAGTCCAGACAAAGCCACACGTGCACGGGCTCCCGGAGGTTCGTTCATCTGACCGAAAACGAAGGTTGCCTTGGAATCTTTCAGTCCTTCCATATCCACTTTCTCGAGATCCCATCCACCTTCTTCCATGGAATGCTTGAAATCATCACCATATTTCATGATGCCCGCTTCAATCATCTCACGCAGCAGATCGTTTCCTTCACGTGTACGCTCTCCCACACCGGCAAAAACCGACAAACCACCATATCCTTTCGCGATGTTGTTGATCAACTCCTGGATCAATACCGTTTTACCTACACCCGCACCACCAAAGAGACCGATCTTACCACCCTTTGCATAGGGTTCAATCAGGTCAATTACCTTGATACCGGTAAACAGTACTTCAGATGCCGTACTCAGGTTTTCAAACAATGGGGGTTTCGCGTGGATGGGCCTTCCGCCTACCTTGCTCACCTGTGGCAATCCGTCGATCGCGTCACCGGTTACGTTGAACAAACGGCCGTTGATGGCTTCACCAACCGGCATCGCAATGGCAATACCTGTATCTACTACGTCCATTCCCCTTTTCAAACCCTCAGTACCGTCCATCGCAATGGTACGTACACTGTCTTCCCCAAGGTGCTGCTGTACTTCAAGTACCAGCTTGTCGCCATTCGGCTTGGTGATCTCCAAGGCGTTATAAATGTCCGGCAACGTTCCGTGAAACTGAACGTCAATTACCGCACCAATGATCTGTTTGATTTTACCCTGATTGGCCATATTAGAAAATTAATTAATTCGAGGGTTAATATTTGCCGCAAAGGTAAGGGAAAAATGGTGTGGAAATATGGATGTATGAAAGTGTGGTGGATATTTTTTTGGACGATATATCGGTTAAATAACGGGTTAAGTGCCCTTAGTCAACTGCCTTTTCCATATTCTTAATACATTCACAGCATGACAGACGCCCTTTCACCCAAAAAGCAACTGACGCCAGAAGAACTGGCGCGGAAAAAAGCCAAAAAAGACAAAAAGGAAAAGCAGAAAAAGCTGGACCAGGAGAAGACTTTCCTGGCGTTCGACCGCACCCTGCTGGCCTGGATCCGGACGGGCACCAGCCTGCTTACTTTCGGTTTTGCCATCATGAAACTCCTGGAAGAAGAATCCCATAAGCCGGGCCAGCATCCCATTCTCCAGATGGTCAATCCTCAGTTTATTGGGTGGACGATGATCTTCTCAGGGTTCATCGGCCTGACCATGGCAGTAGCGAACTATGTTAAGTTTGGCAGGCAATTCCAAAGAAAGTCTTTACAGATCTTTGGAAGCCCCACCATGATCGTTTCTTATGTCCTGATCCTGCTGTGTTTTGTGATCCTCATGGCCCCATTCATTCGGAATCTGCTCATTCCTTAGCATCGTTGATCTCGATCCAATACCCATCAGGATCCAGAAAATAGATCTGTTTCACGCCATCCACCCGGTTGGTGACGGATTGCTTTTTCCCGCCCCAGTCTTCATACGGAATGCCGGCTTTATTGAGTTTTTCGATGAAAAGTGGGACCGATGGCACGCTGAAACAAAGATGGGAATTCTTGTCGCGTTGCTCCACCTGCTTAGCACCGGAGATGAGATGCAGGTGGCTTTTATACCCCACGGCAAGCCAGGTATGCCGGCCATCGTGAAAAGGCTCAGGGATGGTGTCCAAACCGATGATATCCCGGTAGAATACCGTGCTTTTCTGGAGGTCCACCACATAATGGGCGATATGGTTCAAAACCGTTCTTCCTTGTTGGGCTTTTAATGGCGATGAAAAAGCAGCCATCGCAACCGCCATTATAAGAAATTTCCATCTGCTCATCCTGCAATGTAAAGCATTCACACCTTAACGGCCATTTCTCACCAAATCACGGTATATGATTATTTGACTATCGGTGAATCCGTTTTTTCCCCAAAAATTTGCAGAAAAACACCGGAATTGTTTCAGATTATTCAACTGAGCTTCGTGTATGGCATATAAGCCATTGATTATATCCTATGAATTCGCCAGTTTTGTTATGCTTATGCCTGTGAGAAATAAAGACCAATTTGCTATTACACTGGGGCAGAGAATCCGTGAAATGCGCATGAGAAAGAACCTGTCCATTGGCCAATTGGCACTCGAGTCGGGGCTGGATTATACCCAGCTGAGCAGGATCGAGCTCGGCAAGATCAATACAAGAGTATTCACCCTATATCAAATATCGAGAGCCCTTGAGGTTCCGCTTGACGTAATCTTAAACGATATCTGATCTAAAATATCTACAGCTAACCTATGAGAGGCATTGGGCACTCGGCATTGAGTGCTGCCACCTTTCAACCAACACCTGTCGTCCCCGGGGCATTGCCCCGGGATAGCCGCATCCCGGACTTCTGCCCTCTGCCCTCCAACCTCCAATCAGTACCTTTGTTCCATGTTGCTGCTCATCCTCGTGCTCGTTCCTTTCTTCCACTTCCCTCCGCCCGTCACCATCACCGGAAAAGTGGTTAAAGTTGTAGACGGCGATACTTTCGATGTATTGGATTCCTCTTTCAAAACCATTCGCATCCGCATGAACGGCATCGATGCCCCCGAGAAAAAACAAGCTTTTGGCGAAGCATCCCGGAAACAACTTGCCGCGCTTTGCGCTGGCAAAGTGGTGAGAATTGTAAAGTATAGTACGGACCGGAACAAGCGATGGATCGCAGACAGCTACGTAGACGGCATATCCCTCAGCCATCGCATGGTCCAGGAAGGCATGGCCTGGCATTTTGTAAAATATTCGTCAGACACATCATTAGCAAGACTGCAACAACAGGCCCGCGCTAAAAAAATCGGACTCTGGTCTGACCCTCATGCCATCGCACCCTGGGATTACAGAAGCAAGAGATTGAGAAATTGAGGCCACTGCGACCTTGCGACCTCCGCGCCCTGCGACCTCATCAAATTGCCGCACTGCCACATTGCCTCATTGCCGCATTAACTTCATATCTTGAGCCAAAACGCTGACAAATGACTCCCTTTGTTGCTGAACTCCTGGGTACAGCCTTGTTGATCACCCTGGGTAATGGTGTTGTAGCCAACGTACTCCTGAACAAAACCAACGGCCAGAATTCCGGATGGATCGTGATCACTTTTGGCTGGTGCATTGCTGTGTTCACCGGCGTATTTGTATCTGCAGAAGCTTCCGGTGCGCATCTCAATCCCGCCGTCACCCTCGCGCTTGCCGTTACAGAAAAGTTTAGTTGGGCCGATGTGCCCATGTATATCCTCGCACAATTCATCGGTGCCATGATCGGTTCGCTGCTCGTATACCTGATGTACCAAAAACATTTTGAAGCCACGCCTGATCCGGCAACCAAATTAGGTGTGTTCGCTACCGCCCCTGCTATCAGGAATGGCTCGGCTAATTTTTTGACTGAAGCCATCGCTACTTTTGTTTTCATCACCGCAGTATTGCATCTCACGGGACCAGAGACCAAACTGGGTTCCATCGATGCCCTGCCTGTAGCGCTGGTGGTACTGGGTATAGGCCTTTGCCTCGGAGGACCTACAGGTTATGCCATCAACCCCGCGCGCGATATCGGCCCGCGTATTTTTCACACCATCATGCCCATCCCCGGAAAAGGAAGCAGTGATTGGGGCTACGCGTTTGTACCTGGGTTCGGTCCTATCGTTGGCGCCGCCGCGGCGGCTTTCCTCTTCAAGTTGATGTAAATACTATTCGAGGATATATCCGGAAGCTAATTCAGTAAATGCGTCCTTCTGTTCAGCGATCCATGCATCGCTGAAACCCAACTCTGCAGCCATCACTACAGCTATTGCGGGTGCAGCTTCCAGTGCTGCTTTTGCATCCAGAAACAACAAGCGCACACGTCTTGCCAGTACATCTTCCACGGTCATCGCCATTTCCTGTCGAACGGCCCACACCACTTCTGCCATGGTGAATGTTGACCTGGGATGGATCGGCGCGGCCCATGCCGGCTGCTCCTCCATCAGTTTGCGGATTTGTATGGCATCGGCACCATACACGGCAAGGGCCTCTTCTGCATCCTTCATATCCCTCCAACCATGAATGCGAAGATCTTCGGTTACGCATTCCCGTTTGGCTAGCTTCGCCACGAATGCGGCATTGTCTACCGCATCCTTTGCCATCTTTCGGTAGGTGGTCCATTTGCCACCGATAATAGTGATCAATCCCGATGGCGCTACCACAATAGTATGGTCACGTGAGATCAGGGCCGTATTCTGCGCGTTGGAAGAACGCACCAATGGCCGCAGCCCTGCAAAAACACTCCGCACATCTTTTCGGGTGAGCGTTGACGTGGTATATCGGGAAAAATGGGTCAAAACAAAATCAATCTCTTCGTCCAATGCCTTCGGCTCCTCATTCACTTCATCCACCGGCGTATCCGTAGTGCCCAGCACCACTTTATCATGCCAGGGCACGGCAAACAACACACGATTATCATCGGTCTTCGGTATCATCAGAGCCACATTCCCGGGAAAGAAATGTTTATCTACCACCAAATGAATGCCTTGCGATGGTGAAAGCAATGGATGGGCATCTTTATCTTCCATTTGCAAAATCCCATCGGCAAATACGCCGGTAGCATTCACAATGACCTTGGCCGAAACAGAAAACGTTTCTCTGGAAAGATGATCATACAACACCGCGCCGCTGATTTTTTTTCCTTCACGCACCAGGTCATCCACTTCCAAATGGTTCACCACACAGGCGCCATAATCTACTGCCGTTTGCGCAAGACTCACCGCCAACCGCGCATCGTCAAACTGCCCGTCATAATATTCCACGCCACCGATCAGGTGTTTCTGTTGCACCACTGGCATGCGCTCAATGACTTTGTCTTTGCCGAGCATCCGTACTTGCCCGATCTGCAGTTTACCTGCCAGCAGATCATAGATACCTAATCCAATGCCGTAAAAATATTTGTGTACGATGTTGTACGATGGAACGATAAAGGCTTGCTTGCGGGTTAGGTGCGGCGCGTTGCGTAACAATATCCCGCGTTCCTGCAGAGCTTCGCGGACCAATTTGATATTTCCCTGCGCGAGGTAACGCACCCCGCCATGAACCAATTTGGTTGACCGTGAGGAAGTTCCTTTTGCAAAATCTTCTTTCTCAATCAGGGCCACTTTGTAACCACGGCTTGCCGCATCCACAGCCACACCCAAACCCGTGGCACCCCCACCGATCACCAGGATGTCCCAGGTCTTCTCCGCTTTCAACAACGCCAACTGCTCTTTCCTATTCATTGGGTTGGGTTGGGTCAGGGAATATGGTGAGTGTACTAAATCCACTGTTGCTTTTCTCCAGCCTGATCTGTGTATAGATCCGTTCTTTTAATGACTCCACGTGCGAGATGATCCCCACCATTTTGTTCGACTCATTTTGCAATTGTTCCAATGTACTCATGGCTTCTTCCAGCGTTTCCGGATCCAAAGATCCGAAGCCTTCGTCAACAAACAGACTCTCGATCTTGATATCTCTGGAGGCCAGGTCAGATAATCCAAGGGCCAATGCCAGACTCAACACAAAGGTTTCACCACCGGAAAGAGAACGCACCGTTCGTACCTCGCCGCCCATATATCCATCTGCTACGCGCAGGTCATCATCGCCCCCCGGTTCCAATAAAACATATCGGCTATGCAAATGTTTCATCCGCTGGTTGGCGAGGATCAGTAAATGTTGCAGGGTCAACTCCTGCGCCTTGTTGTTGAATTTATTTCCAGTAGCATCACCAATCAATTTGTTCAACATCTCCCAAGGCCGGATCGCATCCAGCAACTGCTTGCGCTCCGCCAGATAACCCGTCATTTGCTGCTTTCGTTGATCATCTCCAATGAGGATCGCGCGCTTATCTTCCAGCTGTTGCCTGAGGCTTCCAACTTCAACCTTCAACCTTCCAACTTCCACCTCCTGTGCTTCTGCACTGATCAACGCATCATCCCCCGCGCGTTCCAGTTCCCACTGCTCCTGCAATCCCTTCCATTCCGCTTTTCTTGCCGTGAGCTGGCGCAACAGTTCCTGCTGCCTGGTCACCAACTGCTTCTGCTCCTGTTCCGTGATCAACCTTGTACGTGCGTCTTCAACACTTGCAAACCCGAGCGGCTCCAATGCCCCTTCCAGTTTACTATCAAGATTCTGCAGCTGCTGATCCTGTTCTCCGCTCCTTTTTTCTACCCCTATTTTCTGCTCAGCCGCCGTATGTCTTTCCCGAAGCATCACCTGCATACGGTCCTCTCTTTCTTTACAGTCTTTCTCAATATCCGCACCCGCATATTTCGCTTTCAACTGTTCTTGCAATGTAGCCCACGCTGCATACTGCTGGTCATAAGATGTCGCCTCCGCATGCAATTGCAATGCCTGCGGTTTCCATTGTTCAAACTGTATACACTCATCCAACAAACGAAGCTTGTCTTGTTCAATAGTGATCAGCTCATTCACCTTTTCCTCCGTTTGTATTTTATCCAACCCGAGCCTCGCCTTAAACTGCCCGATGTTCCCACCCACCGTTTCAAGATTCTTACGCAGATCTTCACAAATTCCCTGCTCCCGTTCAACAGCAGCTTTCAGGTTTCCCTCATTCACCACCGCATCCTTCCAGGTCTTCTGCTGCTTGTCCAAGAGTTTTCGCGCAGCCTCATACACATCCACCGACTTAACCAGATCCTGCGCAAACTGGTGCACATAAGGATGATGTGTGGCGCCGCAGAGCGGACAAGGATCGCCGTCCTTCAGTTGTGTCCGCAGTGTATCAAGATTCTCCGCCTGTAACAATTGTTCCCGCTCCTGCCTGGCCTTATTGTACAATAGCTCCGCTTCATCCAATTCCTTCTTCAAGCCATCGAGATCTATTTTCCTGTACTCCTCTTTCCATTGTTGCAGCTTCGTCTCCGCTTGCTTCAACTGTTGATGCTGCTGCAAATAGGTCCGCACTTCCACCTTCACTTGCGCGAGATCCGCCAACGTGGAAGTGATCTGCGCACTGAGATTCTTCAAGCCATCAGGCTTCCAACCCTGCTGCAACAAGGTTTCATCAAATCGCAACTGCCCTTTTTCCATTTGCTTTGTGAGCCCCGTCAACCATGACGCATTGCTTTCCCTCGGCTTGAATAACCCTTTCTCTTTGGCAAATGCAGGCTGCTGCAAAACAGCCGTGATCCTTGTATATCGCTCCGCTAAAGATTGCTTTTCAGTGGCCGATTGCTGCTGTTGATCCCTGACCTCATCCCGATAGACTCGCAAAGCAGAAACATATTCCTGCGTTGTAATGGTTCTTCCCAGCCATTGACTCAGCTCCTGCACCATCGCAATGATCTGGGCATCCAATGACCGAATCATTTTTTCATACCCTTCAACCTCCACCCTTCCAACTTCAACCTGTTTCTTCACCCGTTCCTGTTCTGCCAAATCTTCCCGGAAGGGAAACAGCAGATCATAAAAACGCAGCTTCTCACCAGACAACTGTTCAAAATGTTGCAGTGCGGTCTCATCTTCACCGATACCTTGCTGTATGCCCGATAATTTGTTCTGGAGCGCGACTAACCGAAGTTTGAGGTCCAGCAGCTGCCTCGACTTATCCCAAACTCCCTGCAATGCAGTTACTGCGGTAGTTACATTTTGTATCTCGATGTGAAGTGCAGCCCTGCTTTTTTCATCGAGCAAATCCTTACCAATATCCCTGATGAGTTCCTCTTTTCTATCAAGCTCTTCTTCACGCTTCCTGAATGCCTTAAAAGCCTTGATACCTAAATGCCTGAACAAACGCGTGCCCGTGATCTTCTCTAGCAACTCTGCGCGTTTGTTTTTGTCCGACTGTAAAAACCTTGCGAACTCACCCTGGCTCAACAGAATCGACTTCATAAACTGGTCATAGTCCAGTCCAATATTTTCGGTGTTCACTTCCGGTGCGGTGCTGGCTTTCTCCGTCAACAACTCATCGGCCTCATTGAGCACCTTCATCTCAATATCACGGAAAGTATTGTTCCTTGTTTTGCTCACGGACCATTGCGCAGTGAATACGCCGCGTTTGCTGCTGTACACCACTTCCGCGAATGCTTCTTTTTCATGACGGGTGAGGATCACACCGCCTTTATCCAGCGAAGTCTTGGTGACCGTACCCATGCGCGGCACCTTGCCATATAGTGCTAGGGTAATACAATCCAACAGTGTGGATTTACCAGAACCGGTTGCACCTACAATTCCGAAGAGGCCTGCTTCCCGCAACGGAGATGCATCGAAATGAACCGTATGTTCACCCCGCAGGGAATTGATATTCTTTAACCTGATCCGCAGTATCCTCATTCGTCCTCGTTTTCATCGTCCATACCCAACAGCTCCAGAAATGCATTGCGCATGATGAACTGGTCCTCCGGCGATACCTTCCCGGCTTCCATCATTTTGTCCAGCACTTCCAGGGGCTGGATTTCCCTAAGATCCAAATGCCCGCCACTGATCTCATCCATGCGCGGAAGATCAGATTTGATAGCGATGGTATAGTTGACAATATCAATGAAAGCACTGTTCCAATCTGCCACAAACCTTGCAGTATCCGCGTACACGGCCGGATTCATCGTCTCTTCCTCGATCTGCAGTTCCGCATATGCTTTGGCAAGCCCTTCTTCCTGCCATGCCTCAACCTTCGCTTTCACATCTTCAAAACTCCCGGAAAAACGCACCAGCTTTCTGAACACGGGCACTTCATGATCTACTTGCTCAATAGTATTACCATTAACCTCTAACTCAATAACAATCTTCCTGTCCTTGCGTTCGCTGAAACTCAATGGCACCGGCGATCCGGAATAACGGATGTGCGAAAGCCCGTTTACAAATTGCGGCTTGTGGATATGACCAAGGGCTATGTATTGAAAGATCGATGGGAAGTCGTCCGATGCCACCGCACTCTGATTCCCCATCTGGATCAACCGCTCACTGTCCGAAACCGACGATCCCGCTGCATACAGGTGTCCCATCGCGATGAGGGGTACGGTATATTCTTTACACGCTTCCGCAATCAGTTCATAGTGTTTCCGAATTGCCGAACGCACCTGCTCCCGCTTATCTTCAAATTCCAAGTCTTTCGTCAACGCATGAATATCCGGCTCGCGCAAATAAGGCACCGCAGCCACCACTGCCTCAACCTTACCACCCTCTCTACAGCCTACCCCTATAACCTCGCCCTGAACTTCAGGCATAGCCGAACCAACAACATGAACATCGAGCATCCGGAGAATCTCCCTCGGTGCATTCAGAATCCCCGGCGCATCATGATTGCCGCCAGTGATGATCACTTTGATACGAAGGGTAATTAATTGCCGAAGAAAAT
>JBKCVJ010000072.1:0-45991 GCA_046317915.1 Sphingobacteriales bacterium
CAACTTCTGGGGCTGCGGTTGGTAAAGGACAACCTTGCCCTGGGAGCTTGTGAACTCCCTTGGCCAATACTGGGCTTGGCTGAAATTCGCCAAACCCAGTATAGTCAAGAGACAAAAAATAATCTTTGTCATTCAATTACATTTATCAAAACGGGTTTTCTTAATTGGTCGCCTGCTTACATGGTTCTTGGAGCAGCAACTGGCTTAGCAGCGGCACCGTTACCCAATTTAATGGCAATACCACCACCGAGGCCAAATTGAAGCAATGAAGAATACGAGCTCAAGCCAGCTCCTGCACCACCAGTACCGATGTAGAAACCGCCACCGATGGATTGTACTGCAGATTGCAACTGGGCATTCAGTTTAATACCAACTTTATCTGTAGCCCAGATGGTGCCACCAGCACGGAACTGCCATGCAAACTTGGTTGCACTTGCATCGTTGTTTGTTTTTGTGTTTGTAGTATTAATGATACAAACACCTAGACCACCGCTTGCCCAGCCTTCAACCTTGCTTCCTGGCTTTTGAAGATGACGCACACCATTCAGCATGATCCAGTTCAGGTTTACATCAAACCTTCCATTCAGATCAGTACCCGAATTAGAAGCATATGCCGCCTCAGCCGTGGTACCCTGACGATAATAAGTCAACTCAACACCGTTGAAAGGACCTACCATAAATTCCATACCTGCACCCCATTGAAAACCGCCTTTCACCTTTCCATCGAAATAAGTGTTTCCTGTGCCATAATATGAGTCTACCTTGTCGTCAAACACATAGTTTGCGTAACCATTCAGACGAATATTCTGGGCCGCGGCATTCAGTGAGATGAATGTCAAAAATACTACTGCAATTTTTTTCATGATTCTGTTTTAGTGTTTGTTTGATTGTTCGAATTCTCCAATGAAAGGAATGGCATCCTGTAAAGCTGATTTAACAGTTGTTTGGATGTACTGATCTGCCTGCATGAATTGGACAGCTTTCAACGGAGAGAGTGATTTTGAGATTTTTTTAAAGTATTTCTCTTGGAGCTTGAGCACAGCCTTGTCATTCTGCATGATCTTTCCTGCAATAGACTTCGCCTGGTCATCTGTTAGCGTTGAATACTGCTTTGCATAGTCGCCGATGGCTTTAATCCTGTCGTCAGCCAGCGCTTGCTGCTTTGCGGTATACTCATCATAAATAGGCCAGAATTTGGCTGACTCGGCTTCATTCAGATTCATGAATTGCTTGATCAAGTCCTTTTTTTCTTTACCGAAAACACTGCGGATGTAAGAGATCTCATCAGATAAAGACTGTGCCTTTACTGTTTGAAGGCCAACACATAAAATTACTAATGCTAATAACTTCTTCATATGCTTGTTTACTTTTTAGCCAAATCTTTACTGATCCTATCTGCCAAAACAGTAGTGTAATCCCGGCTGAATTTTGAAATGCTGGATGGGTTGTAAGCTTCTGATTGTGCGGACCAGATCATTTTCTCGGATTCTACATCAAAGATGTGCGACTCAACGAAATAGGTTTTATCTGTAGTATAATACCCCGGATTATAAGTAGACATTCCGTAACCGTAATATCCACCCCAACCATATCCATAACTGCCGTACGGCATATATGTAGCGGTGCCAGGAACATAACGGGTTTCGCTTGTTTTGTCTACCAGGGCAACTGTCATCAATGCCTCGCAACCTAAGCTGCGTACTTTGTCAATGATCTCCTGTTTGCCAGGCAGGTTACCTTGTTTGAAATTAGGAGCAAAATGTTCAGTGCTTTTGTACACTTTCAGACCTTTTGCTGTAGCAGCATTTGCAAGGTCAGTTTCAATGATGTTTCTGGCACTTTGATTCTCGATCATGGCCATGATGAAAACGCTGTTGTACTTCTTATTGGGGATCTCGGGCGACTTCCACGAGGAAGTAACTTTTTGTGAAGGTCCGCATGCTACCAGGTACACGGCAGCAAAAACAATTGCAATAAACTTTTTCATGTCTTTGATTTTGTGATGAATAAATACTTGGTTGTTTTAAATTATTGCAAGAATAGGCTAATCTGCCTGATTCCTGATTTGAACTTCGTTGCAAAAATGCGTGGTTTAGGGCAACCAACCAGCTTTTAACCGTTATCCATTTATGGATTAACGGGAACCTGACATATACCTATTTCTTATAACGTCTTCTGTTAAGCACGTATCTAGCCGTAAACGCCGCATTTGTAGCGGAAAAAGTACTGATATTAACAAAATAATAGGTAGGCATCCAGTCCAGCTGTAAGGTGATCGGCGCCATTTTCAGCCGCCAGTCGAATCCAATCACTGCCGAAACACCCATATTGAAGTCCTTATTAAAGTTGAACGCTGGGCCACCGCCGATCATGGCAGAGAGTTGTGAATTGCCGGAAAGGGGAGCCAGTTTTTCCCAAAGCAGGCTTACGCCAAATCCATCAAGGTCATTGTCATCAACATTGTTAAAATCCTTGAACTGGAGCAGTAGTTCCAGGGCCGACTTGTTGTAATTGTTGTGTTTCTTGAATGAGGCAGACAGGGTACCGCCTAAACGGGGTCCCACAGAGAGTTCTCCACCTACGTCTTTGCGCTGGGCAAAGGTAGAAAGGGTGGAAAATACCAAAAGCAGGGGCAGAATGGTTTTGAGTGATCTCATAATCAAAATTTAAAGGAGGTTGTTAATTACCCGGCGAAGGTAAGACCCACCTCCTTCAACTTTGGTCAATTGACACGGTCATTTTGTATTTAATTTGTAAAAATGATCAAGAGATATGTTTCAAATCATAAAGTTAATCGAATAAATCAAAATTTCAGGTTAAAAGCCAACATCGCATTGGTGCCAGCCATGGGGAAATAATAGTTTTCCGTCTGCAGGCTACCGCCAAAATAGTAGGAAAACGTATAACCATTTGGTTCGTACTTCACATTCAGCAGATTGTTTACTTGGCCGATAAGCAGGATCTCCTTCATGAACTTTGGCAGGATCCTGTAAGAAACCCGAAGGTCCTGCACCAAAAACGGATCCAGGCTCCTGCTTTTGCGGGAGGTATTGTCCAGATACTGCCTGGAAACATATTTATTGATCAGGCTGAGATCAAGGTTCCGGGCAAGATGGACGTTAAGTGTGGCTCCGCCGACCCATCTGGGTGAGAACGATAAATCCGTTTGTTCGAAGGATTCGGTTTTTTGGCCGCCATCGTCATAATCATCGTAGAATGCCGTGAAATTCCGGACTTTATTCTCACTGTAGGCGAGGTTGGCGGCCAGGTCAAACCAGGAAGAGGGCCGCCAGCTGGCGGTAAGTTCAATTCCGGTCCGGAAACTGCGGGGTATATTGACACGGGTGTAGGCGCCCACATCATTGATCTGGCCAGTCAGCACCAATTGGTTTCTGTATTGCATATAAAACAGGGTAGCACCCCAGCTGAGGGAGGCCCCCCTTTTCTCTATACCCAATTCAATGTCCTGCAGTTGCTCGGGAGCAGGTTGCTGCGTGGCACCGGCTTCAAAATCGTCCCGGTTGGGTTCTTTATTGGCTATTGCATAAGACAGGTAGGCTTTCCAATTATTCTTCGAATAACTTACCCCGGCCTTAGGGTTTACGAAAAACCATTTATTGCGGATAATGAGTCCTGGATTGTTGCGAAATCCATCGATATCATATCTGACCGAACGTCCCTGAACGTCTGCAAACAATACGAGGTTATTGGCCAGCTTTTGTTGCCATTTCAGGTAAAGATTAGCGTCCGTTTTCAGGGCGTCAAGGTTGTACCACATATAGTTATCGGGAACACCGGCTTCGGCCCAGATGACTTTACCATAGTGGTTGCCAATGTATTTTGATAAACCACCACCAAGGATCCATTCTGATGAATTCTTTTTGTACTGCAGGGAAAAAGTATTGCCGAAAAAATGATTATCCAGCCACAATTGCCGGATCAGGTCCGTACTGTACAAAGTATCATTGCCCATAGTGAATGGAGGCAATCCATAATTTGCATAGTCGTCATCGGCTTTGTATTGCTCATAATAACCCAAACCACGCGTGTAAAATAGTGCGATGTTTAAGTTTATTGCCGGATTGAGCGCCTGGTTGTAGAACAACTGGTAATGGGTTTGCCGATAGTTGTCGGTTTCATTATCATATGGAGCGCCCGGGCGTTCCATCCCGGCAGCATTGTACGTCCTGTCTGTTGTCAGCTTTGATTCAGGAATACCATACCAGGCCTGGTAGGTCTTTTCTTTTCCGGAGAATACATTCAACCTAAGGGAGTTTTTCTCACCGGTATATGCTGCAGATGTATAGAAACTTTGAAGACTGGTTGAGGCGCGGTCCACAAATCCATCGCTGGTGATATTAGACAACCTTGCGTCCAATGAGAAGTGTTTATTGATCAGCCCGGTACCCACTTTCACCGTGTTTTTCCAGGTATTGAAAGATCCGTAACTGTTGTTGATCTCTGCGTACGCTTCGGGGTTGAGTTCATTGGTCATGAAGTTCATCGTGGCACCAAATGCGCCGGCACCATTGCTGCTGGTACCCACTCCGCGTTGTACCTGGATACTATTGACTGAGGAGGCCAGATCAGGCAGATTTACAAAGAAAAGGCCTTGGGATTCTGCATCGTTATAGGGGATGCCATTGATGGTCATGTTGATCCTCGTGGCATCTGATCCCCTGATCCGTATCCCCGTGTAGCCGATACCGTTACCTGCATCTGCGTTGACTACAACCGATGGCGTTTGATTTAAAAGGAACGGCAGATCCTGACCAAGGTTTGCTTTTTCGATGGCCCTGGCGGAAAGGGTAGTTTGGGTAAAAGGCGACAAATAAGAGGCCCTTACTGCATTGATTTCAACGGGCTGCATCAGGCTGAATTCTTTTTCCAGAAAAATCTCCAGCATAGTAGACGACGTCAGCACCCGGGTGATGGTTTTGAAGCCGATGGCGCTGATTTCAATACTGTCGCCCGGATTGGCACGAAACCGGACCATTCCATTTTCATCGGTCACTAAAAACGCTTTACCTGCTTTGACGGTTGCTTTGGAGATGGGTGACGCAACATTTTGCTCAAGGATGCGTCCATTAAACTGAAGTTGAGCAATGACCGGCAGTACAAATGCCAGTGAGATGAGCGTGAACAATGTTTTTTTCATCTGTTTTTGTTTTTTGGGGCCATCTCACTGGCCACCGGATTTACAAAAACAGGAAAGGAGAGAACGTGAGACTCTGACCTTCCCTGCGCAGGCATTACCCTGATCAGGTTCTACGGGTATGATCTCAGCTTTGGCTGTGGGCCTCAGCACCCCGGGAACGAAACACGAAATTAAATTATTCTGGTGAGAATGTAACTTTCGTTTTGCCCTAACGTATCATTTATACAACCAAAATAGAACAACATGATAAGGTTATTATTCACGGTAGGCGTAGTTTTTAGTATCATGGCCGTTTCAGCACAAGACAGGCAGGTAAACGATCCCAATGCACAGGTCAGGAATGTGGAAGCATTTCAGGGTGTGAACGTGTCAGGGGCTATTGAACTTTTTGTATCACAGGGACCACAAAAAGTAGTGGTAAGTGCTTCAGAAAAATCATATGTGGATGAAATCATTACAGAAGTGAAGGGTGGGGTATTACATATCCGATTCAAATCCGAAAAAAGCTGGTGGTCTGATCAATGGAACACAACAGGCAGGAAGTACCGCGCCTATGTATCTGCGGAGCAATTCAATCAGATTTCATTATCCGGGTCAGGAAATATCAGGATCGAAGGGCTGTTAAAGGCAGACAACCTTGAGGTACAACTTTCCGGGTCAGGTAATATCCTTGGCAGTGTGGATGCCCAGTCTCTGGAGATCCGTCAAAGTGGTTCAGGCAATACCAAGTTGTCTGGCTCAGCCAGGCGGGTTGAATTCAATTGCTCTGGGTCCGGCAATGTGAACTGTTTTGACCTGATTACGGAAGATTGCGAGGTGAGGATTTCAGGCTCCGGTAACGCGGAAGTGAGTGTGAACAGGGAGCTTTCAGCATCCATCAGCGGTTCCGGTAATATCCGCTATAAAGGAACCGGTAACCTGGTACGGGCGAATACGGCCGGATCGGGGAAGATTAGGAAGATCTAAACAGGGGTAGGCTAGAGGGGCAGGTTGTAGATTTTTATTGATAATATTATGGACATGAAATACATACAAATAGTCGTCGCCTTTTTCTTGGTCTTTGTTTCATCTGCAACACTGGCGCAGGAGAAAGTGGTGATCAATGACCCTAACGCACAGGTGAGAAACGTTGGATCATTTACAGAAATCTCGGTATCCAGCAGCATCGATCTTTACCTGTCTAATGACGACAAAGAGGTAGTGGTGGTTAGTGCCAAGGACGCTATGATGAGGGACAAGATTGTTACCAGGGTCAACGGCAACAGGTTGGAGATCTATTTTGAGTATAAGGGAAGGGTTAATTGGACGGACATGCGTTTGAAGGCATATGTTTCTTTCAAAACGCTGAATAAGCTCCAGGCCAGTGGTTCTTCCGATGTGTTTGTGAATGGTGTCATACGGTCAGAAAACCTTGAGATCGGACTCAGTGGTTCCAGCGATTTCAATGGGGCGGTTGATGTGAAATTTCTCCGGCTCAACCAAAGTGGGAGTTCAGACGTCAAGATCAGCGGCCGGGCAGAAAATGCAGACTTCGATCTTTCTGGCGCCAGTGATATCAAAGGGTTTGATCTTGTGGTGAACAATTGTAAAATTGATTTATCAGGGTCAAGTGATGTGAGTATCACCTGTAATGGGGAGATGTCCGTTGGCGCCAGCGGAGCCAGTGATGTCCGATACAAAGGGACGGGGGTGATCCGTGAAGTGCGAACCTCGGGTTCGTCAAGTGTCAGGCGTGTAGAATAGTTTGAACGGGCAGGAACACTGCCCGTTTTTTTATTTCTTTTGCATGTTCCGGTAAAAGCCATTACCTTTGCATTCCAAATCGCGAAGTAGAGCAGCGGTAGCTCGTCGGGCTCATAACCCGAAGGTCGGGAGTTCGATCCTCCCCTTCGCAACAAAGCCCCCGCTCTGCGGGGTTTTTTTTTAAGTTCGCAGTTCACAATTCGCAGTTCGCACCATTTACTGTGAACTGCGAACTGTAACCTGGGAACTGCATATGAAGTCTGGTTTTGTCAACATATTCGGCAGGCCCAACGCGGGTAAAAGCACATTGCTGAATGCGCTTGCAGGGGAGAAACTGGCCATCATTTCTCCTAAGGTCCAAACTACCAGACATCGAATTAAGGCCTTTCTGAATGGCGAAGGGTATCAGATCATCCTTTCGGACACGCCGGGAATCATCAAACCGGAATACAAGTTGCATGAGAAAATGATGCAGTCTGTCAGGAGTAGTCTTGAGGACGCCGACGTGGCTATTCTGCTGGCTGATGCCAGTGATGTTCCTGAGAAGATGGACGAGGTGTTCAGCAATCTGCGTCTGAAGGTTCCGGTGATTCTTGCCTTGAATAAAGTGGATAAAGTGAGTGAAGCAAGGCAGAAAGAAATGATCGCTTTTTTCAGCGCGAGGCCTTACGGTAAAGAGATTTTGACCCTTTCAGCCCTAAAACAGACCCATACCGATGACTTATTGAAAGCGGTGCTGGCGCACCTGCCGGAGGGAATGCCTTTTTATGACGAAGATGAGCTGACGGACCTTCCCCAGCGATTCTTTGCAGCGGAATTCATCCGGGAAAAGATTTATACACTGTTTGAGGAGGAGATTCCCTACCAGACTACTGTATTGGTCAGGGCTTTCGAAGAAAAACAAACCCTGATCAAGATCACGGCAGACATCGTTGTGCAGCGAGAGTCCCAGAAGGGGATCATCCTGGGTGAAAAAGGTTCGATGATCAAGAAACTGGGAACGGAATCCCGGAAGTCCTTGGAAGAATTCCTTCAATCTAAGGTATTTCTGGAGTTGTTTGTAAAGGTCAGGCCCAAATGGCGGGAGAACGATCTGTATTTAAAGGAATATGGCTATTGATACCCCGGAAAGCGAATTGTATATTCGGTATATGAAACACCTTTTTACACTTTTACTGATCATATCTGGCCCTGCGTTGCAGGCGCAGGTAATGGCTGATTTTGCACCGAGCGGACAAACCCGTGATGGTTCAATCGTATTTTATGGTGCGGAAGCATTCAACAAGAAGATTCCATACAATACCATTACCGGGGTTCCTTACTGGAAGAATGACTATTATCCGGCCTTTTTGTACGGATCTGGGGGGCGGAAATACGGATTGACCTGGATCCGGGTGAACCTCGCAACCAACGAGATCGAGTTTGTGGCAAAGAACGATGAGGTACAGGCGGCCTTTCCCAACGAAGTGGCCAGGGCAGTGGTTGTAGATCCTCTGGATAGCTCAAAGATCCTGACCATTTTCCGGAACGATGTGGGTGAAGTGAATGTGAACTATATGAAAGAAGGTAAGATACCTTATGTGCAGGAGATGAATGCCGGGCCTGTGAAGTTGCTGAAAGTGACCCACCGTGAACTGAAGGTAGGGGACTCGATGCTGAGAACAATGAAGCGGTTTTATTTTGCTGACCGGTTTGATTACTACCTGCAGCAGGGCAACCGGGTACAGAAACTGAAGAAGCTTGAAAAAGAAGAGATATTAAAATTTTTGCCCAATACACCTGAATTACAGGAATATCTGTCCAAAAACAAAGTGGTGTTTAAAAAAGAGGAAGAGGTGATCAGACTATTGGGCGTATATCGGCAGAACAGCCAGACACAATAAGATCATGGGATTTACAGTAGCTATTGTAGGAAGACCGAATGTAGGAAAGAGCACATTTTTCAACCGCTTGCTGGAACAGCGTAAAGCGATTGTGGAAGATACACCAGGGGTTACCCGGGATCGCCAGTATGGTATTGCCGACTGGACCGGTAAAAGTTTTAACGTCATTGATACTGGCGGGTTTGTGTCAGGCAGCGATGATATGTTTGAGCGTGAGATCCGCAAGCAGGTGATGATAGCTGTTGAGGAAGCGAATGCCATCGTCTTCATGGTTGATGCGTCTACCGGTATTACTGACCTGGATGAATCCATGGCAGATGTGATGCGCCGTACGGATAAGCCTGTTTTACTCGCTGTGAATAAGGTTGATAACCATTCTCGTTTTCTCGAAGCACAAGAATTCTACCAACTGGGATTTGAGCACATATTCTTTTTAAGTTCTATGAGCGGTAGTGGTACGGGCGAGTTGCTGGATGAACTGGTGAAAGGCATTAATGAAGATGCCGAAGATCATGCAGCTGACATTCCAAGGATATCGATCATCGGACAACCTAATGTAGGAAAATCCTCCTTGCTGAATGCGTTGGTGGGTTCTGAGCGTACCATCGTCAGTGATGTTGCGGGTACAACCAGGGATACCATCCATACCCACTATAAGCTCTTTCAGAAAGAATTTGTTTTAATCGATACTGCGGGAATCAGGCGAAAATCTAAGGTGAACGAAGACCTGGAGTTTTATTCTGTAATACGTGCCATCAAAGCTTTGGATGAATCGGACGTCTGCCTCCTTTTGTTGGATGCCGAAAAAGGGATCACACAACAGGATCTGAACATCTTCAGTCTTGCCGAGAAAAAGGGTAAAGGGATCGTGTTGCTGGTCAACAAATGGGACCTCATGGAGAAAGAGACCAATACTGCGAGGGACTATGAACGGGAGTTAAAGAAGCGAATTGCCCCATTCAGCGACGTGCCTATTCTTTTCATCTCGGCAAAAGAAAAGACAAGGATATTCAAGGCGGTGGAACTGGCCCTGGAAGTATTTGATAACAGGACCCGGAAAATACCTACCTCCAGGCTCAATGAGGTTATGCTTAAAGCCGTGGAAGCGTATCATGCTCCCGCCGTTCGGGGAAATCCTGTCCGGATCAAGTATATTACTCAATTGCCAACCCAAGTGCCCAGTTTTGCATTCTTTGCCAACTACCCGGACGACATCAAGAATCCTTATCGCAACTACCTGGAAAACAAGCTCCGGGAACATTTTAACTTCAGCGGGGTTCCTGTTCGGATCTTTTTCCGCAAAAAGTAGTAGAAACGACGGATTTAGTTTGGAAAAATGGAAAAAAAGCCATTACTTTGCGCCACCATTTTCAAAATCAAAATCTACAATGAAAAAAGTATTAGCAATCTTCGCCGTAGCTGCTGTATTCGCAGCTTGTAACAACGCTTCTGAAACTGTAACTGCTGCAGCTGATTCAGTTTCTGCAACTATCGATTCTACTGCTTCTGCAGTATCTAACATGGCTGATTCAGCTAAAGCTGCTATCGATTCTACAGCTTCTAAAGTTGATTCAACTGTTAAAGCTGCTACTGAAGCAGTAAAAGAGAAAGTTGAAGAAGTTAAGAAGTAATTGCTTCTGACGATACAATAAAAAACCCCCGCTTGTCGGGGTTTTTTTTTATTGAGTAACTATTTAAGTCGACTAAGGATCTTTTTGACCTGTTTGGAGAAATTGATGAGTTCTTCTTTCTTGTGTTGGATGAAACCATTGTCTTCAAGGCTTCCCACTACCTTATCCATTTCTTTTTCGTCCTCATAGACCATTTGCCTGAATGGGTTTTCGTAGTCTTTTTTTCTGGAGGCGATAATTCCCTCGTTGATCCAGGTGAAGGTATGGATGCCTTCTTTCAGCCACAAGCTGACAACTTCAAAATTGGGTCTGCTTTTTGATCCGGATATTTCAAGAAGAGAAGCATAAGCATGCTGGAACACCTGTTCCGGATAAGCTTCTGTTTGCTTGAGGTAGAATTGATGGACACCATCCCAGTCCTTGATTTTATCTTTATGGATTGCTTCCCGGAAGTTTGAAAAAGCGGCTTCGGGAATCAGTTGCCCGCCGAGGCTGATCCAGTTTTTTCGTTGGCTTCTTGCCGGCAAGGCCGCCAACACGGATTTAGGGTTGGGTTGATCCAGTTTTTTGATGAGATGCTGAATGCCATAGAAACGAATCATACTGATGTACATGTCATACGCTTTCTGCACTTTCAGCAGTACTACTTTCCTGTCTGTGTTTTCAAATCCCTCAGCAAGGATCTCCAGTTGTTCAACAAGCGGATCTTTACGGTTGAGCAGGTCTTTACCTGTTTTGATGCATTTGGTAAAGTCTTTTTCACCCGGGTTTGCAGCCCTTCCTGTGAATCCGGCAAGCAGTTCCATTGCTTCAAACATTTCATTGATGCTGTCTGGTGCAAGGTAGGACGTCTCCAGGTGCTGGTGCCTGGTTTTACGGGAATCCCTCGATCCATATTTCCATTCATTGCGGGTCAATGCATACAGGTTATGCATGAACCAATAGGCGGGCATGATCAAAAGACGATCGTGTGCAACATCATTGCTGACAAGGGAAAACGGTAATTTGATGTTTAACTCAGCTGGAAAATCTCCTTTGCTGATAATGGTGAAGCTGGCAAACTTAGAGTTATGTTTTAGACTCACACAAAGGCCAGGCCAGAATCCTCTTCCTGCCTGTAGTTCACCATCTGCACTGCGTGAGTTGTGGTTTGAGCCGATGGTTGCGCCGGCAGCCATATTGGATTGTCCCTGAATGAGAGCAGCACAAAGAAAAGAGTTGTTATGGTGTTGCTCGTGAAATGGGAAGATCAGTGAATTCAATACCTCACAACAGGAGATCGTTGAATTGTCTCCCAAGTATGAGTTTATCAACCTGGCTCCGTATTTCAATTGTGAATGGGAAGCCATGAAGAAACGTACGGCTTTTACACCGTAGAAAAGTTTACAACCTTCCCCAACAATGCCATTGACAAGCTCACATCCTTCCCCAATTTGTGTAGTGGCCTCTGCAGAGCTATTGATGGTGAGATTCTTCAGTTTGTTGGCGCCTTTGATGTATACATCGGTACCCATCCATACGTCTTTGATGATCCGCGAATTCTTGATCACGGTGCGGTCTCCGATCTTGCCATAGTATCCCCGCTGTTTGTCAAATTGTTTTTCGGTGAATGCCAAAAAGCGGTTGAGCATCTGCTCATCATTCCGGAATTTGGCCCACATAAAGGCATCACCGGGCAGCATGCCATTGAAAGGGATGATTTTCCTTCCGGCATTTTCATTGCAGACCTCCAACCAGATCCTGATGTTTTCAGGTTCTCCCTGCTTGACGATACCATTACCAAACTTGGCCACGCTTGTTGTAGCCAGTTCATTCACATTTACGATCATCACATCATTTCCTAAGATATAATGACTCAAGTAGTTAACGTTATCGATCACCACATTGTCTCCCAGGTCACAGCTGATGATGGTACTGTTATACAGACCCACTGGCATCCTGAGGTTATGGAACTCAAGGAAATACGGTTCCAGTTTTCCGATCCTGACAAGGCCATAGAATTTACAATTCTTGACCAGGGATGGATTGAACGCGTCTGAGACGAGGATCTTATTCCAGTTGTCTGAAGTATTGTTGTTGCGCACCAGCATTTCGATCTCTACCGCACTCAATTGCCTGTATTCCGTGCCGTTTCTGTTCTGCCGGTTGCGAAGATGGTATTCATTCTTACCCTTGGGCAGGTATTCAGGAGCAATGAATCCGTACCCGATGTTAGACAAAGGGTTCCTGATGATCTTATTCAACGGTTACACTTTTTGCGAGGTTTCTTGGTTTATCAACATCATATCCTTTCAACACACCAATATAGTATGCCAGAAGCTGCATAGGAATGACACTGATGATAGGTGCGATGAGTTCATCTGCTTCAGGAATGGCGATCACATCATCAGCGAGACCGGTGATCACTTCATCCCCTTCGGTGATGACAGCGATAACCTTTCCTTTCCGTGCTTTAATTTCCTGCATATTGCTCACGATCTTCTCGTGATAGGAATCTTTGGTGGCAACGAAGACAACGGGCAGGGTTTCATCCACCAGCGCGATGGGTCCGTGTTTCATTTCTGCAGCAGGATACCCTTCAGCATGGATATAGGAGATTTCTTTCAATTTCAATGCACCTTCCAGCGCAACAGGGAAATTGTACCCGCGGCCAAGGTACAGCATGTCTTTTGCATCAGCATATTTAGCCGCAACGGCCTTGATGGATTCACTAAGTTTAAGCGTTACTTCCACTTTTGCGGGTACTTCATGCAGTTCATTCAGCAGGTGCATATAACGGTCATGCGTAATCGTTTTCTTTTCGATGGCGATGCGAAGGGCTACCATAGTCAATACAGTCAACTGTGCAGTAAACGCTTTGGTACTTGCAACACCAATTTCAGGACCTGCGTGTGTATAGGCGCCTGCATGTGAAGCACGGGCGATGCTTGAACCCACTACGTTAAGGATTCCGAAAATGATTGCACCTTGTTCCCTGGCTTTTTCAATGGCCACGAGCGTATCTGCGGTTTCACCACTTTGTGAAATGGCCATGATGATATCGCCTTTATGGATCACGGGATTACGATACCTGAATTCAGACGCATATTCCACTTCCACTGGTATCCGGCAAAGTTCTTCGAAGATGTATTCCGCCACCAGCCCGGCATGCCAGCTGGTACCACAGGCTACCATGATGATTCTTTGTGCGTTGATGAACCTTTCCAAATTGTTCTCCACTCCACTCATCTTAATGGTTCCTTTTTCAGCATCGAGCCTTCCGCGCAAACAGTCGTAAATGGTGTCCGACTGTTCAAAAATCTCCTTGATCATGAAATGGTCAAACCCGCCTTTCTCAATAGCGGCCAGTTCCATATCCAGTTTTTGCACAAACGGCGTTATTTTTTCATTGCCGAGGTTTTTAAGGATGAGTTCATCCGGCTTAAGGATGGCCAATTCATAGTCATTTACATACACTACTTCTTTTGTGTATTCGATGATAGGGGAGGCATCAGAAGCCAGGAAATGTTCTCCCTTGCCAATACCGATCACCAATGGACTGCCTTTTCTTGCAGCGATCAGGGTGTCTGGCTTGTCGGCATCCAGCAGAACGATCACATAAGCGCCTACAACGCGTTTTAAAGCAATGCGTACGGCTTCTTCAAGTTCGCAGTTGTTGTTGATCCAGATGTCTTCAATGAAGTTCAGTAACACTTCGGTATCGGTGTCACTCTTGAAAACGTATCCTTTTCTGATCAGGTCCTGTTTTAGCTGGGCATAGTTCTCGATGATCCCGTTGTGGATCATTGCAAGTTTGCCCGATTTAGACATATGCGGATGTGCATTACGGTCGCTTGGTTCACCGTGGGTAGCCCACCGGGTATGGCCAATTCCGATATGTGCAGGGAGGGCTTTGCCGATTAGATGCTCTTCAAGCTCAGCCACTTTACCTTGTTTTTTATATACGTTCAGGCCTTTTTCATCCAAAAGAGCTACGCCTGCACTATCATAACCCCTGTATTCCAATCGTTTAAGTCCCTTGAGTATTATGGGATACGCTTCTTTCTGGCCTACATAGGCTACGATTCCACACATTTGGTTTCAGGTTAATGTTTAGGGTTGCAAGATAATCAAGGAATAATAGTGTTGATAACGTAATGTGTTGGAATATATTATTTAATTAGACAATGTGGCTGAACGCTTCGCGTAGGCATTTAGGCATTGCCGCATTGCCAAATTGTCAAATTTACAACAGCGTTCCCTTCAGCAACAGATAGGCACAACTGAAGTAGATGATCAATCCGCTGACATCTACGAGGGTTGCCACAAATGGTGCAGAAGATACCGCTGGGTCAGCGCCCAGTTTTTTCAATAGTAGGGGGAGCATGGAGCCCGTGAGGGTACCAAAGAGCACAACACCGATCAGGGACAGGCCAACCGTTATACCGATCTCCATGTAATATTCACCGTAAGATGAGGGGATGAATTGCGCCCAAAGGATCACCCTCAGAAAACCGATGATACCCAGCAGGGTGCCTAACATGATCCCTGAAAGGATCTCTCGTTTCATCACCCTCCACCAGTCTGCCAGGGTCACCTCGCCCACGGCCATTGATTGGATAATGAGGGTAGACGCCTGTGACCCACTGTTTCCGCCACTGGAGATGATCAACGGGATGAACAGTGCAAGCACCACGGCCCTGGCAATTTCATTCTCGTAATAGCCCATGGCAGTAGCCGTGAGCATCTCCCCGATGAACAGCACCACCAGCCAGCCGGCCCGCTTCTGGAATAGTTTAACGATCGGTACTTCCAGGTAGGGTTCATCCAGGGCTTCAGAGCCCCCGATTTTCTGCATGTCTTCGCTGAATTCTTCGTTGGCCACCCACAATACGTCATCAATCGTTACAATACCGAGCAGGATATTGTTATTGTTCACCACGGGCAAGGCTACCCGATTATTCATTTTGAAGACCTGGTTGGCTACTTCCTGATCGTCATTGGCGTTCAGCGCGATGTATCTGCCGTCCACAAGCTCCTTGACTTTTTTTTCCGGAGGGGCGAAGATGAATTCCCTGATCCTCACATCATCAATCAGCTGACCGTGATCGTTCACCACATACACTACATCTACTGTTTCAGAGTTTTTACCGAAATGGCGGATATGCTCCATCACTTCCTGTGTGGTCCAGTGTTCCCAAACTGCCAGATAGTCTGGCGTCATCAGTCTTCCTACACTCCCTTCGGGATAGCCAAGTAGTGCAAGTGTGATTTTACGCTCTTCCGGTTCAAGGAGCTTGATCAGTTCCCGAACCACTTCTACGGGTAATTCCTCCATGAAGGCGGTACGGTCATCCGCAGGTAGGGCGTTCAGCAATTCGGCGGATTTTAATGGCGGCAACTCCTGCATGATCCATTTCTGTACTGGGAAATCAAGGATCTTGAAGGTGCTGGCTGCGCGGTTGGTAGACAAAGAAGAAATGATCTGCACCGCGTAGTCGTCGTTTTCATTGATCAGGTCAGCCACGTCGCTGATATTCTGGCTGTTCAGAAACTCATGGATCTCAAGTTTATGATCCCTGGATATGACGTCTTCAAACCGCTCCTGTATCGTTTGATGGCCCAGTTCCATGAAATAGTATTTGAATGGATGCGTAAAAGTAGTTTTTTTGTGCGCAGAATATGATACTTCCAGCCTTATTCATTGCACCGGTGCCAGACAAAGGCCGTGGTGTGTACACTTCAGAGGACCTCGTTAAAGGAACCATAGTTGAAGTTTCACCTGTTGTTGTGATGACGGGAGAGGAACGTGTGCATTTGGACAAGACCACCATGCACGATTATATCTTTGAATGGGGAAGCCGCAGGGATCAGTGTTGCGTGGCCTTGGGTTATGTCTCAGTCTACAATCATTCTTACAGTTCAAACTGCGAGTATGAGATGGACTATGACTACAAAACCATCACCATCAAAACGGTGCGTGCCATTGGTGCAGGTGAAGAGCTGACGATCAATTACAATGGCACCTGGAACAACAAAAAAAAGGTGTGGTTTGATGTTAAGGACTGATCATCCGAAGTTTTCAAGAATTGTTTCCACATCTTTCCGATAGTGTCCGCCAAATAGCAACAGGTGTGCAAGAAGCGGGTACAACTGGTGAATTTTTTCTCGTTCCCTAAAGCCTGGTTGCAATGGGAAAGCCTCTTGATAGCTTTCATAAAACATTGGTTCAAAACCACCAAAGAGTGAACTCATGGCAAGGTCCATTTCCCGGTGTCCGTAGTAAGGAGCGGGATCAAAAATGGCGACATGCCCATTTTGCCAGACCATAAAATTGCCGTTCCAGAGATCGCCATGCAGTAATGCCGGCTTTTCTTCCGGAACAAGTGATGGGAGTTTCCTGCAAAGGCTTTCGGCCTTAGATGCATAACCGGGCTCAAGCAGATGGTGATCCACTGCCCTTCGGGTGAGTTTCAGGATTCGTTCTTCGGCATAAAAATCTGACCATTGCTGATGCCAGTGATTACACTGAGGAATTTTACCAATGTAGTTGTTGAAGTCTAGTCCATACTGTGTTTCGGTCATCTGGTGTTGTGAGGCCAACGAACTGCCAAAATTCCTCCAGAAATCAGGTTGGGGCTGGCCTCTTTCGAGAAATTCCATCACCACATAGATTTCCTGGTGATACTTGCCGTCAAACAATGGCCTTGCAACTTTCATGGCGCCGGCGTTAGCCAGCATATCCAGTCCTCTGGCTTCTTTCTCAAAAAAATCAAGACCAAACAACGCGGCATTGCGTTTCATGAAGAATTTTCCCTTGCTGGTATTTACCAGGAAGGGTTGGCTGATGGCAGAACCTGTGAGTGGGTCAAGGGACTGTATGGTAATCATTTCTTTGAAAAATGCGGAAAAGCATTGTTCAAGGTGATGGGTAAACTGTTGATTGACTGGCATGGGCTAAAGATAAGCAATTCGTCAGGCTCTTGTGCTGACCTTGATTATTCCATCACCGCGAAGTATACTTCTGATTTCCAAGGGAAAAAAACGGTTGAATATTGTGTTTTTAACGGATCGGGAATAATGAATAAAGTACTTATTTGCATGACAAACAGTATGGAGGAACAAAGGTAGGATGTCTTACATTTGTGACTTAAACGAATGCAGTATGTCCAGCAAAGATCTTTTTCAGAGCCCTGACTATTTTGCCTTGGATGAGCTCTTGTCTGAAGAGCACAAAATGGTACGGGAATCTGTACGGAGTTATGTTAAGCGCGAGATATCGCCCATTATCGAGGAATATGCTCAAAGGGCTGAGTTTCCGCAACAGATCGTACGGCAGTTGGGAGACTTGGGATGTTTTGGCCCTACTGTTCCTGTGGAATATGGAGGAGGAGGGCTGGACTATATCAGTTATGGGCTGATGATGCAGGAATTGGAGCGGGGAGACAGCGGTGTTCGTTCAACAGCTTCTGTCCAGGGCTCCTTGGTGATGTTTCCGATCCAAGCTTTTGGCAGTGAGGAGCAGAAGCAGAAATATTTGCCCAAATTAGCGAGTGGGGAATGGCTGGGATGTTTTGGGCTGACAGAGCCTGATCATGGCAGTAACCCGGCCGGGATGTTGAGTCATTTTGAAGACAGGGGAGATCATGTGGTGTTAAATGGGAGTAAAATGTGGATCAGCAACGCGCCTTTTGCGCAGATAGCTGTAGTGTGGGCAAAGGATGAGGCCGGGGATATTCGCGGACTCATCGTAGAAAGGGGAATGGAAGGATTCAGTACACCGGAAACAAAGGGCAAATGGAGTCTGCGGGCCTCTGCCACTGGTGAGTTGGTGTTTGATCATGTAAATGTGCCCAAGGAAAATATATTACCTGGGGTGAAAGGTTTGAAAGGGCCATTAAGCTGCCTCACCAAAGCACGGTTTGGTATTGCGTGGGGAGCACTTGGCGCGGCCATGGATTGTTATGATACGGCCTTGCGGTATTCTCAGGAAAGGCAACAGTTTGGCAAGCCAATCGGACAGTTCCAGTTGCAGCAGAAAAAACTTGCAGAGATGATCACAGAGATCACAAAAGGGCAGTTGTTGGTCTGGCGGTTGGGCGTGCTGATGAATGAAGGGAAGGCAACACCCCAACAGGTGAGTATGGCGAAAAGGAACTCTTGTGAAATTGCCGCCCAAATCTGCCGTGATGCCAGGCAAATGCTTGGTGGAATGGGCATCACTGGTGAGTATCCTGTGATGCGCCATATGATGAATCTGGAGAGCGTGATCACCTATGAAGGAACACATGATATTCATTTGCTGATCACGGGCATGGACGTTACCGGGTTCAATGCTTTTGGCTAGTAGATGAAACTTTTGCTATGCGTATATTTTTGATTGGATTCATGGGATCTGGCAAGACCACCTGGGGCAGGTTGATTTCTGAAAAGATGGGTCTTCCTTTTTTTGATCTGGATGAGATCATTGAAAAGCGTGTGAATTTAAAAATCATTGATATCTTTGAGGCGAAAGGGGAAGACTACTTCCGTAAACTGGAAGCCGTTTGCCTCAGGGAACTTCATGAAAAGAAAGACTTCATACTAGCCTGCGGCGGCGGAACACCCTGCTTCTATGATAATATGATGGTCATGAACTCCCTGGGTTCTACTGTTTGGTTGAATACACCCAAACAGGTGATGGCTACCAGGCTTTTACAGGAATTAGGACACAGACCATTGATTCGATCGTTATCGCCGTTGAAATTGCAGGAGTACATTGACGACAAGCTGGAAGAAAGATTGCAATTCTATCAACAGGCAACAACGATAGTGGATCCTACGTTGTCATCCCCGGATGAATTGATCCATCAACTACAACATGCATAGAGGGTATATCAAGTTAGGGGCTTTTCTTAGTGCACTAAGTGTTCTAATGGGTGCTTTTGCTTCGCATCTTTTGAAAAAATATCTGGGGCCCGATGGTCTGGGCACTTTTCAGACTGGCGTGCAATACCAGTTTTACCATAGTATTGCCCTGCTCATTACAGGTATCCTGCTTAAACGCTATCCCAACCAACTTGTGATATGGGCAGGCCGGTTGTTTGTGTTGGGGATCATCTTCTTCAGCGGATCCCTCTATTTGCTTGCCTTGTTGGAAAGCTTTAAAGGGATAGGCCTTGGCGCGTTCGGATTACTGACGCCTATAGGCGGCTTGTTTTTTGTTGCAGGATGGATATTGCTATTGGTGGGGGTGCCTTCAGAGAAGTCGATGGGAAACGACTAATTTCCTCTTCCCCAAGAATTTAAGGCTAAAAATCTTAGGTTTGCAGGGAGTTATGGCCAATCGTCTAAAATCCACAAAGAAAAGCCCTGATCCGGGAAAACTGACTGCCGAAAAAGAAGAGCGAGTACTATTAACGGAGGTCGTCAAAGATGAGCGTACCAGAAAAATCGCTGGTGCCGTTTTTCTGATGCTTTGTTTTTTCTTTTTCGCTGCCTTCACTTCCTATTTGTTTACCTGGAAAGAAGACCAGGATAAGGTGTTTCAGCATGGGATCGCTATCCTTGCGCCCAACAACTACCCTATTTCCAACTTGTTGGGAGCCTTCGGCGCTTATATCTCCCATCTGTTTTTTTACAAAGGTTTTGGCGTTGCATCTTTCCTATTCTGTTCGTTCCTTTTTGTTTTAGGCGTGAACATGCTCCTCAACAGGAAGATTTTCTCGATTCCCCGAAACATCAAGTATCTGGTATCTGGACTGCTTGTTTTCAGTCTGAGTTTCGCTTTTTTGTTCCAGTCCAGTTCATTCCACTGGGGCGGTGAGGTAGGCAATCAACTCAGCAAGTGGCTGAAAGGTCTGATTGGGACCATGGGAACGGCGGTATTCATTATTGTTGCTTTTTTTTCATACATCATCTGGAGATTCAATCCAGCATTCATTATCCCTAACTTCAAATGGCCACGCAAAGAAAAAAAACCGGAATCAGTAAATACTGAAACAGAGGAAGAAGAGCAAGTAGAAAAAGAGGAAGAAGAACCCACGCAAGTAAAGGGTAACCGGTTGAAAAAGAACAAGGGAGCTGTACTCATGATTGAAGAGGAACTTATCCCGAAAACCACAGACTTAAAAGTGGTAGAAAAAGAGTTGCCCGCTGAGTCTGCGCCAATAGTGTTGGAAACTCCCATTGAAGAACCGGCAATGCAGAATAATAGTAAACAAAAAGCGGTTGTCAATATCCCCGAGCTGGAGATCAAACCAACTGTCCCGGAAGTAAAGGAAGAAGAGCTCAGTACCCATGAAAAGGTGGCTAAGCTGCCGGCTTATGATCCCGTCCTGGATCTTCGGGATTATAAATATCCCAAGCTCGATTTGCTTGACCAGCATAGTAATGAGAAAATTGTCATGGATGCTGCTGAATTGGAAGCCAACAAGAACCAGATCATCAACACCCTGAAGAATTATGACATCGCGATACAGAAAATAGTAGCCACGGTGGGTCCCACGGTGACCCTGTATGAAATTGTACCCTCCGCCGGTGTTCGGATCTCCAGGATCAAGAATCTTGAAGATGATATTGCGCTTAGCCTTTCAGCACTCGGTATCCGAATCATCGCTCCCATTCCGGGAAAAGGCACGATTGGTATTGAAGTGCCGAACGTGAAGAAAAGCATTGTGGGAATGAAAACCCTGCTGGCTTCAGATAAATTCCAAAAAAGTCACTATGCGCTGCCGATTGCCCTCGGCAAGACGATCGATAACGAGCTTTTTATCGTTGACCTTACCACCATGCCGCACCTCCTGATGGCAGGTGCAACCGGACAGGGTAAGTCTGTAGGCGTAAACGCCATACTGGTTTCGCTCCTGTACAAAAAACATCCCTCACAGTTGAAGTTTGTGTTGGTTGATCCCAAGAAAGTGGAATTGAGTCTTTATCGTTTGATCGAAAAACACTTCCTCGCAAAACTCCCTGGAGAGGATGAATCCATTATCACAGACACCAAGAAAGTAGTGCACACGCTGAATGCTTTGTGCATCGAGATGGATAATCGATATGATCTACTTAAAGAAGCCGGTTGCCGTAACATTAGGGAGTATAACGAGAAATTTGCATCCAGGAAACTCAACCCCGAAAAAGGGCATCAGTTCCTTCCATTCATTGTTTTGGTGATCGATGAATTTGCCGATCTGATCATGACCGCCGGTAAAGAGATCGAGATGCCCATTGCCAGGCTGGCGCAGTTGGCACGTGCCGTGGGTATTCACCTGATCATCGCTACACAAAGGCCATCGGTAAACATCATTACCGGTACCATCAAGGCCAACTTCCCTGCTCGAATTGCCTTCAAAGTATCTTCCAAAGTAGACTCCAGGACCATCCTTGACACCGGTGGTGCCGAGCAATTGATCGGCAGGGGAGATATGCTGATCTCCTACAATGGCGAAGTGACCAGGCTGCAGTGCGTATTCGTGGATACACCTGAAGTGGAACGTGTGGTGGATTTTATCGGAGAGCAAAGGGGCTATCCGCAGGCCTTCCTGTTGCCGGAGTATATTGACGAGAAAGATGCAGACGGTAAAGAACTGGATATGTCTGAACGGGATCCGTTGTTTGAAGACGCTGCAAGGCTGATCGTCCAAAGCGGTGTGGGTTCTACTTCATTGCTGCAAAGAAGAATGAAATTGGGATACAACCGTGCAGGCAGGTTAATGGACCAATTGGAGATGGCTGGTATCGTTGGCGGCAACCAGGGTAGCAAAGCAAGGGATGTTTTGGTGAAAACAGAACAAGAGTTGGAAGAGATCTTGTCTCAATTCGGCATTTAAGCTGCCTTTCAAGGGTGTTGGCATCGTTTTTTTGTTCATTTTCACAAATCACCTGTAAACCTTAAGGTGCCTGTTGCCGTCTATAGTCATATCTTTACGAACGATTTTATTCAACATCATGAAAAAAGTTCTCTTCTTTTTAACATTGCTTGTAGCCACAGCTAACGTATTCGCACAAACGAAATCTCCGGTCAACAATGACCCTGAGGCGAAAAAAGTACTTGACGCAGTAAGTGCGAAATTCAAAACCTTTAAAACGGTAAAAGGTAATTTTTCATTGGAAGTGAAAGATGCCAACGGTAAAACTCAGGGTACAAAGAAAGGTACCGTTTATATGAAAGGAACCAAGTACCGGGTGAGCATCACCGGGCAGGAGATCTTTTGTGATGGTAAGAACATATGGACCTACGACAAAGGTGCCAATGAGGTACAAATTTCGGCCTTTGACCAAAATGGCAGTATGATCACACCACAGAAATTGTTTACCAACTTTTACGATAAGGATTTTCTTTACAAACTCAATGGCGACAAAACCGTAGCGGGTAAAACCGTGCAGGAAGTGGAACTGACACCCGTTGACAAATCAAAGCCTTTCTTTAAGGTATTGCTGGGCGTGGATAAAGCTTCCAAGATGATCACCTCCACGCAGATCTTCGAAAAGAACGGTAACAGATATGCGTATGGCATGAGCAATGTGGCTACCAATACCGCCATCGGAGACGATATGTTTGTATTTGATGTGAAGAAGTATCCTGGGGTGGAAGTGGTGGACCTGAGATGAAATCTATACAATGGTACAATGGTGCATTTGTGCAATTGTACACTTGTCTGAATTTAATGCCCCCACCGAAACGTACTTATGTCCAATCCCGCCAGATCCAATACACGGTCAACCACCGTTGCCGCCACTTCTTCAACTGTTTGGGGCCTGCTGTAAAAAGAGGGTGTTGCCGGGCAAATAATTCCTCCAGCCAGGGTGATGGTTTCCATATTCCGCAGATGGATCAGGTTATAGGGTGTTTCCCGTGCAACAAGGATGAGTTTTCTTCGCTCCTTAAGAACTACGTCTGCGGCCCTGGTCAAGAGATCATTGGATGCACCACTGGCGATCCTTCCAAGAGTGCCCATGGAACAAGGGATCACAATCATGGTATCAAACTGACCGGAGCCCGATGCAAATGGCGCAGAAAAGTCGTTTTTTGAATAATAGGTGAACGGATAGTCGTGGTGGGCCGTATTACCAAGTTCAGTTTCCCAAACGGTAACTGCATTGTCAGACATTAAGATGCCCACTTCACTGTATTGGTCTTTCAGCTTATGTAATTTGTTTAACAAAAGCTTAAAGTATATCGCCCCACTGGCACCTGTAGCTGCCACCACTAATTTTCGCATAATTTTGCAATTACCCTGTAAATAAACACAATTCAATGCAAAAAGTTACGGTAGCCATATTGTTCCTTTTCGGATTGGTGTTCTCCTTGAGTTCATGGTCCGGTGCTTCCCATTCAAAAGGGAAGGTGAACTGGATCGGTTTGCAAGAGGCAGAAGCTCGCGCAAAAAAGGAAAACAAGCCAGTGCTCATCGATCTGTATACCGATTGGTGCGGATGGTGCAAAGTCATGGACAAGCAGACCTACAGCCATGAGAAGGTAGCGGAATACATCAATACGCATTTCATCCCGGTAAAACTTGATGCTGAGACCAGGAACGCCCTTGAATGGAAAGGAAAGTCTTATGCATACAATGCCAACTATAAAGTCAACATGTACGCCGTTTACCTTACGGAAGGACAGCTAAGTTTCCCCACCACAGTCATTATCCCCGCGGATGATACCCGGCCACAAGCTATTCCGGGATTTCTGGAACCGAAAGACATAGAATCCTTGCTGAAGTATTTCGGTGAAGGGTATTACGGGAAGGTGCCTTTTCAGGATTATTACAAAAAATTCTCAGGTTCCTGGAAGTGATACACAATAACAAGTTCTGAACCACCGTTACAGATACGGTTTTTCATAGGATATTGGATTTAAAACGGGGCTGGATGTCTATCCGGGCCTCTTTTTTTTACCTACCACAACCATTATAAAAGGGCAGAGCCTAGGTCGCAGGGCGCTAGTTCGCGGGATTCATTGCCGCATTAACGCATTCACAAATTCTCAAATTGACATGGCAAATGCATAAAGAAAAAGCCCCGCAGAAAGCGGGGCTTTTTCTTTATGCATTTGCCATGTCCGGTATTGCTTCCGTCCGGTAAGCGCCCTGGTCAAGCTTCTCCTTTGTTTCTTCGAAAGCCTTGAGGGTCAATGCGATATCTTCGTCTGTATGCACCGCAGTGGGGATCAGCCGGAAAATGATATGCCCTTTTGGAATAACTGGGTAAAGCACGATGGAACAGAATATATTGTAATTCTCCCTGAGGTCCATTACCATCGTAGTGGCTTCTTCTACACCACCTTTCATATACACCGGGGACACCACAGAGTCTGTTTTGCCGATATCAAATCCTTTTTCCTTCAGGCCATTCTGCAGTTTCAGGGCATTGGACCAAAGCTTTTCCTTGAACTCAGGATGGTTCCTGAGCAGTTCCAGCCGCTTCAGATTGCCCACCACCAGAGGCATGGGTAAACTCTTGGCAAAGATCTGGCTCCGGATACTGTAACGGATATAGTCAATAATAGCCTTGTCGCCTGCTACGAAAGCGCCAATTGACGCCATGGATTTGGCAAAAGTGGAGAAATACAGATCGATCTGATCCTGCACACCCTGTTCTTCACTCGCTCCTGCTCCCGTCTTTCCAAGGGTGCCAAAGCCGTGCGCATCGTCAAGCAGTATGCGGAAGGAGTATTTCGATTTAAGGGCCACGAGTTCTTTCAGTTTGCCCTGGTCGCCTGCCATGCCAAACACCCCTTCGGTGATCAGCAGGATACCGCCGGCGCCTTGTTTTTCAATCAGTGCCGTAGCACGTTGCAGTTGCTTTTCACAATCGTCCACGTCATTGTGCTTGAACACATACCGATGGCCCGGATGCAGGCGTACCCCGTCAATGATACAGGCGTGGCTTTCTGCGTCATAAACGATCACATCGTGCCTTCCCACCAAAACATCGATGACACTTACCATGCCCTGGTAACCAAAATTCAACAGGATGGCATCTTCTTTTCCTTCAAAAGCAGCCAGTTCCGCCTCCAGTTGTTCATGCAAATCACTGTTTCCGCTCATCATACGGGCGCCCATGGGAAGAGCGAGACCATACTTAGCAGCCGCGTCTGCATCGGCTTTCCTTACTTCGGGGTGGTTGGCCAACCCCAGATAATTATTAAGGCTCCAAACGATCTTTTCCTTGCCCCTGAACTTCATCCTGTTTCCAATCTCTCCTTCCAGCTTTGGGAAGGAAAAATAACCATGTGCGCGTTTTCTGTGCTGTCCGAGTGGACCTTGATTGCGTAAGAGTTTCTCAAAAATATCGGCCATTGTTATCAATTTTTTGGTGTGCAAAAATACAAAAAAAGGCGATAGGGTGAGGGCTTAGGGTGAGGTCTCTTACCACATAAACCTTAAATTTGAACTATGAAGAATCTTCTGCTTGTTTTCACCCTTTTCTGTGCCTTTTCCGGGCAGGCACAGGTAAAGACGACTATCAGTGCACCCGCAAAACCCAAAATAGTGGTAGGCTTGATGGTAGACCAGATGCGTTGGGATTTTTTATATCGATATGCGGACCGGTATACGGAAGGAGGCTTCAAAAGGTTGGTGAGGGAAGGGTTCAACTGTGAGAATACGATGATCCCATATGCCCAAACCGTTACGGCTTGTGGCCACGCCACTGTTTATACCGGTTCTGTACCGGCCATCAACGGGATCATGGGCAATGAGTGGTTCAGCCGGGAGCTGAACAGGCAGGTGTACTGTGTAGAAGATCCAACGGTCAAAACAGTAGGTTCAGGACGAGAATCCCCGCCGATGTCGCCCCGCAATCTTCAGGTCACTACCATGTGCGATGAGCTGCGCATTTCCAACAACTATCAATCGAAAGTGGTAGGCATCGCCATCAAAGACAGGGGTGGTATTCTTCCTGCGGGTCATACCGCCAATGCGGCCTACTGGTATGATGGATCAACGGGCAATTGGGTGTCAAGCACCTATTACATGCAGCAGTTGCCTGACTGGGTAGACGCCTTCAACAATCGTAAAATGCCCGATTCTCTGTATAAGCTGAATTGGAACACGCTGTTCCCCATCGATACATATCGGATGAGTGATCCTGATGACAAGGTGTATGAAGGAAAATTTGCTTTCGATCCCAAGCCAGTATTTCCGCATAACATTAGTGCAATGGCGGGCAAAAATTATGGCATCCTTCCTGCAACGCCTTATGGGAACACACTGACCCTTGAGTTTGCCAAAGCAGCAATTGTAGCGGAAGGACTTGGGGCCGATCAATACACGGATTTTCTGGCGGTGAGTCTTTCTTCACCCGATTACATTGGACATCAATATGGACCGAATTCTGTTGAAGTGGAGGATACTTATTTGCGTCTTGACAGGGAGCTGGCTGCTTTTTTCAGCTACCTGGATAAGAAGTTTGGCAAGAACGGGTATTTGTTTTTTATCACGGCAGATCACGGGGTGGCTAATACTCCGGAGTATTCCGTAGAACACAAACTTCCAGGTGGCCGAAATGGTGCCATGACCACCAAGGCCCTGAACAATGTGGCCGCTAAATATAATGTAAAGAACCTGGTACGGAATTTTTCCAACTATCAGATCTATCTCGACTATGCCGTGATAGACAGCGCGAAACTTGATATCGATGAGGTTAAGGAATCATTTATCAAGGAACTGATGAAACAGCCAGGTGTTGCTCTTGCGTTTGATAACGATGAGATCGATGAAGCACCTTTACCTGCAAATATCAAGGAGCGATTTATCCAGGGAAGAAATGCTAAGCTGGCGGGTGATATCCAGGTGGTGCTTTCTTCAGGATATCTCAATTACGGTTCTACCGGAACTTCACATGGCAGCTGGTATCCATATGATGCGCACATTCCATTTGTGCTGATGGGCTGGGGTATTAAGCCCGGTAGCCTGGGAAGGGAGGTGTATATGTCAGACATCGCACCAACTATTTGCAACCTGCTGAAGATCCAGATGCCGAGTGGAACAACGGGAACGGCTATTCCTGAGATTACAGACGCTAAACGCTAGTTATCCACAGGCGTTTTTAAAGGTGGAAGGTGGAAGGTGGAAGGACTAAGTTTGCACATATGAAGCAGTATCACGATCTCTTAAAACATATTCTGGATACAGGTGCGCAGAAGCATGACCGTACCGGTACAGGTACCATCAGTGTTTTTGGCTACCAGATGCGTTTCAATCTTGCCGAAGGTTTTCCGATGGTGACCACCAAGAAGGTGCATATGAAAAGCATCGTTCACGAGTTGTTGTGGTTTCTGAAAGGCGAAACCAATATCGCCTACCTGAAAGAAAACGGGGTCAGCATTTGGAATGAGTGGGCCAATGAACAGGGTGAGTTGGGACCTGTATATGGAAAGCAATGGCGGAGCTGGGAGGGAAAGGATGGTGCCGTAACAGACCAGATCAAGTGGCTGGTTGACGAGATCAAAAAGAATCCAGATAGCAGAAGACTTATCATCAGTGCATGGAATGTTGCGGACCTTCCAAAGATGGCGCTGATGCCTTGTCATACCTTGTTTCAATTCTATGTGGCTGATGGGAAACTGAGTTGTCAGTTGTATCAACGGTCCGCGGATGTGTTTCTTGGTGTTCCATTCAACATCGCGTCATATGCATTGCTGACATTGATGGTTGCGCAAGTCTGTGACCTGCAGCCCGGAGATTTTATCCATAGCTTCGGAGACGTACATATCTATAACAATCATATCGAGCAGGTGAACCTTCAGTTGAGCAGGGATCCTTATCCTTTGCCAAAGATGAAACTTAATCCTGACGTGAAGGATATCTTTGGTTTCCGTTTTGAAGATTTCACACTGGAGAATTATCAATCGCACCCGGCCATCAAGGCGCCAGTAGCGGTGTAGAAAAAAATTGTGTATGATCGTTTCCCATATTGTGGCGGCGGGTGAGCATAATGAAATCGGCAAGCAGAACCAGCTGTTGTGGCGCTTGCCCAATGACCTTAAGTTTTTCAAGAATACCACATGGGGAATGCCGGTGATCATGGGGCGGAAAACCTATGAATCCATTGCCGGAGAACCGCTGCCCGGCAGGATCAATATTGTGGTTACGCAGAATACCGGGTTTCACCCCAACAATGAAAAAGTAAGGGTGGCCAAATCCATTGAGCAGGCTATTGTGATGGCGGGCGAGACGGATTGTAAAGAGGTGTTCATCGCTGGTGGCGGCGAGATCTACAAGCAAAGCCTTTCACTGACTCATCGTATTTATCTTACAAGGGTCATGCACAGTTTTCCGGATGCTGAAATTTTTTACCCTGAGATCAGGAACACGGAATGGCGACAGGTGCACCACCTGGATTTTCCTGCCGATGATAAGCATGCCTGGGCCTACCGTTTTGAAACCTGGGAAAGATAAAGATGTATTCTGCTTTTACGATGGCCTGGAAATACATGGTTTACCTGCTCACAGCGGGGAACGGAAAGGGCCATGGCATTCATTCCCCATTTGTGTATCAGTTGATCCGTGAGGTATTCATGGACCAGGAAAAGCTTGCGGCATACGAATTGCCTGAACAGTACAGGCGATCTTTGTTACACGATGCAACCTTATTGGATATTGAGGATCTCGGTGCGGGATCGATAGGTGGATCGAGTCGCCAGCGCACTGTAGCTGCTATCGCAAGAAATTCGGTTAAGCATCAACGTTATGCGTCCCTGTTGTTCCGGCTGGGAAACTTTTTAAAGGCCCGTCAAATGCTGGAACTGGGAACATGCCTTGGGGTTACTTCGATGTACCTTGCGGCAGTGTCTACCGCAGAAGAAGTAGTGACCATGGAAGGATCTTCAGAAATAGCTGACCTGGCGGATACAGCGTTCCGTATCCGTGGACTAGATAAGCTTAGGTTGGTGAGGGGAAATTTTGACGATCAGTTGCCGGACGTGTTGCAGAAGATGGCGCAGATAGATCTTGCCTATGTGGATGGCAACCATCGGAAAAAGCCAACACTGGATTATTTTAACCAGATCCTTCCGCTGCTGCCAAATGAAGGGTGCATTGTTTTTGATGATATTCATTGGAGCGGGGAAATGGAAGAAGCCTGGGCAGATATCTGTGCAGATCACCGGGTTACGCTAACGATCGATCTCTTTGCCATCGGGCTGGTGTTTGTGCGAAAAGAGCAACTAGAGAAACAGCATTTCACGATACGGTACTGATAAAATATTATCTGCCGGGAAATCGTTACCTTGCTGGCATCCTGATTAACCCACATCATTATGATTATAGGCGTTCTTAAAGAACCCGCATCGGAAGCCAGAGTCTCTCTCTCCCCAGAAACAGTTGCCGCATTGGTCAAGAAAGGTTGTGACATTCTCGTAGAGATGAATGCAGGTGCAAATGCTTTTTGTAGTGATGCAGATTTTATTGCTGCAGGTGCCAAAATTGAGGACAGGGCCTCTGTTATTGCAGGTGCAGAAGTTATCCTTTCTATTCAACCGCCGAATGATCTTGCATCCATTCCTTTGGGTAAAGTTTTAGTTGGGGTTTACCAGCCCTTGTTCAATGTTGATGTAGCGGCCAATATGGCGTCTGCAGGGCATACGGCGTTCAGCCTTGACATGCTGCCAAGGACAACCCGTGCGCAGGCTATGGATGTTTTGTCGAGCCAGGCCAATATCGCCGGCTACAAAGCGGTGCTGATGGCGGCGAACCTGTTTCCAAGATATTTTCCGATGTTCATGACAGCTGCCGGATCAGTGGCGCCGGCAAAGGTGCTGATTCTTGGTGCAGGCGTTGCGGGATTGCAGGCCATTGCAACAGCGAGAAGGCTGGGTGCAGTGGTGGAAGTGTTTGATACAAGGCCAGCGGTGAAAGAAGAGGTGATGAGCCTGGGTGCAAAATTTGTGGAGGTGGAAGGCGCAGCGGATGCATCCAAAGCGGGTGGATATGCCGTAGAACAAACGGAAGAGTATAAACGTAAACAACAGGAACGTATAGCCGAAGCTGTGCGTAAGGCCGATATCATCATTACTACTGCGCAGATCCCAGGGAAGCAAGCGCCGATCCTGGTGACGGAGGAGATGATCCAAAGTATGCGAAACGGTTCTGTGATCATTGACCTGGCTGCAGCCACAGGGGGTAACACACCCTTTACCAAGAATGAGGAAACCATTTTTGTGCACGGCGTGTTCATCACCGGCAACAGCAGCCTGCAAAGTACGATGCCGATGGATGCCAGCAGGCTATATGGTAAGAATATTGCCAACTTTCTGCAATTGATCACTGCGAAAGACAATAGCCTCCACTTGAATTTTGAAGATGATCTGGTGAAGGGTTCTTGTATTTCCCATGAAGGGAAGATTGTTCATGAACGACTTTTAAACAAATAGGCATGGCAGAGATACTTGGCTGGCTGCAGTTGCACCAGCAAATGGTGTACATCGTGATCTTATCCATATTTCTCGGTGTAGAAGTTATTGGACGCGTACCCAGTGTGCTGCACACTCCTTTGATGAGTGGTGCCAACGCCATACATGGTGTGGTGATCATTGGCGCTATCATTGTGATGGGGCAGGCAGATTCCGGGAACTACCTTGCACTGATTCTCGGATTTTTGGCAGTGGTATTGGGCACGCTGAATGTGGTGGGCGGATTTGTGGTGACAGACAGGATGCTGGAAATGTTTAAAAAGAAAAAATAGCAGAACGGTATGGGCATCAGTTTATTAACCCTGGCATATTTGATTGGTTCTGTCACCTTCATTCTCGGATTGAAGATGCTTTCACATCCTGATTCCGCGAGGAAGGGCAACCTTATTGCAGCGGCAGGAATGATCATTGCTATTTTTGGAACGATATTTTTATATGAGAGCGAGGGCAAAAAGCTGGGCAACTATGCTTGGATCTTTGGTGGCCTATTGATTGGAACCATCATCGGTACTTTATCTGCAAAGAAAGTGAAGATGACGGCAATGCCTGAAATGGTTAGCCTGTTCAACGGAATGGGTGGTGCCTGTGCTGCGTTGATATCTATGGTAGAGTTTAATCACCTGCAACACCAACAATTCATCGTGAACGGAACGTCAGTAGGTGGTGGTACTTTACTGGCTATCGTACTCGGCCTCATCATCGGTACCATTTCGTTTGCAGGAAGTATGGTGGCCTGGGGTAAGCTCAATGGTAAACTCAAGGATTTCTCATTTCCCGGTCAACACCTGATCAATATAGGGTTGTTGCTCGTGATCCTGAGTATGGCCGGATTTCTCGTTTGGAAAGGTGGCGAAGTCTCTTCATTTTATTTCTATCTCATTTTTATACTCAGTGCTGTTTATGGTATTTTCTTCGTGCTGCCCATTGGCGGTGCAGACATGCCGGTGGTGATCTCACTGCTGAACTCATTCACTGGTGTTGCCGCGGCAACGGGTGGTTTCCTTTACGACAATCCGGTCATGCTCACGGGTGGTATCCTTGTGGGTGCCGCCGGCACCTTGCTCACCATCCTGATGTGTAAGGCCATGAACCGAAGCTTACAAAATGTGCTCATTGGATCTTTTGGCGGCAACAAGGCTGCAGCCAGTGGGGGCACAACGGCCAGCGGGGGTACTTATAAAGAAATCACGCTCAGCGATGCAGCTATGGTGATGAGTTATGCCAACAAGGTGATCATCGTACCCGGTTACGGTCTGGCGGTTGCCCAGGCGCAACACACCTGTCATGAGTTAGAGAAATTGCTGGAAAGCAAAGGCGTTCAGGTTCAGTACGCCATCCATCCGGTAGCCGGAAGGATGCCTGGTCATATGAATGTGTTGTTGGCTGAGGCTGATGTGAGCTATGATAAATTGCACGAGATGGAAACCGCGAACGAAGAGTTCAAGACCACCGATGTGGTGTTGGTACTCGGTGCCAATGATGTGGTGAATCCCGCTGCTAAATCAGATCCATCGTCCCCCATCTATGGCATGCCCATCCTGGAGGTTGAAGATGCAAAAGCAGTGATCGTCAACAAGCGAAGTATGAAGCCGGGGTATGCGGGCATCGAAAACCAACTATTTTATCAGCCAAAAACCTCCATGTTGTTCGGCGATGCGAAAAAGGCATTGCAGGACCTCATCGCAGAGATCAAGAATATCTAACTTGCCGGAGTGCAGTTACCACAAACCTTAATGCAATCCCTGATTGGTGTTCCAGGCTTTATGCCGGAAGCCTTTCTTGCTGCACACACACAGGATGCTCCAGTGTCCGTCCGGGTCAATCCAAACAAATCATACGATCTGTCCCACCTGTTGTTGGATCAGCGCGTGCCCTGGTGCTCATCGGGGTACTACCTGAAAGAGCGGCCTGTGTTTACCCTCGATCCCGGTATTCATGGTGGAGCCTATTATGTACAGGAAGCATCGAGTATGTTCCTGGAATTTGCACTCCAACAGATACTCGGAGATCTGCGGGGATTGTACGGCCTTGATCTTTGTGCTGCACCTGGTGGAAAAGCAACGCTCTTATCATCCCTGCCGCAGTTCAGTTTGGTGTTGGCAAATGAGATCATTCGTACAAGGGTGACCATCCTTCACGAAAATGCGGTAAAATGGGGCCAGCCCAAGTTGTTTGTGTCTAACAACGATCCTTCCGCTTTCAAGCGCCTGGAGGGCTTTTTTGATGTGATGGTGGTGGATGCGCCCTGCAGTGGCAGTGGCCTTTTCAGAAAAGATCCATCAGCCCTTGATGAGTGGTCGCCGCAAAATGTTCAGTTATGTGCTTCACGCCAACAACGAATCCTTGCGGATGCAATACCGGCATTGAAAGATGGCGGTATTCTTGTTTATTCCACCTGTTCCTATTCTGCGGAGGAAGACGAAGATATTTTGCAATGGTTGGTGGGTGAAATGGGATTCAGTCCGATAGGGCTACAAGTTCCTCAGGACTGGGGAATTATAGAAATACGATCTGCAAATGGGGGCATTGGGTATCGATTCTTTCCTGACAAGGTGAGGGGAGAAGGATTTTTCATTAGTTGTCTCCAACAAACGGGCGGAGCTTCGTCCGGTAGCCATAGTGCGTATCGATATGAAAAAAGCAGTACATCCGCATCTTATCACCAGGGTCTGAAAACATGGGTGGATGAAGGTTTAGAGATCAGGGTTAGGAGCAGGGAAAATGAATTGTTCCTTATTCCGGCGGATTTGGAGCCGGCTCTTCAGGAACTTGAACAGGTTTTGCACTTGAGAAAATCGGGTGTGAGAGCGGGTGCAATGATGCGCGACCAGTTTATTCCTGATCACGAGCTGGTGCTGAGCCAGTATTTGTCGGGATCGGCACCACGGATTGAACTGACCAGGGAAGAGGCCCTACGGTTCTTACGGAAGCAGGACGTCAACCCACAGGGAAGCAGCAAAGGCTGGTTTACGGTGACCCATGCAGGACTACCCGTCGGATTGATCAAACACCTGGGTAACCGGGTGAATAATTATTATCCATCATCTTGGCGTATTTTAATGTCTTAATTTAGTGATCCAGATATGAAGAAGTTTTACACCCTGATTTTGCTTGTCTTTACCGTCCTGCATCTCCAGGCGCAACAATTAATGGTGCAGCAGGAAGCAGGGAAATTGTATGTGCCACATACGGTTCAACCCAAAGAGAACTGGTATAGTGTGGGCAGGATGTTCAACCTCAGCCCCTCCGTAATTGCAGGCTTCAATGCTCTAAAGATCGACAAAGGTTTGTCTATTGGTCAGAAGATAAGGATACCACTCAACGACCAAAACCTCGCGCAAGGTGGCCAGCCGGCAGCGGATGAAGCATTCATACCGATATTCCATACTGTTAAGGAGAAAGAAGGCTTATACCGGATCGGTCAGACATTTAATAAGGTTTCTGTAGACCAATTGAAAGCTTTCAATAAGATGAAGACGGATGATGTAGTGATCGGTTCTAACCTGGTGGTAGGTTATCTGAAGGTAAAGAAAGAGCTTTCACCACTGGCCGGTGCGGCAGTGTTGCCGCCTGCCACGGTAGCTTCCAAACCAGCACCAACAACAGAGACTCCTAAAGCCACTACACCTCCTGCGGTTACGCCCAAGCCCGTGAATCCTCCGCCAGTGGTTACCAAGGAACCGGAGAAGAAAGAGCCGGTTGCCAAGCCGGTGGAAGAGAAACCTGCACCCGTTGCCAAGCCTGTGGAAGAGAAACCTGCAGAAGAGAAGCCTGTTGTTCCGCCGCCAACTACCGTGCGGAACGATGCTCCTTCAACGGAAGGTGCATTTGCTGCGGTATACAAAGACCAATCTAAAGGCGATAATCAAACAACCGGCCTCGCGGGAATATTCAAAAGCACCAGTGGCTGGAAAGATGGTAAATACTATGTACTGATGAACAAGGTGACGCCAGGCACCATTGTTAAGATCACATCTGTTTCCACCAACCGGGTGGTATATGCGAAGGTACTGGGTGAAATTCCTCCAGGAAAGGAGAACGATGGATTACTGATCCGAATCAGCAATGCCGCAAGTGCGCAGTTGCAGGTAGCGGAGGGTTCTAAGTTTGATGTCTCACTCGTATACTAGTTACTAGCTATTAGCTAATAGCTATTTTGAAGCCGCGCATAAAATCATCCACAGGCATTTTTTTCTTTCCTTCCATCTGCACGATTGTAGGGTATACGTATCCGTTAGTACAGGCAAAGGCCAGCTTCTCATCGTTCATTAAAACTGTTCCGGGTGTTTCTTTGGGCGAAGTGATCTTGTATTGGCAGGCATAGATCTTGAACATTTTTTCCTGCAGGGTTGAGAAAGCGGCAGGGTAGGGAGATAATCCCCTCACCAGGTTGTGGATCTCTTCTGCGCTGGCGTGCCAGTTGATCCTGCAGGTATCGGTAAATATTTTAGGTGCGTGTTTGAGTTCACCTGGAAACTGGTCCTGCGGTTTTTCAACAAGGGTTCCTGCAGCAAGTCCTTTTACCGTATCCAGTAAAACGGCTGCCCCGATTTCCTTCATTTTGTCGTGCAATTCACCCGCATTTTCTTCCGGACCAATGGGAATTTCTTTTTGCAGCAGGATATCTCCGGTATCAATATCGTGTTTGAGTTTAAAGGTGGTGACACCCGTCTCTTTTTCCCCGTTGATGACGGCCCAGTTAATAGGCGCCGCACCGCGATATTTTGGTAAGAGGGAGCCATGCAGGTTGACGGTGCCCATGGGGGGCATGTTCCACACGAGTTCCGGTAGCATGCGGAATGCAACTACCAGTTGGAGGTCTGCATGCAGGTTTCGGAGTGCGTCCAGAAATTCAGGATTCTTCAGTTTTTCGGGTTGCAGGATGGTAAGGTTTTGCTGCACTGCATATTCCTTTACGGCCGACTGTTGTAGTTTCATACCTCTGCCGGCGGGTTTATCCGGAGCCGTGATCACGCCAACGATGTTACAGCCTCCTTCAACGAGTTGTTGCAGGCTGGCCCGGGCAAATTCCGGGGTACCCATGAAGACGATTCTGACTTGCGTATAGTCCATGTGAATTTTGACTTTTCAATTAGTCCTCGTACATCAGATACTTCTTCCTGATTACTCTAAATGCATCGAGGTCTTTCTGCCAGCTCTGTCGGATCTCTGCTTCGCTTTTTCCATCGATGATCTGCTGCATCAATGTATTGTTGCCTGCAAGTTTATTGAAGAAGGCACCATCGGCATTACCGGATTTGGGAAGTATGAAGAAGTTCTTTTTGTCGGGGAACAATTTATACGCTTCCAGAAGGTATCCCAGATGTATTCTGCCATCGATCTTTTTCCTGATTTGTTCCGGTGGGGCGGCAAGGTTCCAACCATAGCAAAGCTGGTCTTTCAGCTTCGGTTCTTTGGCGCCTGCTGTTGATACGGGCGTGAATGCGTATAGTGTTTTGGGAAGCGATGGATGGCCGAACACCTGGAACGGTGTGGGTGTTCCTCGTCCCTCGCTTAACACCGTACCTTCAAAATAGCAGGTGGACGGATATAGGTAAATCGATGCCATATCCGGGAGGTTGGGCGAAGGCTTTTCTTTAATGGTGTAAACGCTTTGGTGGGTATAGTTCCCGCATTTGATCACCAGAAAATGGAAGGGAGTATCCTTGCTGTTTTCGGCAGTACGGAAATAGGCAAATTTGGCATTGGCAGCGGGGGAGAGCCATTGTTCTCCGGAGATCATCATCGCGTATTCACCGATGGTCATACCATACACCACAGGAATGGGTTGCATGCCAACAAAGGATTTGTATTTGCGATCCAGCACGGGACCATCAACATAACCGCCATGAGGATTTGGCCTGTCAAGGATAAGAAGTGGTTTCCCCAATGCCGCTGCGGCTTCCATATACTCTTCCAACGAGGAGATATAAGTGTAAAAACGAACCCCAACATCCTGGATATCGAAAATGAGAATATCCACATCCTTTACGTCTTCAGCACCGGGTTTTCGTTTTGAGCCGTAGAGCGAGACCACGGGGATGCCCGTTTGTGCATCTACGTAATTGCCAATTTTCTCACCTGCATCGGCTGTGCCCCTGAACCCATGTTCCGGACCGAAAATGACAGTGATTTTCACACCCAGTTTTTTAAGGGTATCCACGAGATGCGTGTTTCCTATCATTGAGGTGTGGTTTGCAAAAATGCCCACTTTTTTATCCTTGATCAAAGGCAGGTATACCTGTAGTCTTGCCGCCCCGGGAAGGATGGAATTGATTTGTGCATGACCTGGTGTGAAGAAACACAGCATACAGATTACATACAAAATTGCTGACTGTTTCAAAATCGTTTGCATCATCAAATATCACTAAAAATCACTTACCTTGCCGGTCAGCCTCGTCTATATTTTCTGACGTAACCGCCGTTGCGCAGGCGTTTAGGGGAGCAGATTAAAAATTACAACATGCAAGCAAAACAAGGTGACGTAGTACGAGTACACTACACAGGACGATTAACAGATGGAACACAATTTGATTCTTCCGAAGGCAGGGAGCCATTGGAATTTACCGTAGGCGCAGGTCAGATGATCAAAGGATTTGACGACGGTGTTGTGGGTATGAATGTAGGCGATAAGAAGATCCTGAATATTTCTGCAACAGAAGCGTATGGTGAAAGGGACGAGCAAGCCATCATAGAATTTCCTGCAGCCAATATCCCAGCAGATATGAAGCTGGAACCCGGTATGCAACTGACCCTCAGGAATCAGCACGGACAACCGGTTCCGGTAGTTGTTCTTGAAGTACAGGCTGAAGTGGTGATCATGGACGCCAACCACATGCTGGCAGGGAAAGAGCTGGTGTTTGATGTGGAGCTTGTTGAGATCATTGAGGCATAAATAAGGCATTAGGCATAGGGCATTGGGCATTGGCAGGAAATAGGTCAATGCCCAATGTCATTTGCCTATTTCCTTCGCAAAAACCATCCCAGCCACACGCCATTTAGTGCCCAGGGAATCCATGCATCATTGAAATGTGCCCATATACCTGGTGTCTTATACCATATGAAAGTGGCGTAAGGGAAATATAGGAAGCTGATGATGCCTACGGACAGGCTCGACAGAAAAATGGATCCAAATGAATTGAAATTTCCCCTGCTTAGGATCCAGACAAACAAGTAAACCAAGATCATATTCGTCAGAAGACTACGGATCAAATTTAGGGTCATGTCTGCACCATTCCATGATTTATGAACTTCCACAATGGCCCAGGGCTTGCCTTCTGCTGCAGCCATCGTTTTCTGTGCCTCTTCAGAAGAAGCGCCTGAAGGATATGTAGGCATGAAATACCTGCCTTCTGTTAAATGCTGATTAAGGTAGGCCAAAACAGAATCCTGCCTGGGCGTATATTGCTGTGCAGGCCTGTGCAGGTCAAGGGCAGCGTTGGACAAGAACTGCCAGAAAAAAAGGATGATGCCGCCAACGATGGCTGCAATGATTGATTTTTTCATTTTACAGTAGATTTGGTGGCTATAAATTAGTCAATTGGTTTAATATATTATAAGATTTTCGGTAAATATGTTTAACAATTATCTTTTTAGTGTTAAGGAGAGGTTCCTTCGGTATGTGCAGATCGACACCCAAAGTGATCCCTACAGCGAGTGTTTTCCGAGTACAGCAAAACAGCTTGATCTTTCCCGGCTTCTCGTGATGGAATTGCTGGATATGGGTATTTCCGATGCTGAGTTGGATGAGCATGGATATGTATTTGCCACTATACCCGGCAACACGGATAAGGATGTGCCTGTGATCTGTTTTTGTTCACATGTGGATACCGCTCCCGATGTCAGCGGTGCGGGCGTAAAACCCGTCATCCATCATCATTATGACGGTTCACCCATCATCCTGCCCGATGATCCATCGCAGGTGCTGACGACAGACCTGCATCCTTATTTAAAAGAGAAGATTGGGGACGATATCATTACCGCGTCAGGAACAACCCTTCTGGGTGCAGACGATAAGGCAGGCGTAGCCATCATCATGGATCTCGCGCATTTCCTGCTGGCACATCCCGAAATAAAACACGGCCGTATCAGGATCCTGTTCACCCCGGATGAAGAAGTGGGCCGAGGCGTGGAGAAACTGGATATGCAGAAACTGGGCGCCGATTATGGCTACACCCTGGATGGTAGTGAAGCGGGCTCCTTTGAAGACGAGACGTTTTCTGCTGATGGATGTGTGGTGACTTTTGAAGGGGTGAGTGCGCATCCTGGTTCAGCGAAAGGGAAAATGATCAATGCAGTTAAGCTTGCAGCGGCCTTCGTTGATGCATTACCGAAAGGTGCGTTTTCCCCGGAGACAACCGAAGGGCGTGAAGGATTTGTACACCCGCTTCACATCAGCGGTTCTGCTGAACAGGCAAAGGTTGAATTCATCATTCGTGATTTTGAAATGCAAAAATTGAATGAACATGCCGCATTCCTGAAGCAGCTGTCGGAGGAGATTGCCGATGAATATCCGGGAGCAAAAGTTTCTGTAGAAGTGAAGCAACAGTATCGCAACATGAAAGAAGTACTGGATCTGCATCCTAACGTTGGCGCCTACGCGAAGGAAGCGATTCGCCGGGCCGGATTGACACTCCGCCAGCATCCGGTGCGCGGTGGAACGGATGGATCCCGTTTATCGTTTATGGGATTGCCCTGTCCAAATATTTTCACCGGTGAAATGGCCCTGCATTCCAGGCATGAGTTTGTAAGCGTGCAAGACATGCAGAAGTCAGTGGAAACGCTTGTGCATTTGGTGCAGATATGGGAACAAAATGCTTAGGTGGAAGGTGGAAGGTGGAAGGTTGAAGAGCAGCAACGCTTCCACCTTCAACCTTCCACCTCTCAACTGGAATTTATGTTGCGCTCATTTCCAAATGATCCATCGGTTCTTTCCAGATCCGCATATACCAATACACTGGAAATGCAAGCACATTGCCTAAAAGGAAGAGGATGATCCAAAGTAACTTCTCGTCTGTGTTGGCCTTGCTATTGACCACCAGAATGATATAATAAACCAACAGGCCGAAGGATACAATTCCCATCGCAAGCATCAGCACGAAGAGCCAGAACATGCTGGAGAAAAGGGGCATAGGTTGGTTTTCATTACCGTACAGGATCACGTCTTTAACCAATAACCCAAAGGCCACCATGTATGCAACGACGAGGGCGATCGGCAAAAAGGTAAAGATGCCCAGCCAGATTTTGCTTCCTTTTGCCATAAGCCGTGATTTTCATTAAGATAAACAATTCCGTTGATGAACTAACCTCCAGGGCTACCTTTTTTATGAAGCGGTTAACTATTGTGTGCTTACATTTGCTCAAACTGTTATTTCATGCCTGGTTGGTTGTTGCAATCCACTCCTTTGACATCTGCCGCGGACACTTTGCAGACGGGTACCCAAGCCATCACACCCTCTCCAAAGGAAATGCATCTTTGGGATATCCTGGTCTCGGGCGGACCGATCATGATTCCGTTGGCCCTGCTTCTGGTGGCCGCTATTTTCTTTATGGTGGAACGATGGATCGCGATCAAGCGGGCATCAAAAATTGATGAAAATTTCATGGGGATCATCCGTGATCATATCATGAATGGAAATATTGCTGCGGCAAAATCACAGGCTAAAAATACCAACAGTCCCATTGCGCGGATGATCTACAAAGGCATCCAGCGCATCGGTAAACCCATCGATGCCATTGAGCGGAGCATGGAGTCTGTGGCGCAACTTGAAATGTATGAACTGGAACGCAACCTGAATGTGCTGTCTGTGATCTCACGCGCCGCGCCGATCTTTGGTTTCATCGGTACGCTCGCTGGTCTGATGCAGCTTTTCTTCAACATCAACTCTACAGGTGAATTTGTACTCAATACCATTGCGGGTGGTCTGTATGTAAAGATTGTCACTTCATTGACCGGCTTGCTGATCGGTCTTGTGGCGTACCTGGGGTACAGCTATCTCATGGCGCAGACGGACAAAGCTGCCAACAGGATGGAAGTGGCCGCAGCAGATTTCCTGGACGTATTGCAGGAGCCAACTCATTAACACATGCAGATCCGAAAAAAGCATAGGGGAGAAGCCGAGGTATTTACGGATGCATTGAATGACATCCTGTTCATCCTGTTGATGTTCTTTCTCATCGTGTCTACCCTTGCCAATCCGAATGTGATCAAGCTCTCGCAACCCAAATCGAAAAGCGATACCAAGGCAAAACAGAATGTGGTGGTGTCCATAGATGCCAACCTTATGTACTATGTGGGTACCAATAAAGTGGGCATCGATTCCCTTCGTGCGGCGTTATTACCAGCTATTCAGAAAGAGAAGACCGATATACCAACGGTAGTGATCAATGCAGACAAAAAAGTACCGATCGACAATGTAGTTGCTGTGATGCGCGTAGCCCGGGAGTTGGGAGCGAGGACGGTGCTGTCTGTTGATAAGAATTAGACCCTTTAATGTGGCAATTCGGTAGTGCGGCAGACGCTTCGCGAGGCATAGGGCATTGGGCACTGGGCATTGCCGGCAGTCACTCCGAGTGTTTCTGCGCAGGCCGGCAACGCACGGCCGCGCTTCCTACATTACCGCATTGCCGCACTGTCAAATTACCGCATTAGTCTAACCATTCTTTCATTCCCCGCCATATCTACTCTCACCTCTGCCCTGTACCCACTTCCCTCACCCAATGCTGCCACTTGCTGAGCCAGCTGGTAATGTGTTTCAAAGAAAATTTCGGTTACGCCATACTGTGAGCCATAGGCAATGATGGAGCGGTAGAATTTCAATGCGTCATTGTCCGGAACAAACAGCGCTACATGCGGTTCGTGATCCACCACATGTGCCGCCATGGTATCCTTATCGCTGGCGGGTATGTAGGGCGGATTGCTGATGATCATTGTTGGATGGTCCAATTGTTCCTGTACAGAAAGATCCAGGAAATCTCCTTGCACCCATTGCACATCGGCATTCAGGCGCTTTGCATTTTCTTTCGCCACCGCCAGTGCATCGGCACTCACATCAATGCTTGTGACGGAAGCATCCGGACGTTGTTTACTGATGCAGATGGCGATGCATCCGGAACCGGATCCGATATCAAGGATTTTTGCATCTTTGGGCGTTGATTCCAGTAGCCACTGCACAAGTTCTTCGGTCTCTGGTCTGGGGATGAGTACGTGTTGGTTGACGGAAAACCGAAGGCCCATAAACATTGCGTAGCCCAACACGTATTGCATTGGAACGCCTGCCAGAAGTTGTTGGCTGGATCGTTCAAAAATCTCCGTTTGTTCTTCAGTTAGTTCCGGATCGCAGAGTAACCGGTCTGCCCTGGTGGTTCCCGTGAGGTCTTCCACTACCCATTGCGCAATGGCCAATGCTTCCCGTTCTTCATAGAGATGGCGGATCTGATCCCTCAGTAGATGCTGTGCTGCATTGGCCCTCATCCTGCAAACATAAATATTACATTAGATTTGCGGCGGTATGAATATCGATCTTGCCTATATGTTGCGTTGTGTGGAGCTGGCCCGTAAGGGGAGTGGTCATGTAGCGCCCAACCCCATGGTTGGTGCGGTACTCGTTCATGGGCAACGCATCATCGGGGAAGGCTGGCACCAGCAATACGGTGAGGCGCATGCGGAAGTGAATTGTATCAAAACTGTTGCGCCGCAAGATCTGGCATTGATCCCGGAATCTACAATGTATGTATCGCTGGAGCCCTGTGCACACTTCGGTAAAACGCCACCTTGTGCAGACCTGATCATCGCACATCAAATTCCCCGTGTTGTCATTGGGAGCCAGGATCCATTCCCGGATGTCAATGGCAAAGGCATCGCTAAACTCCGGGCCAAAGGTGTAGAGGTTGTAACAGGCATCGCTACGGAAGCATGTGAGGAATTAAATCGTCGTTTTTTCACCTTCCATCGCCAACATCGTCCCTATGTGATCCTGAAATGGGCGGCATCCGCAAATGGAAAAATGGCTGCTAACGGGGATGAACGACTGCTCATCAGCAATGACCTCAGCAATCGGTTGGTTCACCAATGGCGCAGTGAAGAAGCGGCCATACTTGTAGGTGCCAGAACAGCCCTGATGGATAATCCGTCCCTTACCAACAGAATGTGGACAGGCAATCATCCGATTCGCCTGGTGGTGGACATGGATCTTTCCCTGCCCGCTCACCTGCATGTTTTTGATGGCCAAACGCCTACCATCGTTTTCAATACCCTGAAGCATGATATGAAGGATGCATTGAAGTTTTATCAGGTGACTAACGATGTAGATCTGGTTGACCAGATCCTGCATGCGTTGTATGTACTGAAGATCCAAAGTGTATTGGTGGAAGGCGGCGCAAAAACCCTGCAGGCGTTTATGGATCAAAACTGCTGGGACGAGATCAGGGTGATCACCAATACAACCCTTCATGTGGATCACGGACTACAGGAGCCCTCGGTGCCAGCTTTTGGCAAAAAAGAAACCCTTACATTGTTGAACGATTTGGTGACCATATATTATCCCTCATGATTTATCTGATCCTGACCATTGTTTTTACGTCTTGCCTTACCCTTGCGTTCAAGGTGCTGGGCAAGTACCAGATTTCTTCGTTACAGGCCATCGTCTTTAACTATATCACCTGTGTGGTCATCGGGTCCTTCATGAACAAGGGCTATCCTACAGATGCCATTACACAACAGGTTCCCTGGCTATGGTGGGCCATTGTGATGGGAGTGTTTTTTATTGTGCTGTTCAATGTCATCGCATTTACCTCCATCAATCTGGGCGTTGCCGTAGCTTCTGTAGCCTTTAAGTTATCGCTGGTGATACCTTTCCTGTTCACCATTTTTTTCTATGGGGAATCATCAACCTGGATGAAATGGACCGGTGTGATCACTGCGCTTGCAGCGGTAGTGATGACGAGTTGGCCACATCAAGAGATCGAGGGATCTTCCCTCAAATCAACACATGGATGGATCCTTGCTGTACCCGCGGCATTGTTTATCGGAAGCGGGGTGCTGGATGCGATTGTAGCGCATGTAGATAAAGCTTTTCTCAATGAAAGCAACAAAGACAGTTTTTTCATCGTCGCTTTTTCCATAGCTGCACTGCTGGGCGGGCTGTATTTGATTTATCGATTGGTAACAGGGAAGGAGACATTTGACCCACGTTCCATCATCGGCGGGATCTGTCTGGGGTTTCCCAATTATTTTTCCGTATGGTGCCTCATCAAAGTGCTTGGGGAGTACGAAGGCAACAGCTCTGCAATCTTCCCCATTGTGAATATCGGCATTGTACTCTTCAGCACCCTCGTTGCCTTTTTTGCTTTTCGTGAAAAGTTGTCGAAACTCAACTGGGTCGGCATAGCATTGGCTGTGGCGGCGATCCTGTTAATGGCTTGGGGCTGATGGCAGGATTTCGTTTTCATACCATCGGTACAGAAGGGCGTTCCGACTTCCGGGACAGGGGCTCCAAGTTTTTCGGTTATGCGTATCCGGTAGATACCCCGGACGATTGCAAGCTGCGTTTGCAGGCGCTGAAAAAAGAACATCCCAAGGCTTCTCATTTTTGTTTTGCCTGGCGCATTGGTCCGGATGGGGAGCAGCACCGTGTGAGTGACGATGGGGAACCATCGGGCTCGGCGGGTAAGCCTATTGAGGGACAGATCCTCAGCAATGGCCTGACTAACGCCATGGTAGTAGTTGTGCGGTATTTTGGCGGTTCTTTATTGGGTGTTCCGGGATTGATCAACGCGTATAAAACGGCCGCCGCTGAAGCCCTTGTGCAGTGTTCAGTTGTAGAGAAAAATGTGGAGGTGATGGTGCCGGTGCGTTTCGACTATACGGTCATGAATGAGGTTATGATGGTGATCCGGGAATGCCAGATCAGGATCCACCAGCAGGATCAGGGTTTGTTCTGCAGTTATACGCTGGCTATTCCGCTGGAGCACAAGGCTGCAGCCATTTTTAAGCTGCAACAGATCCGGGGACTAGAGTACTGATTATCATAATCCCGAGATTTCAATTCGGGCGCTTTCATTTATTTTTGCTGTATGAATAAGATTGCTGTTATTGGCGCCGGTACCATGGGTAACGGCATCGCACATGTTTTTGCCCAATATGGCTTCAGGGTTTCGCTGATTGATGTTTCACCGGAACAATTACAAAAAGCGCTGGGTAATATCGTCAAAAATTTTGATCGGCAAGTCACTAAAGGAGCGGTAAGTGCTGAACAAAAAGAAGCATCCCTTGCACGGATCAGCACCTTCACTGTTTTACAGGAAGGCATCAGTGATGCGGAGCTGGTCATTGAAGCGGCAACGGAGAATGTAGACATCAAGCTGAAGATATTCCGCGAAATAGATGCGTATGCTTCACCGCAGGCTATCCTTGCCACCAACACCTCATCGATCTCCATCACAAAAATTGCCGCGGTCACAAAAAGGCCTGAGAAAGTGATCGGGATGCACTTCATGAATCCTGTGCCCGTGATGAAACTGGTGGAGATCATCAATGGATACGGTACGGCTCCGGAAGTGACGGAAGCCATTGTTGCGGCTACCAAAACGCTGGAGAAAGTTCCCTGTGTGGTGAATGATTATCCGGGCTTTGTGGCCAACAGGATTTTGATGCCGATGATCAATGAAGCGATCTACACCCTTTACGAGGGCGTTGCCGCTAAAGAAGAAATTGATACGGTGATGAAGCTTGGCATGGCTCATCCGATGGGTCCATTACAACTTGCTGATTTTATAGGCCTCGATGTATGCCTGGCTATTCTACGCGTGCTTCACGATGGTTTCGGCAATCCCAAATACGCGCCATGTCCGTTGTTGGTGAATATGGTAACCGCGGGGAAGCTGGGGGTGAAAGCTAAGGAGGGGTTCTTTAAATACTAGGGGGAGTTTTTAGGGGGAGTGTTTAGCTAGGATTTAGTCTAAAGCCTCACCCTAAAGCCTCACCCTAAAGACTACCCCTATCAATTCACCCTATTTCTTCTTAAAGTCACCGCGCTTCCAGGCCTTTACGAACTCACCCCAGGCAACGGGATTGAAGATGTTCATGGGCGGCGCTTGTCCACTGTAATAATAGCGTTGGGAAGATTGTTTCAAGGCGTAATTGGTTGCCTCTTTGCCATCTGAAGGCAAGGATCTTGCGAGGATCCGCCGTTTGGCTTCATCATTA
>JBKCVJ010000073.1:0-4536 GCA_046317915.1 Sphingobacteriales bacterium
CGTTACCGGTGCCATCAGCTATCAGAAAGCCAAAGAGCAGGAGCTCAACCTCGGCCTTGATCTTCAGGGCGGAATGAGTGTAACGCTTGAAGTGGAGCTGGAAGGCATGTTGAAATCCCTTTCCAACAACGCGAAGAACCCAGTGCTGCTGAAAGCGCTGGAAACGGCCACCCAAAGAAAAGCAAACAGTGATGCAGATTACATCACCTTGTTCTCTGCCGCATTTAAAGAGCAGAATCCTACGGGCCGTCTGGCTTCTTTGTTTGCAGGTGCTGGTAAAAACATCAATATCAACGATAGCGATAACGATGTGCTCACCAAGATCAGGGCCGCTGCAGATGGTGCCGTTGCCAATACTTTTAATGTACTCCAAAAACGTATCGACCAGTTTGGTGTGGCTCAGCCCAATATAAACCTGGATAAGAATAAAGGTATCATCACGGTTGAGCTGCCAGGTGTAAAAGACGATCCTGAACGCGTTCGTAAATACCTGCAGGCAACTGCCAATCTCCAGTTCTGGGAAGTGTACAACATTTCTGAGTTGGACCAGAGTTTTGTAAATGCTGAAAATGCATTGAAAGCATACTATGGTGATACAAAGGCAGTGAAAGACAGTTCAAAGCCAGTTGCTGATACTACACAGACTGCAGCTGCTGCAAAACTGAAAGACTCAACCAAAACGGTATCTATTGACCAGTTCACAAAGAATATCAAAGACACGGCCGCAACCAAAACTACTGCTACTGACAATGTGCAATCACTCGGAAGATATCTCCAGGTGATTCCGCCACAGCAAGGCCAGAACGGACGCCCTGTTTATGCACCCTACATTGGGATGGTACAGGCTTCTGATACAGCAGCTTTGAACGATTATCTGTCTTTGGAAACTGTTCGTTCACAGTTCCCTTCTAATCTGATTTTTGCATACGGAAATGCCGAGCGCAACGATAAAGGTGTGGTCAGCGATTTCCTCCCATTGTATGCAATAAAGACCGTTGAAGGTTCTGACAAAGCTAAGCTGGAAGGCGATGGCGTACAACAGGCAACACAGGATTTCGATGAGCGCGGACGCCCCGCCATTAAAATGCTCATGACCAAGCAGGGTGAGCGTACATGGGGTCAGTTGACAACGGATAACGTTGGTAAGCCGATCGCCATCGTATTGGATAATATCGTTTATTCTGCACCAAATGTTAATGGTCCGATCACCTCTGGTACATCAGAGATCAGCGGATCCTTTACCATTCAGGAAGCGCAGGATCTGGCGAACATTCTTCAGTCTGGTAAACTGCCTGCACCTGCCAAGATCGTGCAGGAACAAGTGGTAGGACCTACCCTCGGTGCTGAAGCCGTTAAAGGTGGAACGATGGCCTTTGCCATCTCTTTCATCGTGATCTTCATCCTGATGCTGGTGTATTATAACACCGCTGGCTGGGTTGCCAATATCGCCCTGATCCTCAACCTCCTCTTTACCGTTGGTGTATTGAGTGCTTTGGGAGCAACCTTAACTGCAGCGGGTATCGCCGGTCTGGTACTGACCATCGGTATGGCTGTGGATACCAACGTAATCATCTTTGAAAGGATCAAGGACGAACTGAACCACGGTAAGAGCGCCCAACAGGCGGTGATCGATGGTTACAAACGTTCATTGCCACCGGTACTGGATGGTCACATCACTACCCTGTTGACAGCCCTGATTCTGTTCTACTTCGGTCTCGGACCCGTTCTTGGATTTGCAACTACCCAGATCCTGGGTATCCTGCTGTCACTGTTCTGCGGTATCCTGATCTCCAGGTTGATCACTGATTTCTATACTAAAAAGAACAGGCATTTCGAATACTTCACAAAGCTGAGCCGCAAGGTATTTGCACACGCACAATACAAGTTCGTAGAATACCGCAAGGTAGCCTACGTTATTTCTGTTGTGGTGCTGATCCTTGGCGTTGCTGCACTGTTTAATGGTTTTGACCAGGGTGTGGAATATAAAGGTGGACGTAGCTATACGGTTCGCTTTGATGAGGCTGTAAAGAATGACGATGTGCGCGATGCGCTTCAGAAATCATTTGGAGAGTACCCGGTGATCAAGACAGTAGGCGATAACAAAACCCTTAACATCACCACGTCATACAAGATTGATGATCCCAGTAAGACGGCAGACTCTGTAGTGGAGACGGCACTTTACGAAGGACTGAAAGGTAAACTACCAGCCAATACTAGTTTGTATGATTTCCAGACCAAGTATAAGCAAAGTTCGCAGACCGTTCAGCCTTCCATTTCTGATGACCTGAAGAAAGGCGCGATCAAGGCTACGATCTTCGCGTTGGTAGCAATCTTCCTGTATATCCTGCTTCGTTTCCGCGACTGGAGATATTCACTCGGTACCATTGTTGCCTTGTTGCATGACGTATTGGTAACCCTTGCCGTATTCTCCTTCCTTCGTGGCGTGATGCCATTCCCATTGGAGATCGATCAGCACTTTATTGCAGCGATCCTGACGGTAATTGGTTTCTCGATGAACGATACCGTGATTGTTTTTGACCGGGTACGGGAAGACAGCAGGCTGATGAAAGGTGCAAGCACGGCAACCATCGTTAACCGCGCGATCAATGATACCCTGAGCCGTACGATTATGACGTCACTGACGGTATTCCTGACCCTGCTGATCCTCTTCATCTTCGGTGGTGAGGTAACACGTGGATTTGCGTTTGCGATGCTGGTGGGTGTTGTGACCGGTACCTACTCATCCATTTTTGTGGCAGCACCGATCCTCGTTGACCTGGCGAAAGATAAACCGTTGGCTACACAGACAGACAATAAAACAGTTGTCAAAAAGAAAACGGAAGCGGCGAAAGCATAAGAAAATTCAAACATTAAAAAAGGGAAGCTCGAAAGAACTTCCCTTTTTTTGACTTTTGACTTTTGAATTACACTGCGAAACTACTCCCACAACCACAGGTCTTTGACGCATTGGGATTGACGAACTCAAATCCACGCGCTTCAAGGCCCGTGCTCCAGTTGATCTCCATCCCCATCAGGTAGAGTCCGTGTGCAGGGGTCATCACGCATGGTATACCCGCGATAGTGAAATGTTCGTCCCCGGGTGCAGCCTGGTCAAAAGCCAGGACATAGCTTAGCCCGGAGCAACCACCACCTTTGACACCTACCCGCAGCACTTGTGATTGGTCAAATCCGTCCTCTTGCATGAGCCTTTGCAACTCCTCGATGGCTGAAGCATTAAACTGAACTGGCGACTCCATAACTTTTTCCATAGTATAAAATTAACACAAAAAGTAGAAAGAGGTTTATACCGTACTTTTGCGCATCAACCTTCCGTATGAGCAACAATGACCTTGTCCTTTATGGCGGCATTCTGGCAGTTGCCGTAGTAGTTATCGTATACCTTGTCAGCTGGAAAAAAGAAAAAGACAGCCTGCAGAAGACCCCGCAAGAACCCGTGTCATCGGGAAGCCTGAACCTTAAACTGGGCGCCTATGAGCGTCTGGTGCTGTTAACGGAGCGCATCTCCCTTCCCAGCCTGATCTCCCGGGTACCAGCGGGTGACCTGAACGTAAGGCAATTGCAGGGCGTTCTCGTTGACCAGATCAAAACCGAGTTCGACTACAACCTCAGCCAGCAGATCTATGTGGCACCGCAAGCCTGGCAAGCCGTCAGCAACCTCAAAGAACAGAATATCTTCATCATCAATAAGGTGGCAGAGAACCTGCAGCCGGCAGACCGGGGTGTGGAACTCAGCAAGTTGATCATCGAATTGGTAAATAAGGACCCCAATGTTTCCCTTCACCCTGTAGTGCTGGAAGCGCTGAACTTTGAAGCGAAAAAATTGCTTTAACCCAAGTCAAGTTTTGCCATGGATCCTAAAAAAACAGACTCCGGAATCGATATAAAAGTCTTGTATACCAAGGAAGACACTGTGCCGATGACGGAGCTCCCTGGGGAATTCCCCTATACCAGGGGCGTACAGCCTGATATGTACCGGGGTAAACTCTGGACCATGCGGCAGTATGCCGGCTTTTCCATCGCTGAAGAAAGCAACAAACGATATCGCTATCTTCTTTCACAGGGCGTCATGGGATTGAGTGTTGCGTTTGACCTGCCCACGCAAATCGGGTACGACAGTGATCATCCGCTCGCAGATGGCGAAGTCGGCAAAGTAGGTGTAGCCATCGATACCATTGATGATATGCGGGTGCTTTTTGACGGGATCAAACTGGAAGATGTTTCAACCTCTATGACCATCAATGCAACTGGTTTTATCCTGCTTGCTTTTTACGTGGCACTTGCCAAGGAGCAAGGTGCGGATATCAAAAAGATTTCCGGTACCATCCAAAATGATATCCTGAAAGAATATGCAGCCAGGGGCACCTACATCTATCCACCGAAACCATCCATGCGGATCATCACGGATATTTTTGAATGGTGCAGCAAGGAGGTTCCGAAGTGGAACACGATTTCAATATCCGGTTATCATATTCGTGAAGCAGGCAGTACCGCCGCACAAGAAGTGGCCTTCACTTT
>JBKCVJ010000074.1:0-3826 GCA_046317915.1 Sphingobacteriales bacterium
GGCTAACAACATGACCTTCACCAATGGTGTGGTCAATCAGAATGCCACGCTGGTCATTTTGAACGGAGCCACAGCCACCGGAGCGAGTAACCAAAGCCATGTAAATGGCCTTGTTCGTAAAACCGGTAACCAGGCATTTACGTTCCCCGTTGGTAAGAATGGATTCTATCGTCCAATATCCATTACTGCACCATCCGTCAATACAGATCAGTTTTCTGCCGAGTATTTCAATACTCCTCAGAGCTTTGGATTCACTTATCTGCCTCCACTCAACCACGTCAGTGGTTGTGAATACTGGAACCTTGACCGTACGGCGGGCAGCTCAAATGTGTCTGTTACCCTTACCTGGAATCAGGCAGCCTGTCCTATTTATGCTATTACGTTGATTGCCAATATGAAGGTAGGTTATTGGAACAGTAGCAACTGGTTAGACAGAGGCGGAACATCAATCACCGGAAACGGTACCGCAGGAAGTGTGACTTCACTGGCTCCGGTGACGCAGTTCGGTCCGTTCACCCTCGCTACCAATACTGCACTCAATGTATTGCCAATTCAGTTGACGAGCTTCAACGCGGAAAATAAAGGCGCATTCGTTGATGTGAAGTGGGTAACTTCATCAGAGCAGAATTGTGATTTCTTTACTGTGGAAAGATCATCGGATAATATAACATTCGAGTCTATCGGTACGGTGAAAGGACATGGAACCACTTCTCTGACAAGCAAGTATAGTTTGATCGATAATAATACAGCCGGACTTACCAAAGCTTACTATCGATTGAAACAAACTGACCTGGATGGAAGATCGCAATATTTCAAAACAATTAAGCTGAGCTTCAACCAGAGCACAAAAGAATATTCCATCTACCCTGTTCCCAATAACGGTCAGTTTACTATTAGCGGGAACATGCAGAAGGTGAGGCAGGTATATCTGTTGAATGCGAACGGTGTGTTGATTCGTAAACTTCCATTGCAGGCTCAACAATCTACCGATGATCTTACGCCTGGCATGTATATCCTACAACTGGTGGGTGACAACATCACAGAACACATCAAGTTCATTAAGAACTAATGGTGAAGCATCGGGGATCCCTTGTATCCCCGATGCTTTTTTAAATACCAACAGCTATTTTCGCAGGTGGCCTGTACCCTATTTAGAAGCACCCGTTGGTAGAAAAACATGGCCTTGTTATGCTCATTTTTTTTCGCCTGAACTGCTACCTATTGTACCTTTTTTCTCATTTTCCGGATGTGTCTGCAAGGCATCTGTTCGGGTGAAAATGCCCAGCGGTCCATCTCTTTGGAATTAAACTCGCCTTCCGTTACCCGTTTGAATGCGGTGAGGAACCAGCCCTCTTGATGCCTTAATGCGGTCTAAAGCAACCACCACACTCCTCCTTTCAATGAATGGCCCACCACAATGGCCAGACATTCACGACTCAAATTATCTACTATCATTAAACACCAGAACTTTCTGCCATCGAAGAGTCCATCGCTCACAAAATCCATGGACCATAACGTGTGTAACCCCACCGCCGAATCCCTTTCCAGCCTTTGGGCAGCAGCCTTTGAGCGACGGGATCGTTTAATTTCGACACCTCGTCAATGATTTCCCTGCGGTCGTCTTTTGTATTGTTGCCTGACAGATTAAACTGCCTTTTCATATATCGCTCACAACCATGGCTCTTTACCAAAGCCGCATGTACTGGTTTGGTACCTACTCCTGCAAGCTGATACCGAGGGATCAACCCTTATCTCTTGTGTAGCATCTTTTAATTCTCATACCAAAAGTTCATCCTGACAAATGGAAACCGCAAAACATAAATTAACATTTCCAATTTACAAAGACGTGGTTAGGCGAATGTTTACATACTTCTAGAAAGGCCAGGCTGTTTCCAGATATAGGATTTGTGAGGGTGATATACCATTACAATAAGTCTACCCACCAAGAACGGCGGGGAGACTTATTTCTAAACCTAAGCCATTGATGCTATTGCTTGAGAATTCTCCTGGTCATAATGATATCGTCCTGACTTGTATAAATGAAAAATGAGGGAGAATGCTCCCTCATTTTTCATTTAACAGCCGTAGTGCTTATCACTGCCTCATTACCTTGAACACTTTAGTTCCCGATTTGCTGTTTATCTTGATAAAGTATTGACCGGTTACCAAGTTACTCAGGTCAAGTTCCATACGAGTAACAGATATCTTCCTCGTTGATAACGGTCTGAATTCCCTGCCCAGCAGATCGACTAGTTTGATGTCTTTTTCAGTCACATCTTTCAGATCAGCATCGATGGTAACCCTGCCCACGAATGGATTTGGATAGACATTCTCATCAACTTTGCTGCCTTCTCCAACTAGCTCGGTCCTCAACCTTTCGGATGGTGCGGAGCTGATACCACAAATGATACTTGACGCATCACCTGTAATGGTCCATCCTTTAGTACCAGTCAAATTGGCTCTTGCTGTAGTGGCTGCAGGGCCGCCATAGGTTCTGCCAGCAGCACCAAGTGATCTACCATTAGGAGTGCTTGGATTTGCGTTCCACCCAACAAGCGTGGCAGAATAGTTGGAACAATCCAAACCAGAATTGTTTAGCATATTGCTCATATCAACAGAGGCATTCAATTTCCAGTTGCCAAGGTTTTGATTGAATGAAGTAGCATTTTGAAACATTTTATCCATCATCGTTACCGCTGCAGTATTCCAGCCGCCAATGTTTTGATTGAAGGATGAGGCTCCGTCAAACATACCACTCGTTCTCGTCAACTTTGCTGTATTCCACCCGCCAATGTTTTGGTTAAATGAACCAGCTTTCGAAAACATATTCTGCATAGTGGTTACATTTGCAGTGTTCCAGTTTCCGATGTTTTGATTGAAGAGTTTGCATCCATTAAACATCGAAGTCATATTGGTTATTGTTGAAACATTCCAAGAACCGATGTTAGCAGGTCCTGTTAATTTTTCACAATCTTGAAACATTTGTTCCGCCCGAGTAACCAAAGATAAATCGGGAATGCCCGTAGCAGTTATGTTTAAGTTACTACAACCAAAAAATGCGTTTTGCATACTGGTCCATGCCGTTGTTCCCCACTGTTTTACATCCAACAATCTGTGTGAAAGTGGCTGATTATTGCCAATGATTATTCTTTGGAAATTGGCTGGGGCAATAAACAAATCAATGGTAGTACTTGGCAAACCATTAATGGTCAAGGTATTACCTGAGAAGCTGCCCGAACCTGATTTCGTACCGGGACTTACTTCTTTCCAGGTGTAATTTACCGTACCACTGGTTGCGGTGCCAAAACTTAATGTGGTTGTACCAGCTACATTCCAGCGGGTAATAAATGCATCACATATGTTGCTTTGCACATCACCTGTAATGGTCCATCCTTTAGGACCAGTCAAATTGGCTCTGGCTGCTGTGGCTTGGCTGCCATAGTTTAAGTTTTTAGCACCTAGTGATCTACCGTTAGGGCCAGTGGCGTTCCACCCAATAAGCGTTTGAGCATAGTTGTAGCAATCCATACCGCAATTGTCTAGCATATTGCGCATATCAACAGAGGCATTCAAGCTCCAGTTGCCAAGGTTTTGATTGAATGAAGTAGCCCATTGAAACATTTTTGTCATATCCGTTACCGCTCCAGTATTCCAGTTCCCAATGTTTTGGTTGAAGGATGTCGCTAGTTCAAACATACTAATCATACTCCCTACTTTTGCTGTATTCCAGCCGCTGATGTCTTGGTTAAACGAATTAGCATTCGTAAACATACGTACCATCCCGATTACATTTGCAGTGTTCCAGCTTCCGATGTTTTGATTGAAG
>JBKCVJ010000075.1:0-11291 GCA_046317915.1 Sphingobacteriales bacterium
GGTCTTGGCGTAGGCGGACATTCCTTGTCTACCGACATGCGTAAACTCGGCAAGCTGCCGCTATTCTCCAACCCCGGGGAAAAATGGACCTACAGTCTTGGTGATGATGTGCTGGGCCTGGTGGTTGAAGTCATCAGCGGCATGAACCTGGAGCAATTCTTCCGCACAAAAATCTTTGATCCCCTGGGCATGAACGATACCTGGTTCTATCTCCCGAAAGACAAACACAGCAGGTTGGTGAAACTCTACACCCATGATTCCACGGGCATGAAGCCCTTCCCGGCACAGGAAGATATTCTCGGTGAAAAAGTATATGTGGATTTCCCGAATGAAAACCTGGGATACTATTCCGGTGGCGGTGGACTCTCTTCAACCGTGAAAGACTATGCCATTTTTTTACAGATGCTGCTCAACGGCGGCACCTACAATGGAAAGCAAATCCTCTCCCGCAACACCGTGCGCATGATGCTCAGCAATCAATTTAAAGAAGATCAACCGGGTATGATTCCCTTTGGACTCGGCTTTGGCATCAACACCTTATTTGGCAGTGCGGGCACACCGAAGAACGAAGGAACTTTTGAATGGGGCGGCGCCTTCGGCACACAATACTGGGTGGATCCCAAAGAAAAAATTGTGGCCCTGATTTACTTCAACAAACTACCCCTCGTTGCACCCTCATCACCATCATTTGAAATCTTAACCTACCAAGCTCTAACGAATGATTAAGCGTGTTGCCCTCTTCGCACTTCTCCCTTTATCTTTCCCCTTTCTTTTCAGCTGTGCTGCACACAAAACAGCAAAACTGCACAAAGAAGCAATAGTCGTGGATACCCACAACGATTTCATCAGCAAGGCTGTTGAAAAAGGCTTTGTATTTGATGCCAACAACCTCGGCAAAACACACTCCGATCTTGCCCGCATGAAGAAAGGCGGACTGGATGTACAGATCTTTTCCATCTGGTGTGATGCCAGGCCCGATGCTTATGCATTTGCCAACAGGGAGATCGATTCCCTCTATGCTTACGTGGCACGCAATCCTTCACGCATGAAGCTGGTCACCAATGGTGCGGAACTGGACGAAGCCATTAAAAACAAACAACTGGCCTCTATGATTGGCGTGGAAGGCGGACATATGATCGAAGAAGATCTTTCTAAGCTTGAAGCATTGGCCAAACGCGGCGCGCGCTACATGACCCTCACCTGGAACAACAGCACATCATGGGCCAGTTCAGCAGCAGATGAATACAACAATGATATCCCGGAAGACAAAAGAGGACTCACAGATTTTGGTGTACAGGTGATCGAAAAGATGAATGAACTGGGTGTAATGGTTGACCTCTCACATGTTGGCGAAAAGACTTTTCTTGATGCTATTGCAACAACTACTAAACCGGTGATCGTTTCACACAGTTGTGTCCACGCCCTCTGCCCCGTGGCCCGTAACCTCAAAGACTATCAGATCTCTGCCATCAAATTAAACAAGGGCGTCATCTGCCTGAATTTTTTCTCAGGATTTCTGGACAGCAGCTTCAACCGGAAGAATACCACGTTCATGGCTAAACGAAAAGCGGAAGCTGATTCTATGCGCAATGCAGGTTTGCAGCAGTTTTTCATCGAAGACCATCTCTATGAAAAATACAAGAGCGAAACAGAAGCACTTCGGGTACCCATGAATGTACTGCTGGATCATATTGACTACATCGTAAAAAGAATCGGTGTGGACCACGTAGGCCTTGGTTCTGATTTCGATGGCATCAACTCTGCTCCGCAACAGCTCAACGGCGTACAGGATTTTCCGAAGATCACAGCAGCGCTAAAAAAACGCGGCTATTCCAATGAAGACATCAAAAAGATCCTTGGCGGCAATGTGATCAGGGTATTCAAAGCCAACCTCAATTAATCTATTCAAATGTCATCCGGCGTGGCACCCCATGAACGATTGCTTTCCCTCGATGTATTCAGGGGCATCATCATGGTATTGCTGACCCTGGAAAGCACGGGTCTGTACAACCATTTATATACCGCCAGCGAAGGACATATCGCAGAGCATGTGTTAACCCAGTTTTTTCATCATCCATGGAACGGGCTTCGCTTCTGGGATCTGATCCAGCCAGGCTTCATGTTCATCGCGGGAACGGCCATGGCCTACTCGTTGGATAAACAATTCCGCGCAGGCTCATCCTGGGGACAAGCGTTCAGGAAAGTACTCAAACGTTCCTGGTGGTTGTTCTTCTGGGGTGTGTTGGACTATGCCGTGCAGTCTGACGGCAGCCTTGCTTTTAAACTTTGGGATGTGCTCACGCAACTGTCGTTCACCACATTGGTTGCCTTTTTGCTTTTCCGCAGTTCATACCTTACGCAGATCATCGCATGTATGGGTCTCTTGCTGCTCACAGAACTCCTCTATCGCTTGACCAATGTACCCGGCTTCAACCAACCCTTCACAGATCAGCAAAACTTCGGCAACTACATGGATCTCATCCTCATGAACCTGATCAACAAAGACGGATGGGTGGCCATCAACTGCATTCCCACTTCGGTCCACACCGTCGCAGGGATGATGGCTGGAAAAATTTTGATAGAAAAGAAACCCATATCCTGGCTCATCTGGGCCGGCGTAATCACTCTCGTTGCGGGATTTGCACTTGACCTTTCCGGCATAACGCCCATCATTAAACGAATCGCCACCACTTCATTTACGCTGGCTTCCCTGGGCTACTGTTTACTTGCACTGGTGCTGTTCTACTGGTGGGTAGATCAACGAGGGCATCGCAAGCATTGGGAATTCTTCACCATCGTTGGCATGAACTCCATCTTCATCTACCTGTTCTTCGAGATCGTGGGTCATCGATGGTTCAATGAATACATCGGCAACATCACAAATGGGCTGATGAAGTTGACATCCATACCGGAGTTGCCCATGTTCATCATCACCTCGCTCGTCATCTTTGCCTTGGAGTGGGGCTTGTGTTATTTCTTGTACAGGAAGAAGATATTTTTTAAGCTTTAATTTTCGTATTGCAATCTGACAAGCCGTGCTGGAACTCTGAGGGAAACAGACCTTAATTTCATATCTGTGGTGCAGATTAATTGCTCACTCATTTTCGATATTTCTTGCGCGGACTTCTTTTGTGATGATGCACTGTTGTAACAAAAACAATTTCCTGATCTGGATCTACCGTATATATAATGGTGTAAGGATATTTCTTCAGGCCTAACTCATAGAATTCTTTGTACTCATTGCGCCAGCGGGTAGGATGATCGCATATCAAGGCTAAGGTTTCATCCATTGCACTGATAAAGTTTTCAGTCGCCTGCAAGCTTCGATCAAGATACCACAGGATCGCCTCTTCATATTCCTGTTGCGCCCTCTCATCCAGGATGTAATTATAACTCATTTGCCCCTGGCAGACTTTAACAACTTGGCTACCCGCCGCTTACTCTGCTGAGCCGTCACTGGCTTGGATTTTCCGCTCTTATACGCAGCGTAACGGCTGTCCAGTTCTGATTTAAGTTCATCACTGTACACAACTGCGCTTTCCTGGATCTCCTTCTTCACACTGGCATAGATGGCTTTCACTTTCTTATCATCAGCCACTTCTAGGTAACTGTGAAGCTCCTGCCTTATCGATGCTGTTTTCATACGAACACCTATTTGTACAAATTTAATTTTTTCATTCCAAAACTAAAACTCCCTTTTTTAAGCGTTGATTTAGCTGGACATTCCGCAGAAACAGGCACTCAAGACAGACAACTGGCATTATAGATATAGTCTAAACAAACCAACATTATTTGGGTAAGTCTCCGAATAAAGATAAATTCTCATCGTCATTTTAAAATGTAAATCATGCGCTATCTGCTGCTCTGTTGTTTGTTAACTACTGCTTCTTTTAATACATACGCCCAACAATACTTCCCGGACGCTAACTGGGAAACGAAGACACCCGCAGCAGTAGGGCTCAAAGCCAACTGGATCGACAGTGCCGTGCAGTTTGCCCTGCGCAATGAAGTGAAGATTGAAACAGACTTGCGCATCGCCAATATGAAAGCCTATGCCAACGAGCCGGGATACAAGATCATCGGGCCGATGAAAGAAAGGGGCAAGCCCGCCGGTCTCATCATCAAGAACGGATATGTGGTTGCACAGTGGGGTGACGTGGATAGGGTAGATATGACCTTCAGCGTCACGAAGAGCTACCTCTCAACCATTGCCGGCCTGGCCATCGATGATAAACTCATCAACAACATTGATGAGCCCGTTCGTAAATACATCTGGGATGATAAATTCAGTAGTCCGCACAACAGCAAGATCACCTGGCGGCATTTGCTGACACAGTCGTCCGACTGGACCGGCTGTTTGTTTGATCTCTGTGATTGGGCAGACAGGCCGCCAAAAGAAGGCACTGTTGACGATTGGAAAGCACGAAAGCTCAATGAACCCGGCACGGTGTATGAATACAATGATGTGCGGGTGAACCTCTTGAGTTACGCGCTCCTGCAGGTCTACCGCAAGCCTTTGCCCCAAGTGTTGAAAGAAAAACTCATGGATCCCATCGGCGCATCAACCACCTGGCGTTGGTATGGATATGACAATACCTTTGTCACGCTGGACGGCCTCTCCATGCAATCCGTCAGTGGTGGCGGGCATCATGGTGGTGGTATCTTTATCAACAGCTGGGACCAGGCACGCTTTGGATTGTTGTTTTGTAGAAAAGGAAAATGGAAAGGGAAGCAATTGATTGCCGAAACCTGGACAAAAATGGTGCGTCAGCCATCCGCGGCTTTTCCATCTTATGGATTGCTTTGGTGGACCAACGAAACCGGCGCGCTGAAGGGCCTCGGAAAATCCGCTTACTACGCCAATGGATTTGGCGGAAACTATATTGTAGTTGATGAAGAACATGATCTTGTGATTGTAACGCGATGGCTGGATACATCCAAACTCGGGGATCTTGTTGAACTGGTTGCTAAAGCACTTTGAACATGAAAAAACTTTTTTCGATCTTCTTTTTATTAACTGTCGGTGTTCAATCCATCGCACAAGTCAATGGTGAACAAGGCAAAGCCATCGAAACCCTGTTCAGCAAAACAGTTGAAGAAACGCAGTTCAGTGGTGTGTTACTGGTAGCTGTGGATGGTAAGCCAGTTTATCTTGGTGCAAAAGGAATGAGGGACTTCGGGAAAAATATTCCCCTTCAGTCAACGGACATCTTTGAACTGGCATCGGTCTCTAAACAATTCACCGCCATGGTGATCATGATGCAGAAAGAACAGGGAAAACTCAACTATGATGACGCAGTAGAAAAATATGTAAACATCCCATACAAAGGCATCACCATTCGGCATCTCCTCAACCATACTTCAGGATTACCGGACTACCAGGACATCATGGACAAATACTGGGACAAATCAAAAGTTGCCGGTAATGAAGATTGCATCGCCTATCTCAACAAATATGCACCGCCGGTTTTATTTGCGCCGGGTACAAAGTATACGTACAGCAATACCGGCTATCTCTTACTGGCATCCATAGCCGAAAAAGTAAGCGGTCAGGAGTTTATCTCCTTCTGCAGGGAAAAGATCTTTACCCGTGTAGGCATGAAACATACCAACATCAGGACAAACACTGAAAAAGCAGCTACGCTTAATTTTGCCTTGGGCCATCTTAAAGTGGAAGATCGATATGTAAGGGCCGATAGCTTTCCCTCTTCAGATTATACGATCTGGCTGGGCAACCGCAAGGGACCGGGGAGAATCAGTTCTACGGCATCGGATTTATTGTTATGGGACCAGGCCTTGTATGGTAATAGCCTTGTGCAACAATCTACCCTGGAGCAAGCATTTACACCTGCTGTATTGTTGGATGGCTCTATATCATCCTATGGCTTTGGCTGGGTGATCCGCACAGATGCACCCGGAGGTAAAATGGTTTCTCACACCGGCGATAACCCGGGTTACCATACACAGATCAGAAGATATCTTAAGCCTCGTATCACCATGATCCTGCTGAACAATAACAAAAGCGATGCGATGGATAGGATCCTGAACGGCGTGGAAGAGATCCTGCTCTTAAACAAAAAATAATGGTACTTTGATCAGATGTTCCAAAAGTAAAGCGAAAGGAACCTCTATTTCATCGAAGAACCCGAAACTGAAGAATAATGCTATTCAAAAAAATTGCCCTCTTTCTCGCCCTCTTCTACAGCCTGCAAAGCTGCGCCCAGCCAGAGGTCAACAAATGGAAAAACCAGGCAGGTAATGTCACCATCATCAGAGACAACTACGGTGTAGCGCACATCTATGGCAAAACCGACGCAGACTGTGTTTTCGGTCTGATGTATGCACAGTGCGAAGATGATTTTCAACGCGTGGAAGACAACTACCTCACCAACCTCGGCAGGCGTGCCGAAGCCTATGGCGCCGGCAGCATCTATGAAGACCTGCTCAACAGACTCACAATTGATTCCGCCGAGGCAGTGGCTGATTACCAGAAATCACCGGAATGGTTGAAGAAACTCCTGAATGCTTATGCCGATGGGGTGAACTACTATCTCTATACACATCCGGAAGTAAAACCACTGGCCCTCACCCGCTTCCAACCCTGGTATCCTTTGATGTATACCGATGGCAGTATCTCGGCATTGCAAACGGGTGGATTGTCAGAAAAAGATCTTCAGGCTTTTTATGATTCAAAACCCATCGTTGGCAACCTCAAACCTGCGGGCGAAGAAAAACTCATCGGTTCCAATGGCTTTGCCATCGCACCTGCAAAATCTGCCAGCGGAAAAGCCCTGTTCTATATCAATCCACACGTCACTTTTTACTTCAGGCCGGAAGTGCATATGCAGAGTGAAGAAGGTTTACATGTATACGGCGCCGTTACCTGGGGCCAATTCTTTGTTTACCAGGGCTTCAATGAATTCTGCGGATTCATGCACACCTCCAGCCAGGCCGATGCAGCAGACCTTTACGCAGAAACCGTGAGCAAAGAAAACGGCAAACTAGTGTACAAGTACAATGAGGTCATGAAACCGGTGTTGGAAAAGCCCATCACCATCAAGTATCGTGAGAATGGGGAGATGAAAACCAAAACCTTCACCACCTATGCCACGCACCACGGACCGGTGCTGGGCATGCAAGACGGAAAATGGCTGACCCTGAAAACCATGAATCGCTCATTGAACGGACTCATGCAATCCTGGATGCGGACCAAAGCAAAGTCTTTACAGGACTTCCAAAAAAACCTGGACTACCGCGCTAATCTCTCCAACAACACCGTGTATGCAGACCGCGATGGAAACATCGCATACTGGCATGGAAACTACATGCCCCGGCGTGACAGCTCGTTCAACTGGGATCTCCCGGTTGATGGCAGTTCCGGAAAAACAGAATGGAAGGGCATGCACGCCGTTAAGGAAATGGTGCATAGCATCAACCCATCCAATGGATGGATACAGAACACCAACAACACCCCATTTTCCCTCGCCGGGGATCAAAGTCCGAAACGCAAGGACTATCCGCGTTACATGGCGCCCGACTTTGAAAACTTCCGCGGGCTGAATGCTGTGAGGGTGCTATCGGCCAAAAATAAATTCACCCTTGACGACCTCATCACTGCAGGATATGATCCGCACCTCACTGCTTTTGACACTTCACTTCCTGCACTATTTGCAGCGCATGAAGCCATCAAAGACAAAGATGCCGGATTGTATACTGCCATGGCTGAACAGATCCAGACCCTGAAAGCCTGGGATCGCAATGCCGCCGCATCATCCGTTGCCACCAATCTCGCCGTTCATTGGGCAGAAAAAATGAACAGGTTGTTTGCCGAGGAAGATCCGGAATTGCTGACAGATTTCACCGTGAATTACGGACCAATACTCCGAAAAACAGATCCCGCTAAATTGGTGAATGCATTAAAAGAAGTGTCTGATATGCTTGCAAAAAACTTCGGCACCTGGAAAACAACCTGGGGCGAAGTGAACAGGATGCAACGCATTTCAAACCCAATCCGTTCAATATTTGACGACAGCAAACCCAGTATTCCAGTTGGTCGCGCTTCCTCACAGTGGGGTCAGCTTCCTTCGCTGAACAGCAGGTATGCCGGCACCACCAAACGTTATGCTTACGGTGGAAACAGTTTTGTCTGTGCCGTTGAATTTGGACCCACCATCAAAGCGAAATCTATTCTTGCCGGTGGAAACAGCGGTGATATCCGTTCGCCGCACTTTTTTGACCAATCAGCCATCTACGCTGAAGGGCGTTTTAAAGATGTTTTATTTTACAAAGCCGATGTATTAAAACATGCGGAAAGAACCTATCACCCCGGGGAATAAAAAATTTAGTTATGAGGTTATTTGTTATTCTTCTCCTGTCGCTTAGTCAACAATGTATTGCGCAAACTAATCTTGTGCCCACATTGGATACTTATATGAAGGCCGAAGCATCGGCGAAGCAATTTTCCGGTACCTTGCTCATCATGCAAAAGGGCAAGAAAGTTTTTGAGCGTTCCTATCAATATGCCAATAGGGAATGGAAAACGCCCAACACAGAAACAGGGAAATACCGCATCGGTTCCATCACTAAACAGTTTACCGCCGCACTGATCCTTCGTTTGGAAGAAGAAGGCAAACTTAGTGTCACAGACAAGATCAGCAAATACCTGCCTGATTATCCGATGGGCGACAGCATCACCATTCACATGTTGCTCAACCATACTTCAGGTATTAAAAACTATACGTCGATACCCGGCATGTGGCAGAGCCTGCACTATAAATATTCCACAGACAGCCTGATCAATACCTTTAAAAATAAGCCTTTGGATTTTGCGCCCGGCAAAGGTTGGAACTACAGCAACAGCGGTTATATCCTTCTGGGTAAGATCATCGAGAAAGCATCTGGCAAAAAATACCTTACCTATTTGCGGGAACAGATCATCCAGCGCATCGGCCTGAAAAATACGGACCTGGAACAAAGGGATTCTGTTTATGAAAAACAGGTAAAAGGCTATTTTTATAATTTGGGCCGATGGGCCCCTGCCGGCTTACTAGAGCCCAACAATGCATGGGCCGCTGGCTCTATCATTTCCACTCCGGAAGACCTGTCGATCTGGATCAAAGCGCTCTATGAACATAAGGTGCTCTCAGCAGAAGAAACCAGGAAAATGCTGACGCCGGAAAACCCGCTCACTAAGAATTATGCCTATGGGATTGAATCAGACAGTCTGCTCCAACATCCCCGGATTTGGCACAATGGTGGTATCCATGGTTTTTCTTCTTATCTGGCCTACTATCCGCAAGAAGACATGACCATTATTTGTCTGTGCAACAATGAATCCTTCGTTATTGATCGTCTCGGAACTGCATTGGGTAAGATCATGTATGGCCAGCAAGTAGAACCACCATACATTCCCAAGGCAGTAAAGATTGATCCGGCGATCCTCGGAAATTATGTAGGTAAATACAAAACCACGGCCGGCAAGATCGAACTCGTATCAAACGGTGGTAAACTCTATCGCCGCGTGGAGGGTTCCGGTGACCTTGAACTCAAGCCTGAATCTAATACCCGGTTTTTTTACGCCGATGGTTCAGACCGCTTTGTTGTTTTTGAAGGCGCCGCACCTAATCTTAAAGTCTACCTGATTTCAGGCGGACAAAAAATTGAATTGATAAAAGAATAAGTACATTCATACCAATACAATCAGAGATGAAAAAAATTATACTTCTGATCGCGTTGGTAAGCGCCATTCAGGCTAGTGCTCAAGACATCGGCGTACAACTCTATTCCTTCCGCCACCAGTTTGAAAAAGACATTGCGGGCACGCTGGATAAGATCAAGGCGATGGGCATCACAAAACTGGAAGGCGGTGGTAGTTACGGACTCACACAACCGGAATTCAAGAATATGCTGGAAGCCCGGAAGATGAAAGTGGTGAGTGTGGGGGCTGATTACAACCAACTTAAAACAGATCTTCAAACTATCATCGGCAATGCCAAAGCCTATGGTGCCAAATATGTAGTCTGTTTTTGGATCCCACACACTGGCGCATTCACACTAGACAATGCCCGCGATGCCGTAGAGGTCTTTAACACTGCAGGAAAGATCCTGAAAGAGAATGGCCTTAACTTTTGCTACCATCCCCATGGTTATGAATTTGGCACTTGGGAAAACGGTGACCTGTTTGATTACCTGCTGACTAAAACCAATCCGGCATATGTCAATTTTGAAATGGATGTCTTCTGGATCAAACAACCCGGCAAGGATCCTGTGGCCCTGCTCGAAAAATATTCTGGTAGATTTCCCCTGATGCACCTGAAAGATCGCAAGCCCGGAACACCCAATAGCCAGGACGGACATGCAGACGTAGAATCCAATGTGGTGCTGGGCCAGGGAGATGTGGGTATTGCCGCCATTATGAAAGTAGCGAAGAAGCACGGTGTAAAGCATTTTTTCATCGAGGATGAGTCTACTCGATCTCTGGAACAAGTTCCCGTAAGCCTGAGCTTTCTGAAAAATTTAAAATAAAGTACGCTGATGAAGTGCAGATCAATGCTCACCATAATGATGTTGTTGACAACATCGCTCCCCGTATTTGCGCAGTACAAGCCTGCTACCACACCACAAACAAATCAAACCGCATCGGTACTGCAACATAAAGCAGTAGTGGATAGCATCATCCTAAAGTACGCACGCGAAAATCATATGCCGGGGATTGCTTACGGCCTGGTGATGAATGGCGAACTGATCTATACTAACTATCAGGGCTACACGAACCTGGCGAATAAAACATCGGTCGATGCTTCTTCTGCATTCCGGATCGCTTCCATGACCAAGAGCTTTGCAGCAATGGGTATTCTCATCTTACGGGACAAGGGTAAACTCAACCTGGATGATCCCGCGTCAAAGTACATCCCGGAGATGCGGCAAACCAAATACCTCACCACGGATGCACCCGCTATAACGATCCGTGATCTTATGACACATCGTGCAGGATTTCCGGAAGACAATCCGTATGGCGATAGGCAACTGGCAGACACTGATGCTGAACTGATGCAATTGATGAAAGAGAATCCCTCTTTCTCCAATGCACCGGGGCTTCAATATGAATACAGCAATCTTGGATTTGCCTTGTTGGGAACCATCATCAAAAACGTTTCTGGCCAATCCTATCAGCAGTTCATCGATCAAAATATCTTCAAGCCTCTGGGCATGAACAACACGTATTGGGAATACACAAAAGTGCCTCCGCAACAGCTGGCGCATGGATACCGATGGATCGATGGGAATTGGAG
>JBKCVJ010000076.1:0-72725 GCA_046317915.1 Sphingobacteriales bacterium
TTGATGACTTCATCAACGGGTGCACCTTTCAATTGCACCAATGATTTAACGGCGGCAACACGCACATCTGCAGATGCATCTTTTTTCAGGCTGGCCATCAGCGGTGCAATAGCCGCATCCATCTTCAGCTTACCCAATGCACAGGCGGCATGGGTTCTTACGGTGGCGTCTTTATTGCCCAGCATCTGGGTCAGCACCGCTAATGAGTTTTTCTGTACGGGTTCCAATGCGCGCTTCACCTCGCCCCTGTATCGTCCATCTACACGATCCAATACGGATGGTTTCGCCCAGGTGCTCAGCGCATCCATCGCTTCATTGCGCATGGCAGCAGGTGCGCCTTCAAAAGAAATATAGTTGATGAGGTTCTGCATGGCCTGATCAGTACCAACGCGAAGATTTGCATTGATCGCACGGCGCACAAATGCTTCGTTGGAAAAACGATGATCATTTAGCGCATTGCCCAGATCTGCAAGGGCGTCCTTGATCGATAAATCATCATTGATGGCACGCGCAGCTTCTGTAACCACGAATTCATCGGCGTCTTTTAGGAATACCTTGATGCCGGGATCCTGCAAACGTCTCAATGCAATCACTGCTGCGATGCGCACGGCTTTGTTGGGGTGGGACGATAGTGCGATGATGGGCGCAGCATTGCCGATCCTGGCCAGGGCCAGTGACCCAGCGTGACGTAAATAATTATCGACATCATTATTGGCAGCCATCATGTCAATGATGGGTTGAATGGCTGGTGCATAAGCAATCCTGCCAAGTGCTTCTGCCGCATAGAACCTTGCCCTGCTGTATTCATCTTTCAACAGAGGCAACAACTGCTTACCAGCATCTTTGTATCGCACATCACCGAGCCAACGTGCAGCCTGCGCACGAATCTCAGGATCTCCGTCTTTCAAATAGGGCAACAGCAATGCGGCATGCTTGATGTCTTTACGTGCAAATTGACTGATGCCCCAAATAGCGTGTACGCGTGACAGTTGGTTTGATTTGTCGGCCAGCGTGGTTTTAAATGCTTCTAATCCGTCATTGCCACGGGAAGTTAAAGCAAGTTGTGCCTTCTGCCGAACCCGCATATCATCATGTTTCAACAGCGCCTTGAGGGCATCTACTTTGTATGTTGAATAGTCTGCACGGATCTCTTTTTCTGTATTCTTCCTTGCTTCAAGATTAGGGTTTGCCACATCCAGCTTCCAGATCCTGCCCCTGTCTTTGGTTCCCCAGCCATCGATCCAGTCCGCCACATACATGGAGCCATCGGGCCCCCAGTCCATTCCTGTTGCCAACACATTGCCCAATACTTTTTTGGTTTCCACAAACTCAAAGGATGCACCTTTCGGTTTCAGTGTAAACGCGTGTATGCCAGAGCCCGTGGGCGTTCCCACAAACTCTGCGACAAAAAAATGGTTTTTATATTCTGGCCCCAGTGCGGTACCCGGATTGTAAAGCATTCCGGTTGGACCGTTCACATAGTTCTTGATGGTAGGCAGGATATATGCAGGCTGACCTTCCCATCTCGGCACATACATCTTCTCATCCATCCACACTTTGTATGTATTGTTCTCCGGATCCCTATACTTTCCAAATTGCCAGTTGGTTCTCCATCCAATGTCTGCACCTTCTACCACATAGACAATGCGCTCACTCTCGCCGGGATGGTCGCCATCATTGTCTTCACTGATCAGATTGCCATATTCATCAAACACAAATTCATGGGTGTTGCGATTGCCGTAAGCAAACACTTCGAAATCACTGCCATCGGGATTACTCCTTACGATGACGCCACTGTTGGAGTGATTGTAATCTTTGCCGTTTATATTTTTTCCGTGAAAACCGATATCGCCGATCTGCCAGTAGATGCGTCCATCGGGTCCTAATTCAACGCCAGACATTCCATGCCCGCTGAAGCCAATGTGAATACCATAACCATGAGACAATGAGGTCTTGCTGTCCATCAAGCCGGCTTTGTTTTCTTTGATGCGCCAGAGGTCTGGGCCGATGGCAACAAACAGATCATCGCCATGTTTCATGACGCCACCCGCAGCATCTGTGGTTTCGTCGTTGAAGTCTTCCACCACCAATTGTGATTTATCGGCGATGCCATCCCCATTGGCATCTTCCACCCGATAGATATGTTCTTTCTGAACGGTCATGTCGCGCCAGTCATGTGAACTATCTCTATTCAAATCAGGCAGCCAAAGATTTTCTTTGCTTCTTTCCGGAGAAAGTTCGCTGCGTAGGAAAGCCCGTTTCTCTTCAATATCACTAAGTGCAATGGACCTGATCTCCCAGTTCTGGTGACCGCGGATATCAAATTCCGCAGCTTTCTGCCTGTTGGTTCGGGAGTAATACACGCGGCCCTGGTCGTCTATATCAATAGCAACCGGGTCTGCCACCAATGAGTCCACTGCCCAGAGTTTCAATGTAAGTCCGTCCGCCAGTTGCGGCGTAACGGAGCTTTCAATGGTTTTGGTCAGTGTTGTTAACGCAGCGCTGTCCATCGTTTTGATGCGCAGGTCAGTGTCCGCCATTTTATCCGCTTTGGTATTACAGCTCAGGATGGCGAGCAGGAGGAAAGGGAAGGCTTTAGGGGGAGAAAATGTCTGCATGGCGAAATTAGTTACCGTATTTAAGTTCTTCTGTTTTGATATCTGAACCGTTGATGGTGACCTTAATAAGGTTCCTGTAATCTGTATCCTGGATCTCGGTAAAGCTGGGATATCCGCCAAGGGCGCGGGTTTGCGGGAGAATGGTATTGGAGTGTCCAACAATCAAGACGGTTTTACCTTTATACTCACGAAGGATCTTTTCTGCCAACAGTTTGGTTTCTGAAGGATCATAGATGATGGGTTCCAGTTTCAGCTGCAGAGAAAGAGGTGCGGCAGTTTGCAGTGTACGTTTGAAATTGCTGCTGAAGATGGCAGCGATATTTTTATCGGCCAATATTTTCTCCAGGTCTACCGCACGCTGCAAACCGAGTCCATTCAGGTTGGGGTCTTTGGTGTTTACGTCCGACAAATCTTTTTCTGCGTGACGCACGAGATAGATGGTGGTTGTTTGAGCCTGAACCTGAATACCAACAAATGCAATGATGGTCAGGATGGCTAAACGAAGAAGAAGCTTTCGCATGTCTTATGGTATATCTACCCAAGATAAGCAACCACCTTCAATAGTGTTATTCTTTCGAGCCCGGTTTTTTAAGAACGGCAACTGTTAGTCTCGAGATGCACACGAGCTTACCATGATCATCATGAATCTTGATCTCCCAGACCTGTGAACTGCTACCTCTGTGGAGCGGTGTGGCTGTACCCGTTACCTTGCCGCTTCTAACACTGCGCAGGTGATTGGCATTGATCTCCATGCCCACACAGATGAATTGATCAGGGTCAAGGGTCAGTGCGGCACCCACGCTACCGAGGGTTTCGGCCAGGGCCACAGAAGCACCGCCGTGCAGTAGGCCATAAGGTTGATGTGTACGGTGGTCAACCGGCATGGTGGCTTTAAGGTAATTTTCGCCCACTTCGGTAAACTGCATGCCCAAATGTTCACCCAAAGTATTTTTGCCCAGCGGCTGAAGATCTTCCGGACGAAGATTTTTATGAAACCAGATATTCATGGTACGAATTTAGACAACTTGAGGCAAGTTCGTACTGGATATATTGAATGAACTAGTACCAGAAAGCTGCGGATAAAGTTATTGCGTTATTGTTTGTGGCTAGAGAAGGGTTCCCATAAAAAATAGGATCCCTACTAGTTAGCAGGCGATATTCCGCACGGAATAACGCAAATTTTTTCCATGCAAAGTCAACGTTAGCTGATGCACCAAAAGAGCGAAATCCGTTTGGTGTATTCGTAACAATTAATGCGCCTGATTTATCTGCATAGTACTCTGTACGAAATGCAATTGCCCATTGCTGATCTAGTTTTATCCTGGTGATGAGAACGGGCGTAAACCAAGTTTTGGTGGTGTTATTATTTGCGTATCGATCCGTTCCCAGGTCAAATCCAAATGTGATGCCCAGGATTTTATTGAGTTGGCCGATGGCATATAGATTATGATATGTCCTGCGGATATTCAAACTATCCTTTTCTGGCATGCCAATGAAATTGCTGTAGTTGAGGGTGAGTTTATCAGAAGGCGTGTATGTTACCTGAATGCCTCCGTTAATCAGACTACTGCCTTTTTGCTGGGTAATTCTTTGCCAACCATTCAGCAGGAGTGATGCCATATACCATTTTGCATTGGGTGAGCGGTAACTTAATCTGATGCCCGTTTCAAAGTATGGTGAGTTTTCTGCAACCATACTTCTGGATAAAGTCCAATTCTCTTTCCCTGTTGCGGATTCAAAACCGATATGAGATGGAAAAATTCCTGCGTCAATCCACAGGTCTTTTTTCTTTGAAAGTTTCAATCCTGCATTGGCCTCAAGCAAGGGCTTGGCCCAGTCTGGCTCACCTGCATAGTTGGCCCGCACATAGGTGCCTGTTGCCAATGCAAGGTTGGCGCGAATCCTTGCATGGGTGATCGATAATTTTGCAAAGGCAAGATTAACTGCAGGCTTCCCGGCTCTATTGAAATTATACAGGAACCACGGCCTGTTGTGGTCCGGGGGCTTGCTGAAATCATAGCTGTAGAAACCTTCAACATACGCAGACAGTCCCCATTTGAAATTTCTTACAGGAATGCTATCCTGGCTTTGGAGTGGAACTGCAAGCGAAGTAAGGAGGGCAAATATGATCGTCTTTCGAATAATTTGGAGCAATGCTGATCTTGGGGCAAGTTAATTAAATTACGCGCAGAAATGAAAACACAAACCATCGAAAGCAATAAGCCTGCGCTGGAAGTTGAAGGTGTGAGTGTGAGCCTTGGCGGGCGATCTATTCTATCATCGGTCTCTTTTTCTTTACAAGCAGGCGAAAGCCTTGCTGTCATTGGTGCGTCCGGATCTGGAAAGACCAGTTTACTGAAAGCCCTTGCCAACCAGATATTTTTCAGAGGCAAAGTGAATTTCCATCCTGAGAAGCCAAAGATCTACATGATCTCCAGGCAACATCGATTCAATAATTTATCCAATCAATCTGATTTCTACTACCAGCAACGGTTCAACTCTTTTGATGCGGATGATTCAAGAACAGTTGCTGAAGAGTTAAGGGTGAGGGGTCAGGGTGAGGCGCGCATAGCTGAAGTGCTGAACAAGGTTGGCATATCATACCGGGCAGATACCAGATTGATCCAACTGTCTAACGGTGAGCATAAACGATTTCAGATTGCGGAAGCTATTTTGGAGGAACCCGATTGGATTTTATTGGATAATCCATACATAGGACTGGATGTTGATGCAAGACAAATGCTGAACCAACTGTTGAATACACTGATGCTAAAAGGTATGCAATTGATTTTAGTTACCGGAGCGGGAGAGCTGCCATCGGGCATACATAAAACCTCTTTCCTGGAAGGTGGGCTGTTGGTGGAGAAACAGGAAAGAAAGGGAGGAGGGAGTAGGGAGGAGGGCGTAGTTCTTAAAGTGCAAGAGATTCCGCAGGCATTTATTTTTGCTCCGTTTGAAGAGGCTGTGCGTATGGAAGATGTCACCATTCAATACGGTGACAAAGTTATACTTGATTATATCAACTGGACAGTGAAAGCTGGTGAGTGCTGGGCCGTGTTGGGGCATAACGGTTCTGGCAAATCAACGTTGTTATCGCTGATCAACGCAGACAATCCACAGGCATTTTCGCAGAAGATCTGGCTGTTTGATAAGCGGAAAGGTTCAGGTGAATCCATATGGGACATCAAGCGTAACATTGGATATATCTCTCCGGAGTTGCATCATTATTTTGAATCCGGTGCTGCCGTAAAAGATATCGTTGCTTCGGGTTTGTTTGATACGATGGGGCTGTTCAGGGTGCTGCATCCCGACCAGGAATGGTTGGCATTACAATGGATGGAGGCCTTGCGGATCCGTCCCCTTGCAGACCGGTCATTTATGCGCTTGTCAGACAGTGAGCAACGTAGGGTACTATTGGCAAGAGCCCTGGTCAAGAACCCACCGATGCTGATCCTTGATGAGCCCTGTCAGGGTATGGATGATGAAGAAACCGCGGCGTTTACGGCGATCATTAATGAGGTTTGCCAGCGAACGGGAAAAACGCTGATCTATGTATCGCACTATGAAAAAGATATCCCTCCCTGTGTTACACATCGGCTATACCTCAGGGAGGGAAGGGTGGTTATTTGAGTTCGATGAAACCACGTGTCAATGGCGACTGCCCGTCTTTTTGCAGGACGATGATGCCGGATGCGCCGGAGGCTACCAGGGTTTCTTGTTTAGACTTATCTGTTGACACCACAATACGATAGGGTGCGGCAATACTGATTTTTGTTTCCACGATGGCATTTGCCAGCGGCTTGCGTTCTTCTATCTCTTCTTCTGTAGGCTTTCTATCCTCATACAACACGGCAACCGTTTTACCAGTGCTATCGGCCAGTTCTACTTTAATAGGCGTAAACATTGCTTCCTTGTTGCGTTGAAGGATCAGTGTTGCGGATTTGCCTTCAGTGGAGTCCAAGGTTGACTTTACCTGAAAATTAACAGTTGCTCCGCCTTCCTTTTTTGGGGCAAAAATTCTCCCGAATTCAGCGACTGGTTCCAGCACGCCGGTCACGGCGAGGACAAGAATGGTGATAGCACCAAGGCCTGCCACCATCAGTTCCTTTTTCCAGGAGCGAGTGACTTTGTCTTTGGAATACAGTTTGAGGGATCCCCAGTTGTTAACGATGTGAAAGATCGCGAACCCAACAAACAACAACCCGAAAATGGTATGCGCCATCTCCACGGGATGGGCCTTTTGCTTTAGGTACATCAAGACACCTGAGGTGGAAAGGGTCAGGAAAATGAAAGCCAGGCTAAGACTGATGAAATTTTTTCTTTTCATACTTGGTTTATAAAGAAAGGGAAAAATGTTTCGGCCCCGAATGTACAAGAGAGATCAGAGAAAACACAAAACCTTTAAGGATTACTTAACGGCCTTTTAACAGCGTTTTACCAACGGCGCCTGTGTTCCGGGTATCAAGGGTTAGACGTTAGAATCCGTAAAACCATGCTATGGGCTCAACATTTCAGTATGCTTCCAGGGTGACCTTACGCCTTCACCCATCGGTTCATTCAGCACTTCCCGCACTTCTTTTGGCCTCGCAGCAGCCAAGGTGCTTCCCTATTTCTTCCGGTTGTTTGTGCCATAAAAAAAATCGGGCAGTAGATACTGCCCGATAACACTTGGTGACATATTCTATCAGTAACCGATTATGTTTTTAAGCTTTCCCCAAAGCTCTGTATCAAACGAATTATCTTCTTGTAGTGTTCCCGAGGCACTTTCACCCATCCGAACCACAATTATTTTTTGAGACGGTACCACATATATCTTTTGATCGTTTTTTCCCCAAGCGTAATACATATCTGAAGGAGCGGTAGGAACAATTGATCCAGACTTACTGGTCCCTGACAGGGGGATCATATACGAGCTTTTCCCATTAAGCCAGGTGAGAAATCCGAATGCCGGATTTAGACTCTGAGAGGAACTGACTTGTTGATTGAAGTAGTTTATATCTGAGATGATATTGGTCCCAGACCATTTTCCTTTGTTCAACATCAGGATTCCGAACCTTGCCATACTTCTGGCATCACTATAATATAGATTTATATAGTCTGTGAACTTTATCCAATTACCAGACATGCTGATTTTGTTCCGGATTTTCTCGGCAAAATAGTTTTCGAATGTTTTACCAGTTGCTTTTGCAATAATCGGTTCCAGCAGTATATATGATGCATTGTGGTATCTCCATACTGTTCCTGCGTCACCATTGTATTCAAGACAAACCGGAAGGGTACAATCGTCGTCAATGGACGATTTCAACCCGGTGGTCAGACTGAGATGGTTTCTGATGGTGATCAGGTCTTCTTTCTCTTTTGGAATGGAGGTCCATCCTGTACCTAGATATCGGGAAGTTTGATCATTGATTTTGAGGAATCCCTCTTCCTGGGCAATACCTACCAACATGCCCACCATGGTCTTTCCCGCAGATGCCCAATACCAAAGACTGTCTTGTGTAAATGTTCCAAAGTACTTCTCAGAAACCATTCTTCCATCTTTGAGGATCAGGAAGGCCTTGGTTTTTTTTAATGCAAGGTAATTATGCAGATCATCGATGCCAGCACTATTCCAGCCGAGTTTGCCAGCATCTATCGTTTCCCAATTGCCTTTTGCAGGCGGGAAATATGGCAATGGTTCCGGCTCTGGCAAAGGCTCTGGCGGATTTTTAGTACATGCGAACATCGCTAAGCAACAAACTGTGTAAATCAGGAGCCTTACCATTAAGAATATTTACTAAATTAAATGCAAGATAGTTTTCAAAAAGAGAATTTGCAACGTTGGTTGGGTATTATTAATTGTTATTTGAGACGATTTTTTTTATCAGCTGATTATCAAAAAGTTAAACATCATTAATGATAAAGGGCTTCTGCTCTCATTGAAAGATGCGGGCTTCTTAAAAGTAATTGACACTAATTTTCGTATTACACTGATACTGATACAACTATGATCGAGCGAATTGAACTTTCCAATGAGTTGGTGTGGATGAGGCCTTTGCAAGGCAGTGATTTAGAAGCACTTTATGTGGTTGCTTCGGATCCCCTGGTTTGGGAGCAACACCCCAACCCTAACAGGTATCAACGCCCTGTGTTCGAGGTTTTTTTCAAGGGAGCAATCGAGTCTGATGGCGCTTATCTGATTTTTGATCAAGTTAGTGGTGAGGTGGTGGGTTGTTCGAGATTTTATGATCACGATCCTGAAAAGAAAACCATCATGATCGGCTACACGTTTTTTTCCAGATCGGTGTGGGGTAAGGGACATAACCAGGCCGCGAAAACGCTAATGATGAATTATGCCTTTCAGTTTGTTGATGAGATATTTTTCCATGTTGGGGAGCATAATACGCGTTCAAGAATTGCGATGACGCGCTTGGGGGCGAAGTTATTAAGGATGGAAACCATTGCTTATTATGGAGAGCCAGATCGGGCGAATTGCTTGTTTAGCATACGTAAACAGGATTATTTGCAATCTCCTTAGCTTTGGGAGATGCATATCATTCTATTTGTAGCCATACCTTCCGAGTTTCCAAGCGATGTTTGTCCGGAAGGTGTTGAACTGGTATACACTGGTGTCGGGAAGGTTAATGCTGCCATCAGGGCAACGCAGACGCTATTGAACCTCAATCCCAGATCTACCATTGTCCTTAATTATGGTTCAGCGGGCTCATCGGCACATCCCATTCATGCATTGGTGCGTTGCAAAAGATTTCAACAGGCAGACATGGATGCAAGGCCGTTGACAACACAAGTTGGACATACGCCTTTCGATGATCTCTTATATCCACATATCGAGAAAGATATCTTGGTGTTCAGTGAAGATGGAGCCTTATGTACAACGCAGGATACCTTCCAGCAAACGCCTACTTATGAAGTCAATGATATGGAGGCCTATGGTATTGCCAAGATTTGCCGGATAATGGGAATGGATTTCACTGCCTATAAATTTATCAGCGATAGCGGAGATGCACACGATTGGGAAAACAATCACCATTTGGGTGTTGAAAGCTTTCTCCAGCTGTTGCAGTCTATTTTAAAATTCGATGATAAAGCCAATGGTGGGTAGTATCGTCCCTTCAATTGATCTTGTATCGCATCGTTAAGCTTACCAAGCGCCTGTTGTCCCAGCTTGCCGGAGCGAGCAGTCCATCCGGTCCACTGAATTCACTTCTGTACAGGGTGTAACTCAGGATACCGAAGAAATTTTTCGTCAGTTTCTGCTCAGCGACAGGTTCATGAATCCATTGTTGATCAGGTAACGCAAGGAAGCACCTACTGTATATGACCACTGGTTGATGATGGGCACTTGCTGAATAGTTCAACAAAGAACGCTTCCCGCCGCACTAACATTGAACATAAGACTCTTCAAGTTGTTATTAGTGAAATGACAACGGCAGATCAGGACAGGATCATTGAGATGGCATGGGAAGACAGGACACCCTTTGAAGCGATCAGGGTTCAGTTTGGATTGAATGAATCAGACGTGATCGCTCTGATGCGCAGATCTTTGAAGCGCAGCAGTTTTGAACTATGGCGCAAGCGTGTAAACAGTGGTATAAGCCAAAAACACCTTGCCAAGCGTGCATCTTCCATCAACAGATTCAAATCAGATCAGCAGCGCACCATCACCTTTAATAAGATCAGTAAACGGAAATGAATACCCTGCATCTAAAAACAGATGACCTGAATGCAATGGCAAGGGTTTACCGCGCCAACCTCATCAATAGTATTTCAGGTTACAAGCCAGCCATGCTTATCGGAACAAAGAATGCCGATGGTATGCTAAACCTTGCGATCTTTTCCTCGATTGTTCACCTTGGTGCTGATCCGGCCCTGATCGGTTTTATACAACGCCCTGTGGGTGTTTCCGGGGATACTTTCCGGAACATCATGGAGACAAAACAATACACCATCAATCACGTGCACAAGGAGATTGTTGAAAAATCGCACTATACATCAGCTAAAACAGAAACTTCCGAATTTGACCTTTGTAAGTTGACGCCGGAGTTCATTGATCATTTTTCAGCTCCATTTGTTGCAGAGTGTAAGGTGAAGATGGGACTCGAGTTTGTTGAAGCAATCCCGATAAAACATAATAATACAACACTTGTGATCGGTCAGTTGAAGCACCTCATTCTGCCTAAGGATCTAGTGGCAGAAGACGGTAATGTTTTGCTGGCTGCTGCGGAAACGGTTTGTATATCCGGATTGGAAAACTATCACCAGGTGCAACCCCTTGCAACATTTCCCTATGCAAAACTGGAAAACATTCCGGCCTTCTCATGATTTGCATCCAGATCATCTCTTAGATGAGATCGATGTAGTTCAATATGGGCGTACCCGCAATTTTCTACAAGGCAGTGTTACGGCTCTCTCGCCATACATTTCCCGCGGCATCATCAGCACGAGGATGGTAATGGAACGAGTGATTGGCGGAGGATACAACCCTTATCGGCATGAAAAATTTCTGCAGCAACTGGCATGGCGCGACTATTTCCAACGGGTCTTGCAATCGAAACCTGATCTTGATCGTGTTCCCATCAAGCAGCCACAATTAAGTCTTAGGAATGATATTCATGTAATACCAACAGCCATTGTTCACGGCAGCACAGGAGTAGTTGCCATAGATCAGGCCATTCAACAATTGTATACAGACGGCTGGATGCATAATCATGTACGCATGTATGTGGCATCCCTTGTTACGAACATTGGTGGATATAGTTGGCAGACGGGTGGCCGTTGGATGTATTATCATTTGCTGGATGCGGATATTGCGAGTAACTATTGCAGCTGGCAATGGATCAGTGGTGCGTTTAGTTCCAAGCGGTATCTCGCCAATCAGGACAACATCAACAAGTATTCCGGAAGCAGACAAAGCGGTAGCTTTCTCGATACCAGTTATGAAACACTGGAATTGATGGATGTTCCGCCTGTTTTTCAGGATAACTATTCACTTGATGTAAAGACCTCACTACCGGAAGGGGATGGTCCGCTCAAGGAATTGAATTATCCTGTAGCACTGTATAATATGTACAACCTTGATCCCAAATGGCACCAGGGAAAAGACATGCATCGGGTGTTGCTATTAGAACCTTCACATTTTGATGCATTTCCGGTATCGGAGAAAGTGCTGGCATGGGTCATGGGTCAGGCAGCGTTGATACCAGAAATTCATGTGTACGTAGGGGAATTTAGTCAGTTTGTAAAGGATCATCCCCGGGCAGACATCGTTTATAAAGAACATCCTATCTTTAATTATCACGGAACGATGGAATCGAGAGACTGGATGTTTCCTGAAGTAACCGGCTATTTCCCTTCTTTCTTTGGTTACTGGAAGCGATGCCAGAAGTATCTATAATTATTTTTTATGTCTGCGTTATTTTTAGCTTACGCCACCAAGGAGTTTAGTCAATATAAATCTCTGGGCGATAAAACAATTGCACAGATTCCTGACGAAGGACTTTTTTGGCAGTATAATCCCGAGTCCAACTCCATTGCCATGATCGTTCAGCATTTATCCGGAAACATGTTGTCCCGGTGGTCCGATATTTTTAGTAGCGATGGGGAAAAGGCATGGCGCAATCGGGATAGGGAATTTGAGCCAGTGATCAATACCAGAGAGGAATTGGAGGCTGCATGGACAACAGGATGGAACCAGTTGTTTGATACGCTCCAATCACTGACCGCTGATGATTTGGAGCGGATCATATTCATTAGAAATGAACCCCACTCTGTGATGGAAGCAATCCTCCGCCAGGTTGGGCACTACCCTTCACATGTTGGTCAGATAATATATGTCGGCAAAATGTTCCTCAATAGTGAGTGGAAGTCTTTATCGATTCCCCGCAATGGGTCAGAAGAATTCAACCGGGAAAAGACAGCAAGTGGTAATCCGGGTAAAGACTATGTGTCAATATTTAAACCTTAGGATTCAGAGTAAGAAATATCTATGATTTTTTCATAAATTTACAGCCTAAAGAATATTATATGGGATTCAAACTATTGTCTTTTGCAGTTATTTCACTGGCTATCAGCGGAACTGTCGCAGCCCAAACAACCATTAAGCCTCACGTAGGTGTAAACCTGACGGATGTAACCATTAATAGCGGAGCAGGAAGCGCAAGTGGGCAGGCGGGTGTTCTTGCTGGTTTAAGTGTTGCTTTTGGAAAGAAATTCTATATTGAACCAGGATTGCAATACGTTTCTAAGTCTACTGAGTATACAGATACTCAAGATCCTGATTTCGATAACCAGAAGTTTAACCTCAAAGGTTTCAGGGTTCCGGTGGCCGTGGGTATCAATTTCCTTGGTAATGAGAAATCACTTGTTACTTTCCATGGTTTTGGTGGACTATCAGCATTTTTTATCACAGACGATAATTATAGTGTTGATATCAATAAGACCAATTGGGGTGTATTTGCAGGTGCTGGTGTAGATTTTTGGAAATTATTCGTTGATGCTAGCTATGAATGGTCTTTGTCGAGCTTGACTACTGACGTAAATAGTATTGACGTTGGTAAAACCAGATCAATCTATATCAATGCCGGTTTCAGGATCAACCTCTAAGTAAATACCTTTTTAATAAAAAAGCCTCCGGATCAGGAGGCTTTTTTATTAGTCCTTGTCCTGCGCGGGTTTGGAATATTTTACACCTGCTGCCATCAGTTCTTTATGTAGCATGGTGAGTAGTTGACTTTTTACTTTTTTTGCTTCCGCAATGCTTTTCACCCAGCAGGAAATTTCAAACTGGAGTCCATTTGATCTGATGTTCAGGAATTGAACAGCCGGAGCGGGCTTGGGTATGATTTCCTTAATTTGCTGGGCAGCTGTGGATGCTATGCGTTGCACGGTTTCCGGGTCATTCTCGTGATCCACATTGAATTCAAACTGCAGCTTGTACAATTTACTGGTCCGCGTCCAGTTCTTCAAAACTTTCCCGATCATCTCGTTGTTCGGTATGATGTATTCTGCCCCGTCAGCCGTATCTACGGTGGTGGAACGGAGGCCGATATCGGTTACGCGTCCCCGAGTTCCGCCTTCTAATTCAACAATATCCCCAACATACAGTGGTTTTTCGAATGCGATGATGATGCCCGAGATCAGGTTCGCAAAAAAGCTTTGCATCCCGAAGCCAATACCTACGCCTAATGCACCAACAAAAAGATTCAGGTTGTTAAGCGGTATGCCAGCGATCAGCAGGCCGAGGATGAAGCCTGCTGCAATGATGAATAGCCGAAGAATGATCACAATACTGGCAAGACTCGTCTTGTTTGTTGATTCTTCTGTCCTTTTCTCGTCAAGGAAAAGCCCATTCAGCATGCTGGAAATATAGAATGTAATGAACAAGGTGATGAAGAAGATGAGAATGCTTCCTGGTGCATAGCTATAACCAGCCACGTTGATCTTGTGATTTAACAGGTTAAACAAATTATGCTGCAGAAAATCCATTGCATTGATGTTGTGAAGGAACTGATTGAACCAGAAGATCACTGCGAGAAACCTAACAAGGTTCAGCAATTTATTATAGATGATGTCTACGCGAATGGTTGTGCCTGTATTCCTACTGTTGTAGATATTGGCCAGGATAGCAAAGAAATCGATCAAAGAGTAGATCGCAACATACAAGATGATGGCCAGAAAAAACTGTTCAAGGCCTGCCAGCAGGAGAATCCGCCCTAGTGGGTAATGACCGGTGAAATTTAGGAACCATCCCAGAATATAGAGAATGAATGTGATCCCCAGAATGACCCTGAAGAGCCATTTGTTTTCTATATTGGTTTTGTTAATGGCTTTGAACACATAATATAATGGGATCAATCCAACCAAACTTAGGGACCATACCCATCTTCCGAAATATGTTACTGAAACCATCAGGTTCATTGCTTTCAGAACGATGTATATCCCCAACAATGCATAGAACCAACTTCTTTTAAGATTGGGTTGTTCTTTCAGGAATATCAGCGTAGTGGTAATAGAAAGGGTCACAAGGATGACTTCCGTGAAAATATGAGGGGAATTGACAAAGATGATGGGAGCCATTACCAATACAAAACTACTGGTAGAAGCTCCCGTGTATTTATGTACAAATTTATATGCCTGGTTGGGATTGTCATTCGCAAATTCCTTTTTGTGTTTCTTGAAATACCAGATTGGTAATAATGTGATGAGGAGGAGTATGATCCTAAATAAGATTACCCTGATGTAGGCGTTTTTCCCATAGAACTTCAGCGATTCAAGGTTCTGTTTAAGGGTATTCATGAACACCTCGCCGATGCCTTCTTTGTAAGTACTGCCATTGATTTTCCAGAAGGGGGGGTGAGACTGTTGAAACAACGCTGAACTTCTTTGCCTCAATTCTTTTTCTACCCCCAACAATAAATTGCTGATTAGGAAATTGATGTTATTAAGGTTGTTCTCTGCAGTTACAGATCGTTTGAGCACTTCCTGGTATTGCTTTTCGGTTCTGGTGACATTTTCCTCAAGACTGGTAAACTCTTTTTCATAGATGCCCCAAATCGCACTGTCATTTCTGATCTCTTGCCAGATGCTGTCTACCTTCAGTTGTTCGATATTGTAATAATTGGCTGCGAGAAGGTCATTTTGTTTTCTGACCGATGTTCTCCATTTCTCCACGTCCATTTTCATCTGCATGAGTTTGGCTTTCACATCATCAAGGGACCGGATTCGCATAACAGCACCATGGGTTGCAAAATCACTGGTGATCAGCTCAAGATCCTTACTCATGCGCAGCAACTGTTCATGCTTATAAACTGTATCAATACCGAGGGTGAGCTCACTCTGAAACTGAATGATCGCGTTCTCTCCCTGCTGTAACCAATTGGAGGGGTTCAACAACCTTATCTGGGTTGTTTGTTTATTGTACAGACTGCTGTCTTGCGCTTGCAAGCTGAGAGACAGGCCCACCAACAGGATAGTGATCCACATTGAAACCTTCATCTTTTGCATAGATAAATTTTTACAGAACCACGTCCGGGATCTCCGGAACGCGGAGTTTTTTGACAGACTTTTTATATTTTTTGTCTTGTTTACTATTGCTCTTTATGCCTGCGTTAGTGAGCGCACCACTCAACACTATTTTGATCCAATAATTGAACACACTTCTTTCCCTGATACGGGCGGTATAAACAGACCCGGTTTTTGAAGTGTTTTTACCTTTGATGATGCCATTGGCCACCCAGGTGATAAAACGCGTGACAATGGTTTTCTTTTTCTGGTCTTTTTTATTCAGGAACTCAACTTTCAGATCCCTATACAGCATCTTCATCTTACCATGTGCAATATATTCCCTGCCGATGGCTTTCAATTGCAGGGTATCCAGATAGCCACTGGTGACTTTTGCGGAGGCAAGGGGAACAATGACGGCATTCAGTTCCTTTAGGTCCATTGCACCCAAGTTAACCTGGTACAGGAAGCCTGCAAGGGAATCTGCATAGGATTCCCTGAACCTAACACTCAAGTATCCCTTCCCAAGGAACAGGGTATTTGCAGATAGCAGCAGGCTGTCTGTGGCGGTAATCCCATAATTTTTAATGTTCCTGAGCCTGGCACTTAAATGTGTGAAGTTGATGGTGCCCAGGCTATTGGTCTTATCATTGAACTCTTCATACGTAAGGTCTCCATCAATGATCCTCAGGCTGTCCAGGTGTATTCTTTGCTTAAGCTTTTCTAACATATCCACCGGTAAGGGCTTGATAATCCCTTCCTGAAAAGGCAGCCTTTTATCTTTATAAATATGAATCGATGGATGATTGATCTCAATCTGTCCGGCATAGTACAATGAGTCAGCCGAAAGACGGTCAAAGTCGAAATTCCTGATCCTGATCTTTCCGGTAACTACCTGCATGTAGTCTTTCTGCCACTGTTGCATCCGATTGAAAGAATCTCGGTCCATGGATGGATGAAATACCAAAGAGTCTATACTAATGGTTTTGTTGCCATTGGTGAATCCGATGTTGAATACTTCAAGATGTGTTTTCTCATCGATCTTCTTAAAATTAATATCCCCCACGTGAAGACTGGGATTATCTTTCATCCTGCGCAACACATGCCCTGCCGAAAGACTGTCCAGCAGTATATTGCTTCCGCCAAGACTAAATCCGTTTACCTCGATCTCCTTCCCTTTTTTATTGACAAGATGAAGATTTAACTTAAGGCCATCGATATTTTTAATATTCGCATGAAACAACTCCTTGTCTTCGCCTTTCCCTTTCACGAATTTCTCTATGTCGATTTCCAGATGTCCCTCTGTGGTGAAAAGCTGAAGACTATCGTTCACATTCAGTTTTAGCTTATTGCTCTTTACGCTTGTTTCCCCAAGACTGATCAGCGTGTTATCAATATCTTTTGTAAAGTCTTTCAAGCTGATATCCATCTTCCCCGTATTCACCTGCAAACTTTTTTTCCCGTTCTGCTGGTGAATATCAAAGGTACCCTCGGTGATTTTCAACGATCCCAGTTGGAATGACGGTGGTTTTTTGTCTTCCTGATTTTTACTTTGTGCGCCGGATACCAGCCGTGCTGAAACAACCGGCTGATCCATTTCCAGTGAAGGGATGATGGGATATTTTTTTTCGATGGTTTGGGCAATGGCAGGAATAAACCGGATGGAAGGAACTGTAGCTTTAATGATATTACCGTTGCGGTTAACCGAGATTTTTACATCCGTAATAGAAGAGGCTTGTTCGTCGATGATCTTGATAGGGCCCGTTCTTGCCATCACTCCGGGAGATTGCAACAGGAGGCTGTCCATATCAAGTTTAAAACCGTCGATATTTACTTTCTCATCCTTCACACTGATGCCCCTGCCTTCTACCAGATTAACATGGGTTTTAACGATCATGCTGTCTCCCTGGTTCAAGTCTATTTTGATATCCCTGCCCCTGAAAAGATTCAATTTGATTTTCGGAAGTTCAAGGGCTTTTTTGCCTTCCTGGTTTTTCCCTTTCTGTGGCCTTAAGTGAAGGCTGCCATAAGAGAAAGTGATCGAGTCAACAGATACCTCGTTGAAGCTGTCATCAAAATGATAGTTATGGATCTTGATGTCTTTTGCATGTGATCGTGCTCCCGATGACGGATTGTCCAGATTCAAATGTTTCGCTGCTATCAATCGGTCTTTTCCCCGGATTTCTCCATCCGAGAAGTTCACATTGTAGCTGCCGGCCCTGATGTGAAGTGAGTCAAACCGCACAACGCCAATCGACCTGCCCATGATTTCATAGGTTGATGCATCAAACATTTCGTCAAGGGAAATTACAGAGTTGAATCCATAAACGGTCATCCGCTTGTTTTTATCCGTTACGGATTGCATTTCAATGGAGCTTTTCCGGACGGTGATTTTTTCCAGATCAATGGATTTGTGCAGACTGGCGATAATCTGACGTAGTGGTTTTGGTCTTTCTGCTTTTTTCGTCTTCGGAACAAAATTGTTAATGACCATTGCATTTTCAAGAAGCAACTCATCGGCCTTTAGTTTTTTCTCACTGAGCAGGTGATCAAAGCTGATATTTTTCAGCTGAAAATTGGGTACCGTCAACCATTTCTGTGCTTTAGATTTATTGGAAGCTGAGGGAGAAATCCTGAAGTTGATCAGGTTGATGGATCTGTTGACGAAGATAACACTGTCAAAGTTGATGTTGTACAAGCTGTCACTGGTTACTTCAGTAAAATTCTTGATCGCAAAACTCACCCTGTCAATGGATATGGGTTTCTCTGCTGAACTGTCTAGCCGTATGCCGATGGCTTCAAAATCATTACCCGATGAATGGAAAGGATTGATTTTATCTCTATTTCGGGTAGTGATATCGAAAGTGCTGTTTCTTAGACTCAGGTACCGGATGTCTATTTTTCCGGTGATCCCGGTAATGCGTTTTTCTATCGATAGATGTGATGCCTGCTGTTTGTTGGCCTTAGGGCTGATATCCAAACCCATCTTAATGGTGGGATCAATGCAGATCAGAGAGTCAATGCGCAGGATGCCTGAATTATAGAGCGACCAGAAATCAAGATTGTACATCCTGAATTGACGGAAGCCTGCTTCTATCTTTCCAAGTGTGCTGTCTTTTGCCTGGCCGATAAATGCAAAATCAGAGATGGTGACAAGTTTCTCTTCCGTATCGAGGTTAAGTCCGTTAAATTTTAGCGTATAGTTGCCCTCCGGGAATTTGATCTCTTGTTTACCGGTATTGAGGTGAAGGCGCCCTGCCCGTAGTTTGTTTTCTACTTTAGCATTGGTATCTGCGGTCATGGAAAGATCTCTTGCAGTGAAATTGACACCACCGATGCTGATGGTGGTTTGGTTGGGCGAGAGTTTCATCAGCGTCACCTTGCCATTCATCAAGCCAAATCTTTTGATCTGCATTTCCTTGGCGATCTTCTGCAGTGCCAGATAGATATTTCCGATCTCAAAATGAACCGCCTTGTTACCTTCCTGTTTTTTTTTCTTGAACGATGAATTTACCTGAACATGCGGGTCCTCGGCAACGAGGAAATCAATTTGTAATTTCTTACGAAATAAGAAATCCGTGATGGAATTGATCTGCAAACCAAGATATTTGAACTGGATGTCATAGATCTTGTTTTTGCCGATGGAATCCAGAAAGATCAGTTGGGTATTAGACAGGTCAAGACGGGTTGAGGGGAAGAGGCTAAAGCCTACCCGGCCTATCTTGATATCAACTTTGCCATCGGTTTTTTCTGATACAATATTCTGAATGATCTCTTTGGCCCGATAGGCAAATATGAGGTGTACGATCAAGGAAAGCGCCAGCAGTGTTATGATTACATACACTGATATGCGTAGAAACTTATTCCTGATATACTTTTTCAGCACCCCTTGATTTACCCCACTTATTTATTTGTTGCCCAGGTTGAATGAATAGCTGAGCAATAATTGAATTCCGGTTGATACGATGGTCCCTTTGCCTCTTGTGCCCTGTAGTAAATTTCCTTCGGTTGGATCTTCGAAACTTGCAGGTTGTGGGAAATCCTTATTGACTCCATAGTTGAACCTGAGGCCAAGGGTTAATGCACTGGATTTGAATTCTCGTTGGTTGCCGATGGTGAAATGCCAGTTGTCCCATTTTTTAATCGCAAGGTCGTTCCCTGCTGCGTCGGGCTCAAAATCCGTATAGTGCTGATCATTCCGGAAAGACATCAGTAGCCTGCTGTTTTTTTTCAGCTCAATATCCGCAGCGATAGATGCATTCACTACAGTACGGTTAGCGCTTCTAACACTCAGGGCCACGCTGGTCAAAAATACATTGTCAGGCGTCGGCGGCTGAACAAAGGAAGCTTTACCAGGATCCATGACCGTATAACTGTTGATGGCAGCATACCAGCTTACAGAACCGTAGATACGCCAAGTTTTGAAGGCCCTGGACGCACCGAGGGCCACATTCAATGGGTGTTTATATTTCGCTTTGATATCTTCAATCTCCCCGTTCGCAAGAAAACTTCTTCGTTTCACATTAGGATCTTGTGAAAGTCTGTAGTTAGACAACGCATAGTCTGCGAGGATTTTTCCGCTTCCGAAAATGCCAAGGGTTGGGGAGGTGATCACCAGTCCCAAATCCCATTTAGATGTTTTGTAGGTAAAGCCCAGTTTGGTAAAGGCGGATAGTGCGGTGTATTTGGCGTAGTAATCAAGGTTGACTCCAACGAGGTCAATGGTGGCGCCCGCGTTGGGATCGGGGATGGCGTAGGCCGCAAAGGATTCACGGGACTCCATCGATCTGTATAGAAAAGATTGGGAAAGACCGATGTTGATGTGTTCCGATGCCTGCCAGCCGAGACCGATAACCGTGGTGAATTCGTCCAAGCGATTATCAAGCGAGTACTGCGCCAGATAATTTTCATCGCCTGGGCTTTCTATGTCGTTGACCAGATTAAGTTTTCTTTCTGTACGATCTGTAAAATTGAGGTTATCAGTATTGGCATGGTACAATGCATAACCGAAGGTCATATTTTTCTTTACATTCTTTGGTTTGAAAACGCCGGAAGCCATACTTGGCAACACATTCAGGTTGCTGTTCTTGACGGTGAAACCCTGTCCCAGACCGTCTTTGAACGTGATGTTGTTTAAGCCCACCATATTGGTGTTGAAGTTGAAGCTTGAAGATTTTGCTTCGGCGAGTGTGGCAGGATTCATGATCACTGCAGACTGATCTTCGAATCTGCTGATACCAGCATTAAAGAGGATGGAATTTCGGGAACCATATTGCATCCACGCATAATGGTTGTCCTGGGCCTGGATCTGATGAACAATACCGAACAAAAAAAGTACGGTAATGGTTCCTTTGACAAGTTTTTTCATATTCGTTCTGGTATCTTCAACAATGTACATATTTTCATTGCGAGACGCAAGGTAGGGTAAAAATTAAAAAGATCTCCAGATGTTAATCTGGAGACTTGTAGGTTTAGGGTTGAAGAAATTTATTTAGCCCTGACGGATACAGAAACCCTGCGGTCTTTGATCCGGTCAACTTCCGGCGCATCAGCCGGATATTTTGCAAATTCAGAACCATATCCTTCTGCACCTTCCACTTGTGCACCAACACCTGCATCTTTCAGTGCGGCTGCAACGGCAGTAGCTCTTTCGCCAGACAGTTTCTTGTTGGCAGCTTCATCACCTACTTTATCCGTGTAACCACCAACTTTGATTTTTGCATTTGGAAAGGCTTTGAGGATCTGTACAATATTGTCAACCTCTTTTCTGCTTTCCGGTACAATCTCAGCAGTACCGAATTTGAAATTGAGGTCATTGAAATCAAACCAGTTGTCTTTTCCTGGCGTTGCGGCAGGATCATTCAGGAAGGCAACCAGCAGGTCTTCGATACCACCTTTGTATGCATCCAGTTCAACACCGTTGGGTAATTTAACTTTCAGTGCTTCCTTAACTACGGTGACCACTTCTTTCTTAACTGTAGTGTCTTCAACTACTGGTGCAACTGTTTCTTCTTTTTTTGCACCGCATCCTTTCATCAACCAAAGCAGCAGGATAATACCAGCCGCTGCCGCAAGCAGTACGGGAAGGAGGTTCCTGTTTTTCTTTGGTTCAGGTGTATGATGGTGTTCAGTTGTATGACGGTGGGTAGCCGCAGTATGGGCTACAGGAGCGGGATCAAAGAGTTTAGAAATGTTTAAACCGCTTGGAACAGCAGAATGAACCGAACCTTTCATACCGCTCAGTAGAGAAGACACAGCACTGGGTGTGGCGTTATTGTCTCCAACATATTTTCCGAGGGCAGCCAGTGCCACGGGCACAACGGATCCGAATAGAGACGATGTAGTTGAGCCTTTCAGGCCAGAGAAAGAAGAAACCGCATTGGCTATCCCTCCGAACTTATCTCCAAACAATCCTGAGATCAGTGATGGCCCAATAGATGGTACGCCCCCTCCACCTGATGTGAAGGAATTGGATAGGTTGTTAAGAATTCCGCTATCATACGCTGTTTTTGCAAGATTCATCAGTGAATTGGTATTACCAGATTCAGCCTGATTGATGATCCCGGAGAGTGACGCTGGAATGATGGCATCCAGGCCTTTACTCAGTGTACTTTTATCCTCACCCAGGAAGGAAGATGCCTGGTTGAGCATATCGTTGTTAAAATAGCCTTTCACGAGGCCAAGCAGATCTAATGACATAAAGGTTGATTTAGATGGTTATGGAACAGACCGCTAAGATGGTTCATTTCAAAAACACAGAAAGCCTTTATGCAAGGCTTTTTGTATCGTATTTTAAGAAGTTTACAACTTTTGTTACTGACTCACATGGAATTCAACCCTGCGGTTCTGCGCTTTTCCTTCTTTGGTAGCGTTGTCAGCAATAGGCTTTTCCTCACCAAATCCCGCTGCGCTCAGTCGATCCCCAGCCACTTTCTTGCTCCCCAGGTAGCTCTTTACGGCATTGGCACGGCATTCTGAAAGGCTTTGGTTCTTTTCAGCCTTACCCGTATTGTCTGTATGGCCCTCGATGGCAATCTTCATGTCAGGATACGCTTCATTGAGGATCTTCACCAGCTTATTCAACTCCGTCTTGGCACCCGTGGTCAGCGTGCAGCTTCCGCTTACAAACTGAACAGCTGAAGCGTTGAAGTTGATCTTGGGGCAACCCTGGTAACGGGCAAGTCCCACCACGTCAGGGCATTTATCATCTTTATCGATCACGCCGTCACCGTCCTTGATTCTTCAACTCACCTTGCGTGTTCTGATTGTTGGTGTTGTCCATGTTGGTGAAACCAAAGATGTAGCGTGCAAAAGGTGTTACACGTGCATGGGGAAACATTTCGAGTCCAACATTACCTGAGATACGGGTACCGGTGAAATCAGATTTTTCGTTGTTGTTGTTTTTATCTTTGATGCCCATCAGGAAGTCAAACTGAGGACCTGCGGTTAAGGCGAAATTCTTTCCGATATCCAGTTTGAGCAGAACGGGTACGGAAAGATAGTTTGCGCTACCGTTACCCAACTATGCGCCGATGGATTCTGAATTGTAGACATAATAATTCTAGATCAACTGTGGCTCAACGGAGAACGCTTTACCCAAAGGAATATTTAACCGGCCGCCAGCGCCCCATCCGAACTTCATTTTATAATCGAGGTTCTGGTTGCCGATCACGGTGAATTTGGTCAGGTTGGCTGCACCCAGCAGGCCGCCGCTTACAGTGTAGTGTTCCTTTACGGGTTTCTGGGCAAGGACTGCGGTAGAAGCCAGCAGGAAAAGTGCGACAAAATGGTTCCAGCAATCTTATGCAACAGATGCTGCGTGAATCATGGCGCACAAAAAGACCGTAAGCATAAAAACTTAAAAAGGATACGCTGGATAGTTTGCGTCAAATTCCTGTCAACTGTAAAATTCTTTGAACAACAAAACCCGTGTGCTAGCTGACACGCGCAAAATGGATGGCATTGTTGTCCCATGTTTTTGAGGACAATAGTGCGGGGATCACCTGATCTGGTTCATCAACGAAGGTCCACATGTCTGTATGACGTTCCAACATAAAGTTTTCGGTTACGCATTGCTGTAACATCAGCTTCAGGGGTTCATAATAGTTCAGTGTATTGAGGATAACGATAGGTTTGGTATAGATCCCCAGCTTTTTCAGGGTCATGGCTTCCAGAAGTTCTTCGAGTGTGCCGGTGCCGCCGGGTAAAGCCACCAGCCCGTCTATGTTTTCCAGGAACTTTGCTTTTCGCTCATGCATGGTTTCGGTGAACTCGATGTCTTCCAGCTTTTTGTGCGCCCATTCCACTTCATTCATAAACCTCGGCATGATCCCTTTGATCTTTCCACCGTTGGCGAGCATCACATCGGCCAGCTTTCCCATCAATCCGGAACTCCCGCCACCATACACCACTTCAATGTTCTGTTGTATGAGTGCTAAGGCCAGTTTTTCTGTAGCATCAAAATAACCAGAACTGATTTTATCACTGGACGCACAGTAGATACAGATTTTCATATTGAGGCTTTCTTTTCCCTGTAATGGAGACTGAAATTAGTCTTAAATTTCCTGAAAATAAGCGCGTATATGTACCTCAGATTACTTGCCTTTTTCATGATCCTTGCGGTTGCCGGATTTGCGCAGCCGAAACTGGAGGGCCGATGGGATCTTACTGTTGACCGCGGCGACCAGAAAGAAGTACCATCCTGGTTGGAGGTGAAGCATTCCGGCATAAATATGCTGGTAGGATACTTTGTGGCACCTGATGGTGGAAGCGCCAGACCTGTAGCCCGGGTAAACACCAATGGTGCGGGATTTAGTTTTGCTATACCACCGCAATGGGAAGCAGGGAAAAATGACCTAACCGTAGAAGGTCAATGGACAGGCGATAAGATGACAGGAACAATGATTATGCCCGATGGAAAGAAATATTCGTTTACGGGTAACCGTGCGCCTTCATTGGAACAGACAGGAACGGTCTCTTGGGGGGCACCGATCAAGTTGTTGAATGGCAAGAATACAGAAGGCTGGCATGCTTCCGGTGCAAAGAACCAATGGGTGGTAGAGAATGGTGTATTGAAGAGCCCGGCTTCGGGGTCAAACCTGATCACGGATCAGAAGTTTACCGATTTCAAGTTGCACATCGAATTTAAATATCCCCCGCATAGCAACAGCGGTGTGTATTTAAGGGGTAGGTATGAGGTGCAGGTGGAAGATGGCCTCGAAGAGCCTTCCAATGTGGGCATCGGCGGAATATATGGTTACATTATTCCCAACCAGCGTTTCACGAAAGGACCCGGTGAGTGGCAAGTGTATGATATCACGATCATCGGCCGGCGGGTTACGGTGGTAGCCAATGGCAAGACCATAATCTGCGACCAAGTGATTCCCGGCATTACCGGTGGTGCACTGGACAGCGAAGAAAGCGAACCCGGCCCGATCATGTTACAGGGAGATCATGGACCGATTGAGTATCGGAATATTGTGATCACACCGAGGAAGCAATGAGGCAATTTGAGAATGCGGCAGTGAATACAAGGTCGCAGTTCGCAGGTCGCAGTTCGCAGGTCGCAGTTCGCAGGTCGCGAGGTCGCAGTGAACCTGCGAACTTGCGAACTGCAACCTGCGACCTTTTGATCCGTTGGGTTATAGCGACAAAACGCTATTAATACCTCCAAACTGATTTGGTGCTTGTGCATCTGCATCGGGCTCGTTTGACCAGATGGCCTGGTTGATGCGATATTTGAACTCGTGCTTGGTGTCTTTAGGAAGATTGACATCTGCGGTGAAGGTGCCATCTTTTTTCTTGCTCATGATCACTGCATTTTCCCAGTCGCTATTCAAACCCAGGATCTCCATGGTTTCAGCATCTTCAATCTTCGCGCTAAACTTTACTTTGCAGTAATCTTTTGTTTTATAGTATGTTTTCTGGATCATCGTATTTTGTTTTCTCTTGGCTTTTATACAAACAGGTGAAAAAGGTAACCCAAAGTTACACCCTGAAATCCAGTCGGAAAGCGGGTTTCAACGCAAAAAACCGGTTGGGTTGATAAGTTGTCAGTTATTCTGTGCATATGAACGATTTTTCATATAGGCAAAAATGGATCGAAGCGGAAGGATTAAGAATCCTTGTTCCTGATCCGTGGGAGGTGGAGGATGTTTACCGCAGTTCTGCGGACAAAGATGAATGGTTCCCATTTCCATACTGGACGAGGCTGTGGCCAGCTGCTTTTGCGATGACGCGTTATTTGCGGGAGCATGCAGACTGGCTGAAGAATAAGTCGGTCATAGAATGGGGCGGCGGAATTGGCCTGCCGAGTTTTGTTGCCGCAGCATGGGCGAGGGAAGTTGTGCTCACAGATCTCATACCCGAAGCCATAGCCTGGGCTGAAGAGAATGTAAGAAAACTACAGCTTGACAATGTGCAGTGCCGGGTAGCTGATTGGAATATTCCAGACTATCCTCCTGCTGATATTGTAGTACTTAGTGACGTAAGCTATGACCCGGATTGCTTTGATGTGCTGGCGAAACTGATCAATCATTATCTTGGCCAGGATTCCCGGTTGATCATTGCCCTGCCGGAACGGATCATCTCCGGGAAATTTTACCAAATGATCGAGACATCAATAGTCCATTCCGGAACTTATCTGATTGAAGATCGTTTAGTGGTAGTGGCCAGTTTAGTGCGGCCGCATTCATCATAATAAAAAAGCATGGAAACAATCATCGCCCTGTTTACATTGATCGCTTTGGAAGTGGTATTGGGATTGGATAATGTCATTTTTATTTCCATCATAGCTTCAAAATTGCCAGAGGCCCAACAGAAGAAGGCCCGAAGGCTTGGTCTCATCCTCGCCATGGTGATGCGTCTCGGATTGCTGGCTGTGATCTCCTGGATCCTTCGTTTGGAAAAAACCTTGTTCACCATTGGCAGCAATGAATTCTCCGGAAAGGATCTTATTCTTTTGTTGGGTGGACTTTTCCTGCTATATAAAAGTGCGAAAGAGATCTATCATAAAATGGAAGGAGAAGAGGGCGACCAATCCAAAGACATCAAGGCCAGTTCCTTCAACCAGGTGATTGGCCAGATCCTGTTGCTGGACCTGGTGTTTTCCGTGGATTCGATCATCACTGCAGTAGGCATGGTCAAAGAACTCTGGGTGATGTATGTGGCCGTGGTGGTCACTGTTGTTATCATGTTGTTTGCCGCTGAACCCATCAGCAATTTTGTGAACAAGCATCCTGCATTTAAGATGCTTGCATTAAGCTTCCTGTTGATTATCGGGATGTCGCTGGTAGCCGAAGGCATGGATTTCCATATTCCGAAGGGATATATTTATTTTTCGATGGCCTTTGCTTTCCTGGTGGATGTTTTGCAAATGAAGATGAAGCCACCCAAAAAACCGGTACAATTGCATGAACATTACCGGCAGGAAGAAATACCCAAAGACAGTTCTGCATTATGAGTTTATCAAGTATATCAAAAGAGATCTCGGCTACCGTAGACAGTTACCAGCAGTTGCTCCACAGCGTTTCAGAAACGGAGTTCCAACGAACACCCGCTCCCGGGGTTTGGAGTTATGCAGAGGTATTTGCGCATATTTTCCGTTCTAATATGTTGATGCGTCCTATCATCGAAAAATGCGCGAATGGACAGGCGATCGAGAACAAAGATTCACTGGGAATCCCTTACCGGCTTGTGTTGTTTTTCCGTCGGTTTCCGCCCACGATGAAGTTTAAAGTGCCACCCAAATTGGAACATCTCGTTGAAAAGATCAATAAGGCGCAAGCTCAGGGTCTCATTGATCAATTCCGAAAGGATTTACCTGAATTGATATCGATGGCAGAGAAGGCATCTCCCCATCAGAAAGTAAAGCACCCAAGGATGGGGTTGTTGAATGCCGAACAGTGGATGATGTTTACAGAGCTGCATACCAAACACCACGCAAGACAGTTAAGAAGGGTAGGGAAGCTATTGGCTAATAGCCATTAGCCAATAGCTTTCAATGCTTCACGCTTGCTTAAGCCAGAAAGTTCATGGGTGTCTACAAACTCTTGCACCCATTCCGGATTCGTTTTCGCATACTCACGCAGGATCCAGCCAATCGCTTTCCGGATGAAAAATTCTTTAGAAGGCGCAAGGGTTTCAATATATGAAGCGAGTAATGCCGTGTCTGTTTTTTGTTTGTATTTCAATTGAAACAACAGACTGCTTCTATTCAGCCACATGTCATCGGATCTGTTCCATTTGCCGGTAACCGATGAGATCTTTTGCGGGAAATGCTCAAAGTATACACCTGCCGCCATGGTGTTGAGTGCATCTACCGTATCCCACCAGCTTTTGTTTGTGATGCAGTGTTCAATGCATTTGATAGTGTGTATGGTAAATGTTTTGCGATGGAAATGCAATAATTCCTGGCCGGCATATTGGTATTCCCGGTTGGGGAGTTCCCATAATTCTTTCACTACTTCATATAATGTAGTTTCATCCAGCAGACCCTTCTCTTTAAAATGCGCTTTGGTAATAGTGCGACGGTCATCTGTTTTGATCCCGAAGAATGGAAACAGGTTTTTCATATAGGCCTGCTGTCCTTTGGCCATGTCTTTATCGGCAATCAGTTCAAAAGCCTTGCGAAGTGGTTTGATGTATGCGTGCATAAACTAAATCAATCGTAAAGATCGCAGAACTTAAAATCCCAACCAACCAGATTTCTCCATACCCATAAAGACACCCTCTCCCCTTATTTCGATAGGGTAGGTTTTCAAATGGTATCCTTCTCCGCTGACATTTCTTCCATTGGACATACTGAATTTGTACCGATGGATAGGACAAACCACATTGCCCAATGGATCAATGTATCCGTTGGCCATGATACCGCTGGCATGTGGACAGAGATAAGCAAATGCAAATAACCGATCCTTAAAACGAGCAATACAAACCTGCTTGTTGTTGCAGTTGATCACAGTGATATTATTGGAATCAAAAATCAATTCCTCAGCATCTGCTGCAATCTTGTGCCATTCCATTTTTCCTGCCATCAGGTGAAGAATTCCGATTTGTATGGGAAGCGGATTTGATAGAGTTCTTTCACCTTAGCCATGATGCTGTTTCGTAGCCCATCGATATTTCTTTTCTCCGTGGCCGACACAAAGACGCAGTGATGCTGTGTTTCATTTTCCCATCGTTCTTTCAGATCACGAAGGATCTCTTCTTTCACTTGCGGATCAAGCCATTCATCAAAGGTGTTTTTCTCATACTGATCCATCTTATTGAAGATCATGATACTCGGCTTATCCTGGCATCCGAGTTCAGCAAGTGTTGATTTTACCACATTGATCTGTTCTTCATATTGCGGATGGGAGATGTCAACCACATGCAGCAGGACATCACTTTCCTTGACTTCATCCAGGGTACTCTTAAAACTTTCAATGAGATGATGTGGCAGTTTACGAATGAACCCTACCGTATCACTCAGCAGGAAAGGTGTGTTTTCCCAAACCACTTTACGAGTGGTGGTATCCAGTGTGGCAAACAATTTATTTTCTGCAAAGACTTCGGATTTACTCAACAAGGTCATCAGGGTTGACTTGCCTACGTTGGTATAGCCTACCAGTGAAACCCTTATGAATTCACCCCGGTCTTTGCGTTGGGTGAAACTTTGCTTTTCTATTTCGGTCAGTTTTCTTCGGAGCAGGCTGATCTTTTCGCGCACAATCCTTCGGTCCGTTTCAATCTCTGATTCACCAGGACCCCTGGTACCGATACCGCCACCCAGCCTTTCCAGGTGTTTCCACATACCCCGGAGTCTCGGAAGGATGTATTGGTACTGAGCAAGCTCAACTTGTGCACGAGCTCTTGCTGTTTTCGCGCGGCGTGCAAATATGTCCAGGATAAGGTCACTACGATCCACGGTTTTTACACCCGTTTCTTTTTCAATATTAGAGATCTGCGCACCGCTCAGCTCATCGTCAAAAATCAGGATCTTGACGTCTTTGCCCTTGAGATAATTGCTGATCTCCTGTAGTTTTCCTTTGCCGATGTAGGTGCGACTATCCGGATGGGGGAGTTTCTGTGTGAACTTACGGATGGTGATGGCACCAGCAGTTTCTGCCAGGAACGCGAGTTCATCCAGGTACTCTTTCACCTGGGTTTCAGTTTGATCCTTGCCAATCACACCAACCAATACGGCATTTTCCTCCTGGTTAAGAAGCTGTTTTTTGTCGATCAATGACGATAATTTCTACAAAAATACTACAAACCGCTTAGTGTGAGACCAATCGAGAATGGCCTCATACCCTGAGGGCCCTGGCCTTCTTTGAAGAATTCAGTAATAGCGTATGTGCCAAACACAGTGAGGTTGCCATATCCAACCCTTGCGATTGCCGCCAGTCTGGTGCCGTTGAATACCTGCTTTGCTTTGATTTTCTCGATGTAGCCACCGTTACCGTCTGCGTCCAGATCAACCTTTCCCTTGGTTTTTGCGTCCAGCAGGGTTCCTACTTTGGCGCCAATCGCAAATTTGAAACCTTTGTTCATATTGGCCGGGTTGGCGGACCAGCGCAGCTCCACAGGCACCTCGAGGTAGGTTGTGTTCAGCTTATATTTTTTATACTGGGTAATGGTGTCCCTGTTGAATTCAATATTCCGGCGATTATTGATGGTGATGGTGGTTTCATCGAAATACATATTGTCTGAACCGATACCAGGTCCGATGCCAACTGATAAGCGTGGGTTTGTTTTAAACGGAAAATCAAACATCAGGTACACATTAAAAGTGCGGCTGAATCCTTTGTTGTTGATGCTGTCTGGCGCACCTGCCCAGCCATTATAGCCAAATTGAATCATGAAATGATCCGCAGACCGCTTACCCAGATCCACTTTGCTCCAATCGGTTTTCTTCTTGGGTTCGGGATTATTCTGCGCAACAACAATAGTACCCGTCAACATCAAAGCCACAGCCAACAATAATGATCTCATATCAATGTTTAAAAAGTCTCCAAAGCTATCTTCTCCCCAGTTAAGGAAAGGTTAAGAAGCGGCAAAATTACTATCTTCTGCCCATGAAATCAATCTTTCTTGCAGGAGCCCTCGCCATGGGTATTTCATCGTATGCACAAAACAAGGCGGTGGTGCAGCTGGATCCGCCCCAGCCGGTTACCATCAGCAAGCATATTTATGGCCATTTTGCTGAGCATCTGGGCCGATGCATCTACCAGGGGATCTATGTTGGAGACACGGCAAGGTATATTCCGAATACAGATGGCATTCGCAATGATATCATCGAAGCCCTGAAGAAGCTCAAAGTGCCCGTGCTCCGATGGCCAGGAGGCTGTTTCGCGGACACCTACCATTGGAAAGACGGCATCGGCGATAAAAAATCACGCCCATCCATCGTCAACCGCTGGTGGGGAGGCGTTACGGAAGATAATAGCTTCGGCACCCATGATTTCCTGAATTTTTGTGAACGCATCGGCGCAGCCCCATATCTCTCCGGTAATGTAGGCAGTGGCACGGTACAGGAGTTTGCAGACTGGACGGAATATACAAATGGAAAGCCAGGGACCAGTCCCATGTCTATACTCCGGGAAAAAAACGGCCGCAAAGAGCCCTGGAACGTCAAATACTGGGGCGTGGGCAATGAAGCCTGGGGTTGTGGGGGTAATATGACACCTGAATTCTATGCCAATATCTATCGGCAATATGCCACTTTCATGAGTGGATGGACCAATGATGGAAAAATTGTTCGCGTGGCCTCTGGCGCCAACAGCTCAGACTATAAATGGACCGAAGTGTTGATGCGCGATGTCCCGGGTCATTTAATGGAAGCGGTGGCCTTGCATCATTATGCAGTGATCGATTGGAATGAAAAAGGGTCTGCCACAGCATTCACGGAGCAGCAGTATTTCACCACCATGCAGCGGGCCCTGCAAATGGAAGAACTGGTCACCCGGCACATCAATATCATGGACAAGTACGACCCCCAAAAAAAGGTGGCACTCTATGTGGACGAGTGGGGTGGGTGGTACGATGTGGAACCCGGTACCAATCCGGGTTTCCTGTTTCAGCAAAACACGATGCGGGACGCTATGCTGGCCGGGGTTACATTGAATATTTTCAACAACCATGCGGACCGGGTGAAGATGGCCAATATCGCGCAGATGGTGAACGTCCTTCAGGCGGTGATCCTGACTGACCAGGAGAGGATCATCCTTACGCCAACCTATCACGTGATGGAAATGTATAATGTTCACCAGGATGCACAGCTCCTGCCGGTACAATTGACTACGGCAGATTATGTGATGGGGAAAGAGAAACTACCTGCTGTTTCCGTATCGGCATCTAAAAACAAGGCTGGCGAGATCCACATTACCCTGGTCAATATTGATGCTTCCAAACCCCAGGACATCAGCCTTGATTTCAGGGGCGGCAAACTGGGTTCCGTTATTGGACGAGTACTGAGCTCGGCCAAAGTGCAGGACCACAACAGTATCCAGCAGCCGGAGAAGATCAAACCACAGTCCTTTAGCGGGGCAAAACTGACCGGTTCTGGCTTACAGGCAACCATTCCGCCATTTTCTGTTGTGGTTTTAACCTTGAAATGATACATTTGGGCTGAAACTGTTTATGTATGAAGAAAGTTATTTTGTTAGCTGTTATTGGGTTATTTGTTATTTCATTTGATGCCAGTGCGCAAACACCCACTCCTCCGGATACTACCGCATGGTTTAAGGTTTCAGATACCGCATTGTACAAAGGAAAATACAAAATAGAGGGCGCACCATTTGAATTTCTGGAAGTATTGGTGCGTGAATCAAAATTGTATTTCCTTGCTGGTGGTCAGTATGAAGGTTTCCTGGAGCCGATCAAAGACAAAAAGGAAGCTTTTGATGTGATGGGCCAGGCTGTCTTTACATTTACGCGCAATGCAGATGGAACTGACGTTGAAGCGATGAAAATCGACTACAATGGCATGGTGATGGAAGGAAAGAAAGAGAAGAAGTAAACATGATCATGTAAACTTGACTTTTGAAGCCACCCACGGGTGGCTTTTTTATATCGATGAACGTTTGTTATGCAGAAAAATATTATGGCAGTTTGGATATGCTTGCTCTATTGTGTGTCTGTGTCAGCACAGGTCACCACATGGACAACCACCGGCGATGAAAAAGTCTTGTTGCAAAAAGGCAAACAAACCGCACCCAATGGCAATCCTGATGCCATCGTTACCATAGATCCGGAACAACGTTACCAAACTGTTGATGGCTTAGGCTTCACACTCACCGGCGGCAGTGCACAGCTGATCATGGCCATGTCTGAAAATGCCCGTAAGAAATTATTGCATGAACTGTTTTCTTCTTCGGGTATACGTATCAGTTATATCCGTATCAGTGTGGGTGCTTCAGATTTGAATCCCGATGTATTCACTTATGACGACCTGCCCGCAGGACAAACGGATACGGGTTTGTTGAAATTTTCCCTGGCGAAAGACGGTACATCAGGTACGGGCCTGATCCCTTTGCTTAAGCAGATCCTGGCCATTCAGCCAGGTGTGAAAATTCTGGCCACGCCCTGGACGGCGCCAACGTGGATGAAAGACAACGGCAAATCCATGGGTGGAAAACTATTGTCGGAGTATCATCGCACTTACGCAAAATACCTCGTGAAATACATCAGGGCCATGAAAGCGGAAGGCATTGTGATTGACGCTATGACGCCGCAGAATGAACCCTTGCATGGTGGGAACAATCCCAGCATGGTGATGCTGGCGGAGGAGCAGGCGCAGTTCATCAGGGATCACCTCGGTCCTGTGTTTCGTGCGGAAGGCATCACCACCAAGATCATCGCCTATGATCACAATTGCAACAAACCGGAGTATCCGCTGACGGTGTTGAATGACGAAGGAGCAAGACCATTTGTGGATGGATCGGCATTTCATTTGTACGAAGGAGATATCAGTGCGTTGTCCGTTGTGAAGAAAGCGTATCCGGAAAAAAATCTTTATTTCACTGAACAGTGGACCGGCGCTAAAGGAGATTTTGATGGCGACTTGCATTGGCACATGAAGAATGTAGTCATCGGCTCTATGCGCAATTGGAGCAGGGTGGCTCTGGAGTGGAACCTGGCCAACGATCTCGCTTACGGACCGCACACGCCGGGCGGTTGCACAGAATGTAAGGGCGCACTCACCATCACTGCAGACCAGTGGCACAGGAACGTTGCGTATTATATCATTGCCCATGCCTCCAAATGGGTGCTTCCCGGTTCCGTGCGCATCGGATCAGAAAGCAATAACCTGATCAATCAAGTGGCATTTATTCGTCCGGATGGAAAAACGGTGTTGATCATGCAGAATGAGCAATCCAGAAGCCTTATTGCAGAGATCCGTACAAAAGAGAAGCCAGTCTATATTTCTTTGTTGCCGAGGTCAGTCGTCACAGTGGTATTCTAGTCGTGCAAAGGCTGGCCGCAATATTTACAAAACTTCGCATCATGATCATGACCTTCCTTTGAACAGGAAGGGCATGTCTGGTTGGAGAGCGGTTCTGCTTTCAAACCTTTAGACATTTCTACAGTAACGATGCCCGTGGGAACGGCAATGATGGAATAGCCCAGGATCATGATCAGTGAAGCAATGAATTTGCCGAGGGGCGTTATGGGAGACACATCGCCATACCCAACCGTTGTAATGGTAACGATGCACCAGTAAATGCTTTGCGGGATGGAATGAAACTGCTCATTGTAGGGCGCTTCCACCACGTAAACAATCGAACCCAGGATCACACTTAACACCATGATGAAGGCCAGAAATACGAGGATGCGTTTAGAACTTGCTTTCAGTGCGTTGACAATAGCCATCCCTTCTTTCACAAAATGGGTCAGCTTGAAAATCCTAAACACACGCATCAGCCTTAATGCACGGATCACCAACAAGTATCTCGTTTGCGGGAAGAGGATGCTGAGAAAAGTAGGCAATATCGAAAGCAGATCAATAAGGCCGTACATGCTGAATACATAACGCCAGGGCTCTTTTACGGCAAGAATTCTAAGAATGTATTCAATGGTAAAGATGATGGTGATGCCCCATTCAATCAGGTACAATTCATCATTGTATTTTTCCAGCAAAGAAGGTGTGCCCTGGATCAGCACCACAATCAGGCTGATGACGATCATGATCAGCAGAGCGATATCGAAAATCTTCCCTGCCTTTGTATCACTTTCAAAGATGACCGTGAACAATCTTGATCGCCAGTGAGCACTTGTGGAAGACTTGTGCTGGTACATTGTTTAGTAGTAGATCATGAATCGACCTTCAGTGATCACCTTCGTTTTGCTGGTGAGATCTAATGCCGTAAACTGAAAGGATCCCTGGAGCGTGCCTCCACTGTTGGTAACAATCGTTATTTGGCCACTTCCACCACTGCCGCCAGCGGAGTACCCGCCCGTGGCATCTGTGTATGCTGCGGTATTGAAATTGCCTGCACCAATATTGAATGTTCCGGTTTGTCCGGCACTGATGTTGTTGATGGATAATGAAACAGCCGTGGCTGACGCGTTGAGCCCAGTAATCTGCAGATTAGACCCAATCACTACCGCATTTCTTGTGGTGAATTCCACAACACCCCCATCGGCCTTACAATCCATATACGGTGGAGCAACAGGGTTGTTCTCTTTCTCACAAGAAAAAATACTAGCGGCAATGACCATCAGCAACAGAATACGTTTCATCATATCCAGATTTTAAGGCTACAATGTAGCAAAGAAATAGCGATTAGTTTTTAAATGCATCCAGCGCAACCGTGGGTCTGCCCTGGTTATCGAAGGCGCCCAGCTTATAACCCTTCCAATCATTATGACACTCCGGTTCCCAGTAAAACACACCCAAGCCTTTTTGGTCGGGCAGGTTCTTTACCCTTTTCATCAGATCCTCAATGAACTGCCTGCATTTATCAGCCTGATCCACCGGCATACCTACTTCGCTGATCATGATCTCCTTACCATACCGTGCAATCATATCCTTCATGTTGAAGTTGGTTTGTTCATTGGCAGCAAACCAATTGTTGGGATCGGGGTAGAGAGACATACCAATCACATCATAGTTCGTGTTGTTTGCTTTCAGTCCATCAAACATCCATCGGAACAATGAATTATCGTAGCCATTGGAAATATGCACGATGACTTTTGCGGAAGGGAAGACCTCTTTGATGGCTTTGTATGAAGCGTTCACCATTGCAGAAAAGGCAGCCATGTTTTTGGAGGCGCGGCCGTTTTCCCAGAGCATGCCGTCATTGGTTTCATTGCCCGCCTGCACCCAGGTTGGTGTAACGCCGGCATTCTTCAGCGCCGTGAGTACCAGCCGGGTATGTGTATCGATGGCAGCAAGAAGACCGGCCTGGTCCAGGCTTTTCCAGGCTTCGGGTTTGTTTTGTTTGCCGGGATCCGCCCACCAATCAGAGTAGTGAAAATCGATCATCACCTTCATTCCCGCCTGGGTGGCCCGGAGCGCTTGTTTCACCACATCTGCCTGGTTACACCAGCCGTCTGTTGGATTCACCCAAACCCTGAGGCGAATGCTGTTCATACCCACGCCTTTGAGGATATTGAAAAGATCATCCTCCTGGCCGGATTTATGGCGGAACTTGATCCCGGCGGCTTCCATCTCGCTCAGCCAGCCCACATCGCCCCCTTTGGCAAAGCTGCCGGATTGGGACACAGAATCTTTGTTGCAGGAGAACAGGCCTGCTAACACTAAGCAGGCAACCAATAATCGCTTCATACCACAAATATCTTTGAACCAGCGAGGAATTCCAATGTTTCGTCATCTATTCTTGGAGAGATTGCCTTCCAATAAATCACTAACTTTAAAAAAACGACCGATATGCCAGTGTATACGCTCTCTGTCAATGGCAAAGGCCTGAAAGTGGATGTGGCCGAGGATACGCCCCTGCTGTGGGTGCTGAGGGATCACCTCAGGTTATTGGGAACCAAGTATGGTTGTGGCGTGGGCCAGTGTGGTGCCTGTACGGTCCACATGAATGGATCTGCCATGCGATCCTGCCTGCTGCCCATCTCTTCTGTAGGTGCTGCAAAAATTACGACCATCGAAGGATTGTCGGCCAACGGCGATCATCCCGTGCAGAAAGCCTGGGAAGAAGTGGATGTGCCGCAATGTGGTTATTGCCAGAGTGGGCAGATCATGACTGCCGCCGCATTTTTGAAGCAGGTACCCAAGCCCACCATGGAACAAATTAAAAGCGCGATGAACGGCAACATCTGCCGTTGTGGTGCTTATCACAGGATCCGCGAGGCCGTGCAAGTGGCCAGCACTAAAACCAAATGATCATGAACAAGACCTTACATCAGGGCAGGAGAAATTTTCTTCGCCAGGCAACGCTCGCAAGCGGCGGTTTGTTCCTCGGCTTCAGCTGGTTTGAAGAAGCCGGCGCTACGGAACAGATGCTGCAGGTATTGCATCCCGATATAGACGTTACTGGGTTTAATAGTTATTTGTCCATCGCTAAAGATGGCATCGTTACTATTGCTTCACCGAATCCAGAGTTAGGGCAGAACATCCGGACATCCTTTGCACAGATCGTGGCAGAAGAGTTGGATGCTGATTGGACCAAGGTGAAAGTGGTGCAGGCACCGCTGGATACCAAGCGGTTTGATAGACAGCTGACCGGAGGATCGGGCGCTATTCCGCATTCCTGGAAGAGGCTGCGCACGGCCGGTGCCACGGCAAGGCAGATGCTCATACAGGCGGCGGCAACGCAATGGGGCGTACCCGTATCGGAATGCAAAACCGAGAACGGGTTTGTGTTGCATAGCTCAGGCAAGAAACTGGGTTATGGAGAATTGGCAGCAACCGCTTCAAAACTCGAAGTACCGAAGGATATCGCATTAAAGGACTTTAAAGACTTTAAGATCATCGGTAAGCCGATCAGGAATGTAGAGAATAGAAATATCGTTACGGGTAAGCCACTGTTTGGGCTGGATTTCTACCGGGATGGGATGGTGTACGCGGTGATCCAGCGTCCGCCAGCATTTGGGGCAAAGATCAAGAGCACATCGGTTGATGCAGCCAAAGCTTCTCCAGGCGTGTTGGATGTGGTGACCTTTAACAATAATGTTGCGGTGGTGGCTAAGAGCACATGGGAAGCGATGAAGGCGAAGAAATTGTTGAAGGTGGAATACGAGGCAGACAAGGCGCTCGAAAGCAGTACGGATCATGAAAAGATCTTCACGGACCTGATGGATAACGGTCAGGCACAAACGAAAAGAAAGGATGGAGACGTGGATGCAGCATTTGCATCTGCGGCTAAAGTGGTGAAAGCGGAATATCAGTGTCCATTCATTCCGCACAATCCCATGGAGCCGATGAACTTTTTTGCCGATGTAACGGAAGACGGGATTGAGCTCATCGGTCCAACCCAGACACCACAGGCTGCACGTAAAGCAGTGTCCGATCTCTTGAAAGTTCCGGAAGACAAGATCACAGTAGATATCACCAGGCTGGGTGGCGGTTTTGGTAGAAGGCTGAAGTTTGATTACGCAGTTGAGGCAGCACAAATATCGTCCATGATCAAGAAGCCCGTTAAATTGATCTGGAGCAGGGAAGATGATATGACGGGAGGTTCTTACAGACCTGCGGTGCGGTATCGTTTTGAAGCGGCACTGGATGCAAGCGGAAATATCATCGCATATAAATGTAAAGGTGTTGGGTTGAACGAGGGGAACAGTTTGCGACAGGATAATTTTCCTGCTGGCGCGGTTGATAACTACCTTATGGAGACCGTGAATCACGTAACGCCCATCACGGTGGGTGCGTGGCGCGCGCCGGTTACCAATTTCCTTGCGTATGCAGAACAAAGTTTTCTGGATGAGGTAGCAGAGGCTGCAGGAAAAGATCCGGTTCAGATGCGTTTGGATTTGTTGAAAAAGGCAAAAGAGAAACCAGTGGGTGCTATCCGCTATGATATCGCGAGGATGGAAACGGTGATCAAAACAGCTGCAGAAAAAGCAGGCTGGGGTAAGAAGAAAGATGTGTTCCAGGGATTTAGTGTGTATTTCTCGCATGCATCCTATGTGGCGCAGATTTGTGAGATGGTGGTGAAGAATGGTAAGCCCGAGATCAAGAAGATCTATGCCGTATCCGATTGCGGTGTGGTGGTCAATGAAAGTGGTGCAAAGCAGCAGGTGATGGGTGCCATCGTTGATGGGTATGGACATGCGATGTTTGGTAAGTTGGTGTTCAAGGCGGGTGAGCCGGAGCAGAAAAACTTCGATAGATACAGGCTGATCCGGATGTCTGAGATCCCGGATGTGGATGCGAGTTTCATAAATAATGGCATCGATCCTACAGGCCTTGGTGAGCCAGCCCTTCCGCCAACGGGAGGTGCCGTTGCTAACGCACTGTACAAGGCTACTGGTGTGCGGGTGCGGAAGCAGCCGTTTGTGGATCAACCGCCATTTAAGAAAGGGTAGATACCAGGTTGGATGGTTATTGAAAATGTTTGAATTGGTATTTGTTGCGAGTTATCCAAAACATCACAGCCACCGAAGTATTGAATAGTGACACGGTATTTTTGTGTAGAAAATACACACTTGTTTTTTTACATATGTGTTTTTTTTTGAGTTGCTTGAACATTCCGTAAACAAGTTGGTTTTGCCAATGCTCAAATTGCTGTCTGCCATGGATATGCCATGCAACGCTTGCTCCGCTACAGAGGAAAAGCCCGCTAAAGGCAAGTGGGGGATCGCCACTGGATTATTCATGGCGATACTTCCAAAGTGTCCTTTTTGTATGGTAGCGTATTCGTCTACAGCAATGTTGTGCGGTGAGGGGGTGATACTAGAATCCACCACAACCCATACTTCTCCAGTTACCATTATTTTTTCCGCATTACTTGGATTGGTTACGCTAGTGTCTATTGCATTGAACCAAAGGGGGGCAAGGACCAGGTATGCTTTTGCGATATCATTATTGGGGTGCTGCATGGTACTCACGAGTGTGATATGGGTGGGCGGTTTGCTCATGTATTATGCAGGTGTGCTGTTTGTTTTTGCTGGAGTCTGGCTGAATGGAAGCTTTTATTGGGCCTGGAGGCAGTTGAAGACACTCCTGCCGGGTTCATCGAAGCAATTGGTGTAGAGTGAACATTATTCTCAATTAAACATAAACCGGGTCTTCCAATGGGTAGCTCCGGATCATTGATCCCTCACCATTAAATAAAAAATCGATGATTGCTCAGTCGTTCCAGTATGAATCACCAGGCAGTTTAGCGGAGGCGATCGCCCTGCTGAACCAGTACGGTGATGAAGCTAAGGTGCTTTCGGGAGGCCACAGCCTTATCCCGATGATGAAACTCCGGTTTGCCACACCGGGTTATCTAATTGATATCAACAATATCCCCGGCCTGTCTGATATTCAGGAAGAGGGGGAAGTTGTAAGGATTGGTTCACTGGTGAGAGAATCCCAGTTGGAACATTCAGAGATCCTGGCTAAGATATTTCCCATTTTCAAAGACGTTACCAAATTGATTGCAGACCCACAGGTACGCAACATGGGCACCATTGGTGGTAACCTGGCGCATGGGGATGCGGCTAATGATCACCCGGCCGTGATGATCGCGCTGGGCGCAACCGTTGTGATCACTAGTGCTGATGGTGAACGGGTAGTGCCTATTGATGAGTTCTTCTATGGGTTTTACATGACGGCCATTCAGCAAGGAGAGATCCTCACGGAGATCAGGATACCGGTTCCTCCTGTTGGTACCGGAAGTGCATATCATAAGCTGGAGAGGAAAGTGGGCGACTACGCCACTTCCGGAGTTGCCGTTCAGCTGACCCTTGGCAAAGATGGGACCGTTACATCGGCTGGCATAGGGCTTACTAATGTAAATCCTGTTCCATTACGTGCAAGCCGAAGCGAGGAAGTGCTTGTGGGCAAACCACTCACAGACGAGAATATTGCGCTTGCTGCGAAGTATGCTTCGGAGGATTGCAGCCCAAGTGCAGACCTAAGGGGTTCCGAAGAATACAAGCGCCATGTGACGGGGGTATTGGTGAAAAGGATGATCCTCAAGGCTGCTGAACGCGCAAAATCATAATTCACAAATAGTTAAAACCAACAACGATGACGAAAACGATCAACGTCACAGTAAACGGCACAGAACATTCACTTGAAGTTGAACCGAGGCTGCTGCTTGTTCATATGATCAGGGAGGTCCTGAGCCTTACGGGTACACATATTGGCTGTGATACCAGCAGCTGCGGCGCCTGCACCATCCTGCTCGATGGCAAGAGCGTCAAGAGCTGTACAGTACTGGCTGTGCAGGCAGACGGAAAAGCAGTGGCTACTATTGAAGGACTTGCTCCGGAAGGAGGACCCCTGCATCCGTTGCAGGAAGGCTTTAAGGAGAACCATGGTCTTCATTGCGGTTTCTGTACACCGGGCATGATCATGCGCTGTAAAGAATTGCTGGAGCACAACAATAATCCTACTGAGGATGAGATCAGGTGGGGGATATCCGGCAATCTTTGTAGATGTACCGGCTATAACAACATTGTCAAGGCTGTCAAATGGGCCGGTGCCAAGATGCGGGGTGAGGAAACGCCTTCCACGGAGCCGGAATTTGTTTGACCACATTATTCATGAACAAAACGCATTACAATGATTCAATGTAAGACTTCGAAAGCTATAGGGGGAATGGGGCATTCCCTAAAACGTAAGGAGGACGCACGCTTCATACAGGGTAAGGGCCACTATGTGGACGATATCAAATTGCCAGGTATGTTGTATATGGATATTGTGCGCAGCCCGTATGCCTATGCCAAAATAAAAAAGATCAATATCGAGGAAGCCTTGAAAGTACCGGGTGTGGTGGCTGTGGTCACCGGCAGGGATCTTGAGAAGTATAACCTGCACTGGATGCCCACCCTGATGAGTGATACCCAGATGGTATTGCCAACGGATACGGTGATGTACCAAAGCCAGGAAGTGGCGGCCGTAATTGCTACCACTAAATATGCGGCCAGGGATGGACGTGAGGCAGTTACTGTGGAATACGAACCCATGAAACCTGTCATCGATCCTTTCAAGTCTTTGGATCCTTCTGCACCGGTGCTGCGCTCAGACAAGGAAGGGAAGAAGGACAACCATATCTGGAACTGGAAGGTGGGTGATAAGGCCAAGACAGATGCCCTTTTTGAGAAAGCAGATGTTGTGGTGAAGGAGCAGATGCATATTCCGCGAATCCATGTGGCATCTATTGAAACTTGCGGGTGTGTTGCGGACTACGACAAGGTCAACAATCATCTAACGATGTATATGACCACGCAGGCGCCCCATGCGATACGTACCGTCATTGCCTTGGTGGCGGGTCATGTGGGATTGACGGAAGAGAAAGTGCGAGTAATCTCTCCGGACATCGGTGGCGGATTTGGTGGAAAAGTACCTGTGTATCCCGGATATGTGATCGCAATTGCAGTGTCCTTCCTGGTAGGTAAACCCGTGAAATGGATCGAGGACCGAAGCGAGAATCTTCAAGCCGATAGCTTTGCACGTGATTACCATATCACGGCCGAGATGGCGGGAACTAAAGACGGCAAGATACTGGGCACTCGTTTCAAGATCCTGGCGGATCATGGCTACACCGATGCCAGTGCCAACCCGTCGAAATTTCCTACAGGTATGTTTTCCATTGCCACAGGCAGTTACGACTATGACACTACCTATATGGAGTGTGATGCGGTGTACACCAACAAGCCGCCCGGCGGAGTAGCGTATCGCTGTTCATTCCGTGTAACCGAAGCGGTTCACGCCATAGAAAGGATCACAGACCGGTTTGCTTTTGAAATTGGGAAGGATCCTGCAGATCTGCGCATGCAGAATTTTATCAAGAAAGAGGATTTCCCCTGGCACTCACCTACCGGCTGGATCTATGATTCCGGAGATTACCATGCGGGCCTGCAAAAAGCCATGGAAACAGTTGGCTATGAACAACTGCGCAGGGAGCAGGCAGAGAAAAGGGCGAAAGGTGAGCTGATGGGTATAGGGATCTCCACATTCACGGAGATCGTTGGGGCCGGGCCTTCCAAGGATTTCGATATACTTGGGATCAAGATGTTTGACAGTGCTGAGATCCGCGTGCATCCAACTGGTAAGGCTATCGCCCGCTTCGGAACGAAGAGCCAGGGCCAAGGCCACGAGACCACCTATGCGCAAATTATTGCTGAAGAGCTGGGCATTCCTGCTGAGAATATTTCCATCGAAGAAGGGGATACAGACACGGCCCCTTACGGCCTTGGTACGTATGCCAGCAGAAGTACGCCAACCGCGGGTGCAGCTGCAGCGATTGCCGCACGTAAACTTCGGGATAAGGCAAAAAAGATCGCAGCCTATCTGCTGGAGGTAAGTGAGGATGATCTGGAATGGGAGCCCGGTAAGTTTTTTGTGAAGGGCGCGCCAGATAAGGCCAAAACCATCCAGGAGATCGTATTCGCGGCCTATACCAATCATCCGCAGGGTATGGAAGCGGGCTTTGAGGCTACGCATTACTATGATCCCCCGAACCTGACCTTCCCTTCAGGTGCCTATATCTGCGTAGTGGATATAGACATAGAAACCTGTGAGATCAAGGTGAGGAGATTTGTGGCGATAGATGACTGTGGCAATATCATCAACCCGATGATCGTCCAGGGCCAGGTGCACGGAGGTCTTACCCAGGGCATCGCTCCGGCGATGTATGAAGAGCTCATTTATGATGAGGCCGGTAATATCCTGAATGGTACTTTCATGGACTACCTGGTGCCCACTGCTGTAGAATCTCCCAATTGGGAAACAGGGCATACCATCACACCTTCACCGCATCATCCGATCGGTGCAAAAGGTGTGGGCGAATCACCAACCGTTGGGGCGCCTCCCGCCATTGCCAATGCGATCGTGGATGCGCTTTCGCCTTTTGGCATCACGCACCTGGATATTCCCATCACGCCATTCAAAGTATTCAAGGCGCTGAAAGAGAAGGGTGTTTTCGATAAGTGATCCAGTTACAAACGTGAAAGGCTCGTGCATGTGTGATAATGCTGAGGAATCGGGCCTTTCACGTTTTTTTCATTACCTAAAAAACGAGTGCGATGAACGCAACAATATCAAAGACATTTCAAGTGGCCCATCCTTTGGAGGATGTATGGGCGAATATCACTAACCCGGAAAAGATCGTGGTTTGTGTGCCAGGCGCCTCCCTTACGGAAATGGTGGATGCGGATAATTTCAAAGGCGAAGTGGAACTCAAGTTTGGTCCCGTTAAGGCCAAATATGGTGGGACGATCAGCTTTCTTGAAAGGAATGCCGGGACACATACCATGAAGATGAAAGGCGCAGGGACAGACGTAAAAGGTAAGGGTGGTGCGGATATGCTGCTCAATGCTACCATGAACGAAAAAGATGGTGGTACGGAGGTGAATGTGTCCATGGACGTAACAGTGCAGGGCATGCTCGCGCAGTTTGGCAGCAGGCTGGTCACGGATGCCACTTCACATGTGTTTGACCAGTTTGTAAGCAACTTCAAGAACCAGCTGGATGGTAAGGAAGTGAGCGGGTCGCTCAGTGCCGGTGCCATGATGGGTAGTGTGATTAAGGGTATTTTTGGAGGGAAATCCTGATCCATGACAGAACTTAAGAATCCGGAACAGCTAGGCGCGTTTCTGGATCGCCATCATTATGTGGCCGATGAAGACTTGCAGACTTCGCTTTTCCTGCTGTTGAAGCTCAATAAGCCATTATTGCTGGAAGGACCACCGGGCGTTGGAAAGACGGAAGTTGCGCTGGTATTGTCACAATGGTTGGAAGCGCACTTGATCCGTCTTCAGTGCTATGAAGGCCTGGATGTGCACGCGGCAGTGTATGAATGGAATTACCAGAAGCAATTGCTTGGCATCCGACTGCAGGAGTCTATGGCCGGGTCATCCGCCCAACAGGAGCAAAAGATTTTCAGTGAGGACTACCTGTTGAAACGTCCATTGCTGCAAGCGATTTTACAGAAAGACCGATCGCCAGTACTCTTGATTGACGAACTGGACAGGAGTGATGAGGAGTTCGAGGCATTTTTGTTGGAACTCCTTTCAGCATTCCAGATCACCATTCCGGAGCTGGGTACGTATACGGCAACGCATAAGCCCTATGTGATCCTTACGTCTAACAGGACACGCGAACTTAGTGACGCATTGAAAAGGAGATGTCTCTATCACTGGATCGGGTATCCGGATCTGGACAAGGAGATGGCGATTGTCAGGAAGCGTCTTCCTGATATCGAAGATGATCTGCTTCGCAGTGTCGTGGAAAAAGTACAGTTCTTCAGAGAGCAGAAACTCATGAAGACACCGGGCATCAGTGAAACCATCGATTGGGCACAAAGCCTGATGGTACTGGGTCACCGGGAGGTGAACCGAAAGGCGATAGACCAAACCCTGGGTGCAATATTGAAGTCGGCCGAAGACATCGAACTGATGCGAAAGCACAGTTGGTAATTTAACTTGCAGTATATGGGAAAAGTGCAGGCATTTCAATCAGCAAGTCTTTCGGAAAGCATCGTTGGTTTTGCACAGTTTGCCAGAGATCACGGACTCAATATTGGCATCCAGGAAACCCAGGATGCCCTTAAGGCGGCCAGTATGGGGATACTCTTGGAGAAAGCCCATTTCCGTCAGGGACTGCGCAGCTTATTCTGTACATCACCTGAAGAGATCCTGGTATTTGATCAACTGTTCAGCTTGTATTGGAACACCAACCCCATTGATCTTGACCAGAGGAAAGGCGAGGTTACCCTTCAGGGCAGTGTGAACAAGAAAACGAATGCTTCATTGGTAATGCTAGGTTCCGGAAACCTGCCTGCACGCGAGGAGGAGGAAGAAGCCAAACATACTACCGGAGCCAATGAGGTGGAAAGACTTAAAAAGGCCGATCTCTCTTTACTGACAGCTATTGAAGCTGAGCAGCTGGAGGAGATCGCCAGAAAGCTCTGCAGGCAGATGGCAGTGCGGATGCGCAGGAGAATGAAATTCAGCCAGAAAGCAGGACAGCTCTATTTAAGGAAAACCATTCATCGTAGTATGGCCACGGGAGGTGAACCCTTTAGACTTTTCCATAGGGCCAGAAAACCCCGGAAACAGCGACTGCTGATTTTTTTGGATGTAAGTGGTTCCATGGATAAGTACTCACTTTTCTTACTCAGGTTCATTTGTGCCTTACGTGACCATTTCAGGCAATTGGAAGCGTTTGTATTCAGTACTTCATTGAAAAGGATCACCCGTGGTCTTCAATCGCATCAGCTTGAAACCGTACTCAAAAACCTGGAAGGCCACACCGACCACTGGAGCAGTGGTACACGGATCGGGGAATGCCTGCAACAGTTCAATGATATGTTCGGAAAGCGGATGCTGAATGGAAGCCCTACGGTACTGATCCTGAGTGATGGACTGGACACTGGTGATGTAACGCTACTTGGTTCAGCTTTGCAGCGAATCCATTCACGCGCAAAGAGGACAATTTGGCTGAATCCATTGAAGGGAATGAAGAATTACCAGCCATTGGCCAGGGGCATGCAGGCTGCCCTTCCTTCGGTAGATGATTTTAGGTCTGCGCATAGCCTTGAAAGCTTACTTGAACTGGAAAATATGTTGATGAATGCATGAGTCTCTTTACGATATGGTGGCTACGATCCGGCAAAAACAGGAGCCTTATGCTATATCCATTGTGGTCAGGCGGGAAGCACCCAGTAGTAGTAAACTGGGGGATAAAGCCCTGGTGAACCGTTATGGTAAGATGACCGGATGGATCGGCGGAGGTTGTGTGCAAGGCATTGTATTGAAAGAATCTGCAGAAGCGATCCGGAGCGGAAAATCCAGGCTGGTTAGAATCGGAAAATATTTACAAGACACACCCCGTACCGATGGGGTGGTGGATTATCGGATGACCTGTCACAGCGAGGGTCAGGTTGACATTTTTATCGAACCATTTATGCCCCCATCACATCTTGTGATCATCGGCAAGACCGAGATCGCCAAATCAATTGTAAGGATCGCCAAAGCGATGCAGTTTCGTGTAACCGGTGTGGCCGAGGATGCCAACCTGCATACTTTTGACAAAGTAGATGAGCTGATCACGCAACTTGATCTTCGTAATATTAAGACAACACAGCGATCCTTCATCGTGGTTGCCACCCAGGGTGACCAGGATGAAAAGGCATTGACGCAGGCTTTGCAAAAAGAATCATGTTATGTAGGGTTTGTTTCAAGTCGTAAGAAAGTGGTGGTGATCCGTCAGTACTTGCATGATGTGGGGTTAGGAGAGATGGCCACAGCAAAGCTGCATTCTCCAGCCGGGATAGACATTAGTGCCAAGCAACCTGATGAAGTGGCGATAAGCATTATGGCAGAGCTTATACAAGTGAAGAATAGTCTGCCCCAAACGCTTATGGAACAGCTTGAGGCGGAAATTCCGGCAGGGCAGCCGCAATACTATTCCAATCCTGTTTGCGGTGTTCCTGTGGATATGGCGAATCCCCGGCACATTGTGGAGTACCGGGATGAGAAGGTTTATTTTTGTTGTGACGGATGCAAAGTAAAATTTGAGAAAGATCCTGAGAAATATATTCGGGCGAGGGAATTGGGTCTTCCTCCGGAGGGAATGTAGTACATTGAAGATATAAGTCTCCCCATGAAGGAACTAAAGGAAATTGTAAAAGCATATGACGCCGCTGTTCTGGCCGGCAAGAAAGTTGCGCTGGCTTCTGTGGTGTATTTGGATGGGTCTTCTTACAGGAGGCCCGGGGCAAGGATGTTGGTGAGTGATGAAGGTGAACTTACAGGAGCAATCAGCGGGGGATGCCTGGAAGGGGACGCTCTTCGCAAGGCATTGCTCGCTATTTCGCAGGGTCGTAACCGGCTGATCACATATGACACCAACGATGAGGATGATATGACCATTGGCGTGCAACTGGGTTGTGCGGGTGTGATACAGGTGCTGTTTGAGCCCTTGGCAGCGGACAACGGGGTACACCCGGTAGCGTTGCTACGAAAGGCATTGGCATTCAGGCAGGCTTCCGTATTGGTAACCTTATTTGATCTTGACCATAGAACGGGCGATCAGCCCGGCACATGCCTGCTCGTGGAATCTAATGGCCAGGTCACAGGGGGGCTGGGAATAATTGAATTGAACGAGGTGGTAATGGAAGATGCTGCACTTGCTTTTGAACGGAAGCAATCCATCTTCAGGGAATATAGGATGGCCGATGGAGCAGTTTACAATGCATTTGTGGAGTACCTGCACCCTCCGGTATCGCTCGTGATCATTGGTGCAGGTAATGACGCGGTTCCGATGATGCAGATCGCTGACAGCCTTGGCTGGGAAGTCAGGGTTGTGGATGGAAGGAACACCCATGCCAGGCCTGAGCGCTTTCAAGCCGCATGCCAAGTGTTGGTGAGCAGGCCAGAATCCGTGTTGGATCAGCTATCGCTGGACAGCAGGACGGTTTTTGTGATGATGACGCATAACTACAATTATGACCTCGCTATGTTAAAGGCACTCCTGCCATCAGCGGTGGCGTATATAGGAATGCTGGGTCCTCGAAAAAAGTTGGACAGGATGCTGGATGAACTTAAACACGAAGGCGTGGCGCTTGATGCAGATCAATTGAACAAAGTGTATGGGCCTGCAGGTCTTGAGATAGGAGCAGAGACGCCGGAAGAAATCGCGCTTAGCATGATCGCGGAGATCCAGGCTGTGCTTGCCGGCAAATCCGGCGGGATGCTCAGAGGTAAGTCTGAAGTCATCCATGACAGGGAGCGTACGCGAATAAGTGTAAGGAATTTATAAGCAGTCATAGAGATGGGGTATCAGATCAACCATTGCGGGATATTGATCCTGGCAGCGGGGCAGAGTAAAAGACTTGGCTCGCCAAAGCAGCTGCTCAGTTTTCACGGCGAAACACTGATATCAAAAGTGACGGACCTCGCCAGTGGATTGGGTACATTTCCCGTGATCTGTGTGTTGGGTGCTTACGCTGATGAGGTCAGGAACGCGATAAGGCAAACTGAAATTCATCTCGTGTGGAATGATGACTGGGAGGAAGGCATGGCATCTTCCATAAGGATGGGTGTAAATGAATTGCGGCATAGATTCCCCACGGTAGATGGCATCATGATCCTCGTTTGTGATCAACCCTTCCTTGATCGTGAGATCATCGAGAACCTTTTAAGTGCCCAGGCACAATCAGGATTGCCTGCAGCTGCTGCGTGTTACCAGGGTAAACTGGGGACACCGGCTTTGTTCCATCAAAGCCTGTTTCCAGAATTGATTGAACTGAAAGGGGATAAAGGGGCAAGGCTTTTGCTGGAGGGCATCAGGGAGCAGGTAAGCCAAGTGCATTTTGATGCGGGCTCGATAGATATTGACTCGAAGGAAGACTATCAAAGATTGCTGGACCAAGACAAGTAGACACATGATTATTGACGGATTCAACAGGGTACACGACTATCTCCGGATCTCCATGACAGACAATTGCAATTTGCGTTGCTTTTACTGTATGCCGGAAGAAGAGTATACGTTCACGCCAGCCAGTAGATTAATGCAGGCAGATGAGATCGAAGCTATTGCAAAGGTCTTTGTGGCCAATGGGGTTAATAAAATCAGGTTGACTGGTGGTGAGCCGCTGGTGAGGAAAGACGCCGCCGATATCATTCGCCGGTTGGCGAACCTGAACGTGAAACTCACGATGACCACCAATGGAACCAGGTTGCATGAGTTTGCAGATTCATTAAAAGAATGTGGGATCCAGTCGCTGAATATTAGCCTTGACACCCTTAGTAAAGACAAGTTCATGTTGATGACGAGGCGGGACCAGTTTGAACGCGTCCGCACGAATATTGACCTGATGCTTGACAAGGGCTTTCATGTAAAAGTGAATGTGGTAGTAATGAAGGGGTTAAATGATCAGGAGGTCATTGATTTTGTCAGATGGACGAAGCACGATCCGGTGCATGTACGCTTTATTGAATTCATGCCATTTAGTGGTAACCGATGGAACAGTGAACGTGTGATGACCTGGCAACAGATTCTTGAGAAGGTCTCAAGTGAATTTGATATTCAGCCTTTGCAGCGGGATAAACATGAGACAGCTAAAAAATATGTGGTTCCAGGACATGCGGGCACTTTTGCTGTGATCAGTACGATGAGCGCCCCTTTTTGCGGGGATTGCAACAGGATGCGGCTGACCGCTGACGGCAAGATGAAAAATTGCCTCTTTTCTCAAACAGAGACAGATCTTTTGACACCCTTCAGGCAAGGTGAGGATATTTTACCACTTATCTACCAAAGCATACTGGATAAAAAGAAAGCACTTGGCGGACAGTTTACCGTTGAGCACCTTGAAAAGATTGAAGCATCTAAGTTGGAGAATAGAAGCATGATTACAATTGGAGGGTAAGTGGTAATGAGTGGTAGGGTCTTTAAGATATGTTTATTGATTCTCTTAGTGAAGATTGATCCCTTGTTTGGTCAGGATATGGCAAGCGATTCAGGGGTCACATTAAATGATGTGGTTCTACTGGCTTCCAGAAGATCGGAAGCGTTCATGAAATCTCCCGCTTCAGTTCAGGTCCTTGGAAGAAAATACTTTCGGCAAAATGCAGCACCTACTTTCTTTGACGCGCTCGCTCATGTCAAAGGGGTGCAAATGATCACACCCAGCATGGGTTTCCGGGTGCTGAACACCCGCGGCTTCAATAATCCCACCAATGTCAGGTTCGTTCAGATGGTAGACGGACTGGATGTACAGTCGCCACATATCGGCAGCCCTATAGGGAATGCGCTAGGGCCGAGCGACCTTGATATCCAAAAGGTTGAGATCGTCCCCGGATTGGCCGCTACGCTTTACGGCATGAATGCAGTGAATGGACTGGCGGATTTCACTACCCGCGATCCCTTTACAGAACCTGGATTTTCGTTCATGCAGAAAACAGCAGTCTCCCACCTCGGTGAAAAACTGGGGCCCCGTATTTTTTCTGAGAGCTCATTACGCTACGCAAAAAAGATTGGCAGCCAATGGGCAGTCAAATTTAATTTTTCTTATGTCAGCGGTTATGATTGGATCGCAAACGACAGGACAGACCAGAACCCCAATGCCAATGCAAGCACCGGGCTCCTTGGCCCTGATAACCCTGCTGCAGATCCCGTGAACGGATATGGCAATGAGTCTGCTAACCGGCGTACACTTCGCATGGGCGGAAGCAGTTTTGTGGTTGCCCGAACAGGGTATGATGAGATCGATGTGAACGATTACAGATTGAGGAATATGAAAGGGGATTTTACTATTCAATGGCGAAGCAAGAAAGGTGCGGAACTTGCCTATACAGCACGTGCGGCGTTGATGGATAATGTTTACCAGAGGGCCAACAGGTTCAGGCTGGAGGACTATCTTATACAGCAACATGCTTTGAGGATCACAACCAGGGACCTGAAGATTAACCTTTACTATAATTCAGAGAATACAGGCAATTCCTACAACCTAAGGTCTATGGCGGAGAATATAGACCGGGACTGGAAAACAGATCAGCAATGGTTTGCAGACTACACTATCGCGTATAATGCTTCTGCAGGAGGAGGAAGTAGTGTGGCAAAACGTCATGCGTTAGCAAGAGAAGAAGCAGATAAGGGTAGATACGAACCCGGTTCAGCCAGTTTCATGCAAGTGTTGGAAAGGCTTCAGCAAGTCAACAATTGGGATATTGGGGCAGCACTAAAAGTACGCGCAGCATTTGTGCATGCAGACCTAAAGTGGGATGTAACGAAGCGGATGTTGAAAGCATTCAAGGAGCATACAGGTATTGATTTGGTGGCAGGATTTGATTTCCGGCAGCATGTGATTCATCCGGATGGCAATTACTTCATCAATCCTGACCCACAGAAAACAGGTAGGGACCTTTTATACAAAAAGGCAGGGCTTTACATGAGCTTGCAAAAAGATTTTTTACAGGAAAGACTTAGGCTTGGATTTGCCCTGCGTGCAGATAAAAACGATTATTTCAGGACTTATCTCAGTCCGAGGTTAACCACAGTTTGGCAGCCCGATGCCAGAACCACTTTCAGATTCAATACACAGTTGGGATATCGGTTCCCGGTGATCTTTGAGGCATTCTCAAACGTGAACAGTGGTGGAGTTAAACGCGTAGGCGGGCTGCCGGTGATGTCTAATGGAATCTTTGAAAACGGTTGGTTGCAGAGCTCCATCACCAGGTTTCAATCCGCCGTGCTCAACACGGTGAACAGCAGTGGCATTCCTTTATCACAAGCCATTGAACAGCATGAAGGATTGTTGAAGAAGAGTCCTTACACTTATCTTAAACCGGAACAGGTGACTTCATTGGAAGCAGGATTCCGACGGCTTTTCCTGAAGGGTCATCTGCTCATTGATATGGATGTATATCTCAACAATTACCATTCTTTCATCGCCCAGGTAAACATCAATGTTCCCAATACGACCATTCCCGATTCCATTCCTTACTACTTGTATGACAGGAATAAGCAGAAGCCTTACCGGATGTGGACCAATTCCACTTCTACTGTACGCAATTACGGATTCACGATGGGGGTTTCCTACAGTCATCCCAGATTTGTGGCAGTTACTGCTAACCTTAATTATGCGCAGCTGGAAAAACTCGGCGAACAGGACGGGCTTGAGGACGGTTTCAATACTCCGGCCTGGACAAGCTCCGTCACCATTTCATCAAATGAACTGATCAAGCACTGGCGTATGGGCATGAGTTGGAGGTGGCAAGACAGATTTGATTGGGTTTCCTTTCTAGTATCCGGTCCAGTGCCATCCTTCCATACCTTTGATGCCTTTGTGGAACATGAATTTCAGAAACTGCCTGTTCAAATCAAATGTGGCGGTACCAACATATTCAACAGGCCATACCGCTCATTCCTCGGTGGGCCCTCCGTTGGCGGATTTTATTATCTCACCTTTGTATATGGCATGAAATGAAGATAACATGGAGAAAATGATCACGGTAAGCAGGGCCAGCGCATTGATCAGTGAGACTGTTCAGCCATTGACTCCTGTAATGACAGCGCTCAATGAAGCAGATGGCCTTGTGTTGGCTGAAAACATCTTTGCACCGCAATCCATACCGGCTTATCCGCAGTCCAGTATGGATGGATTTGCATTCGCATTCAAGGAAGGGTTGACTGCCTATCATATAAAAGGGGAGATGGCTGCAGGCAGCAACAGGGAGTTCATCCTTGAGCCCGGCACAGCAGTAAGGATCTTCACAGGTGCTGCGGTGCCTTCCGGTGCCGATACAGTCTTGGTTCAGGAGAAGGCCTCATTGACAGGGGATGTGTTACAGGTTTTGGATACTAACCTAAGCAAGGGGAACAATGTTAGACCTATTGGTTCTGAGATAATGGAGGGGTCCCTGGCTTTGGAGGCTGGCCACCAGTTACATGCTGGAAGTATTGGATTTATCGCCGGAATGGGAGTGCCGGCAGTCTCTGTTTTTCCGAAGCCCCAAGTATCCGTCATCGTGACCGGCAATGAATTACAGGAGCCGGGGGCTGCACTTGGATATGGACAGGTTTATGAATCCAACTCCCTTGCTTTGGGTGCCTGTCTGTCTCGATTTGGTATCACCCAATACAAGGTATCCAGGTGTGTAGATGATCCAACCTTATTGGCAAGTGTGCTCGGAAATGCACTGGATCAGGCTGACCTTGTCCTGATGACCGGGGGGGTTAGTGTGGGCGACTATGATTTCACCTTGCAGGCATTTAGGGCAGTTGGAGTGATCCCGGTTTTTCATAAGATCAAACAGAAGCCAGGCAAACCGATCCTGTTTGGAATGAAGGGTAGTAAAGCAGTATTTGGACTGCCTGGTAACCCCGCATCAGTGCTCACCTGTTTTTACGAATATGTGTTGCCTGCAATCGGGATGATGATGCAGCGGTCAGCATCTTTGCAACAAACAAGAATACCAATAGCCCAGGAATACAGAAAGCCTTCCGGCCTCACCCATTTCCTTAAGGCAAGCACCAACGGCAAACAAGTATGGCTTCAACCGGGCCAGGAATCATATAAACTCTCCTCATTTGCTACTGCCAATTGCCTGGTTGTTTTACCTGAAGACATGGTCTTCGTTTCGCAAGGGCAGGAAGTGGAAGTGCATTTGTTTCCCTAAATTGGTTGATATGGATTGGTTGCAGTTGTTTCCGGTATTGCTTTTCATTGTGGCTTTTTTATACGCCGCGGTTGGTCATGGAGGGGCTAGTGGATATTTGGCTCTGATGGTTTTGTTTGGCATGGCTCCCGAATTCATGAAGACAACCGCACTGCTGCTGAACTTATTTGTTTCCTTTACGGCTTTCCTGATGTTTTACCGGAGCGGATATTTTTCCTGGAAGATATTCTGGCCATTTGCCCTTGCTTCCATCCCCAGTTCTTTTCTTGGGGGGATGATCTCGCTGGATGATCAATTGTACAAGAAGATGCTTGGATTGCTTTTGCTTATTCCTGTAGCGAGACTTCTATTTTTTCCCAACACTGGTGATGAAGCATTGAAACCATCTAATCCGATCATTTCCCTGTGTATTGGAGCTGTCATCGGCTTTCTGTCAGGCCTCATTGGCATTGGTGGCGGTATCATTCTGTCTCCGGTGTTATTGATGCTTGCATGGACCAACCAGAAACAAACCGCGGCCATCAGTGCAATGTTTATTTTCGTAAATTCATTATCCGGCTTGGGAGGCCAGTTGACAAAAGGGATCGGGATACAGCAGGATATGCTCATTTATGTAGCTACTGCTTTCGCTGGTGGCTCCCTTGGTGCTTGGTTCGGGGCCCGGAAGTTGAATCCAAACGTATTGAAATTCGTTCTTGCCGGAGTGTTGCTCATTGCTTCCGTTAAGCTCATCATAACCTGATAAAGAAGATGATCGAAGTACTTTTTTTTGGACAGTTGACTGACATCACGGGAGTATCCTCGCTGTCTCTCGATTCATTCAGCGATACAGATAGCCTGGTGAGTCATCTGCAACAAAGGTTTCCGGACCTCGCTAAAGCGAAATACATGATTGCAGTAGAGAACCACGTGATCAACTCAGCGATATCGTTGAAACCCGGCAGCAGTATCGCATTCATGCCGCCATTTTCCGGAGGATAAAATGCAGGACCCAAAAGCATATGACCGCTATTCACGTCAGCTGATTCTGAAGGACTTTGGCCCGGCGGCCCAGGAGAAACTCAGGAAAGGAAGTGTGTTGATCATCGGCGCAGGCGGACTAGGATGTCCAATCATTCAATATCTCGTAGCAGCCGGGGTGGGACGTATCGGCATCGCGGACCACGACAAGGTCAGCCTGTCTAACCTTCACAGACAGATTCTATATGGAGTGGAGGATATCGATGCGTATAAAGTAGATGTGGTTAAGCGAAAAATGCATGCCATGGATCCCGCTGTTGACATTCACTGTTGGAGAGAACAATGGATGCATAACCATTGCCTGGAATATTTCCCGCAATATGATGTGATCGTTGATGCAACGGATAATTTTGCTTCCCGTTACATGATCAACGATGCGGCCGTGCTTACAGGTAAGCCCCTGGTCTTTGGAGCTGTTTCAGCATATGAAGGCCAGCTGGCTGTCTTCAATGTGCGTCCAAAAGGAGGCGGTGATGCCGTTAACTATCGGGATCTATTCCCGGATCCGCCCAAAGACGGGGAGGTGCTTAACTGTTCCGAAACCGGGGTATTGGGTGTGCTTCCTGGTATTATCGGCTGTCTTCAGGCGGCGGAAGTGATCAAATTGCTTACTGGCATCGGAATACCACTTGCTAACCGCCTACTCACCTACCAACTACTCAACCAGTCTTTTTTCTCAATACAGCTGAATCCCCATCCTGAATCAATAAAAAGGCTGCCGAAAAATGCGGAAACCTTTCTCGCCACAGATTATGTAAGTCTCTGCCAGGTGCCAGTAGAAGGGGTCATGGAACTAGGGGTGGAGACCTGGCATCAACAACGCAATGAATATCTGCTGGTGGATGTCAGGGAACCTGATGAGCAGCCAAGGCTTGATGAGATGTGCTCGGCATTACGCTTGGAGTATGTCCAAATGCCTTTGTCTTCATTCTCTCCTGACCGCTTACCCATTCCAGTACAAGGTCGCCTATTGATGGTATGTAAATCAGGGCGAAGAAGCGCCAGGGCCACAGCCATGGTTATGAACAATCGTCCGGATATACCTGTTTTCAGCCTGAAAGGTGGTGTGGATGCCATGATAGAATCCAAAATATTATAAGACATGGAAACAAGAAAAGTCAGGAATATTTTTATGCAGGGCCCTGTAGAGCCGGGATTCATTGCAGAAAGCATTGCCAAGCATGCTACAAATACTGCCATTGGCGGACACAGCATTTTTCTGGGTCAGGTCAGGGCGGATGAAGCCAATGGACAGAAAGTGGCTGCCATCGAATACACCAGCCATACAGAGATGGCCCTCGAGAAAATGCATGAGATCCGCCAGGCTATCTTTGCGAAATATCCACTGACCTGTATGCATGTTCACCACAGCCTGGGAGCTGTGAGGGCAGGAGAAATCTGTTTATTCGTTTTTACTTCGTCTGCACATCGGAAAGCAGCAATCGACGCATGCGAGGAGTGTGTTGAACGGATCAAGGCGGAGCTTCCGGTTTGGGGTAAAGAGATCTTTGAAGGGGAAGGATATCAATGGAAAGTGAATCAATAACTATGGTCAACATAACCCAGAAATCAACCACGCATCGAAAAGCCATCGCCATGGCCATAGTGAAAGTATCCAGTCAGGATACCATAGATGCTGTGGTGAACAGGAAAGTTCCTAAAGGGGATGTTTTTGAATTTAGCAGGGCTGCGGGCTTGTTTGCCTGCAAAAAAACGTATGAAGTCATCCCGGACTGCCATCCCCTGCCGGTAGAATATACATCCATCACGCATGAGGTTAAGGGATTGGAGATATGGATCAGGGTGGAAGTTCATACTGTCTACAAAACAGGCGTTGAGGTAGAGGCCATGCATGGTGCGGCCATTACAGCCCTTACCATGTATGATATGCTGAAGCCTATTGACAAGCAGATCGAAATCTCTTCCATCCGGCTTGAAGAAAAGAAAGGTGGGAAAACCGATATCAAGTACGCCTATCCTGACACAGTGAAAGTGGCAGTGGTGACATGCAGTGATAGTGTGAGCAGGGGCCTGAGCCAGGACAGGAGCGGGGACGTGATCGAGGAGCGATTAAAGAAGCATCGGCTAAGTGTGGCCACTCGTATCGCCATTGCAGATGAATTGGAGCAGATCAGGGATCTTGCAAGAAAGCTGATCAATGAGCAATACCAGCTTATTCTTTTTACAGGTGGTACCGGATTGTCTCCACGGGATGTTACTCCGGATGCAGTGAGACCCTTGATAGAAAGAGAGGTTCCCGGCATTATGGAAGTGGCACGTGACTATGGACAACAAAGAACCCCATATGCTATGCTGAGCAGGGGTATTGCAGGATTTGCAGGTGACAGCCTTCTGATCACGCTTCCAGGTTCACCACGGGGTGCAGAAGAAAGTATGGATGCTCTTTTCCCTTACATATTACATGTATTCAGAGTAAAAGAAGGCGTGCGACACGATTGATATGAACTATCCGGTGTACCTCGATTATAATGCAACAACGCCCTGCGATCCGCGGGTAGTGGAAGCGATGTTGCCCTACTTCACGCATGATTTTGGCAATGCCGCAAGTAAGAGCCATGCCTATGGCTGGGTAGCGGAGGAAGCCGTGACCATTGCGCGTGAGCAGGTAGCTGCATTGATTGGTGCGGAAGCATCCGAGATCATTTTTACTTCCGGCGCAACGGAGTCTGTGAACATTGCATTGCGGGGCATGTATGAAATGCACCAGGTGCGCGGCAAACACCTGATCACCTCTAGTGTGGAACACAAAGCAGTATTGGATACCTGTGCTTTTCTGGAAACGATTGGTGCGGAGGTAACGGTGTTACCTGTTGACATCGGTGGAAGGGTTGATCCTGCAGCACTTGAAGCCGCGATTCGGCCGGACACCATCTTGATCTCCATCATGTACGCCAACAATGAAACGGGCGTGATCATGCCCGTGAAGGAAATCGGCGTGATAGCGAAAAAGCACAACATTATTTTCTTTTCCGATGCCACGCAGGCCGTGGGCAAGATCCCGGTGAATGTATTGGACGATGGGATCGATATGCTTTGCTGCTCTGCACATAAGCTGTACGGTCCTAAAGGTGTGGGCGCTCTATACGTTCGCCGCAAGGATCCGCGCGTGCGATTGAATCCGTTGCAATACGGCGGCGGTCATGAGAAAGGTCTGCGGAGTGGCACTTTGAATGTGCCGGGGATAGTGGGGTTGGGTAAGGCTTGTATGTTGGCTACCGCATCACTTGCAGATGAACCCAAACGCATCTCAGGATTGAGAGATCAATTGCTGGATGGACTGCTGGGTATTCCCGGTTGCCAACTGAATGGAGATCGCGCGTTTCTTCTGCCAAATACTTGTAATGTTTCATTTGATGGTATGCCATCGCAGGTCATGATTGCGAAGCTTAATAAACATATGGCGATCTCTTCAGGATCAGCCTGCACCTCTGCTACGCTTGAACCATCTTATGTATTGGTGGCTATGGGTTTGGGTGATGAACGTGCTTTGCAGTCGTTGCGGTTTAGTCTGGGAAGCTACACTACGCCATCCGAAATAAATGATTCGTTTCGGGTGGTAAGAAGTTTTTTTTGATTGATTAACATTGTTGTCCGACTAAAGTTGGACAACAATGTTAGTTAGTTAATTGTCGCCATGGCAAATCATTCGTGGGTGCAAAAAAGTAACAGTGTTTTAATACTTCTTCAGCTCTGTAACTGGAATAGATAATTTTATTGCCAGCTGCATCGGTCTTAACTTCAATATTGGTAACACGGATGTTTGGTTCATATTCATGATATTTTAGTTCGGTTGACTGGCATTGCTGCAAAGATCAACCCCAGTTTATCTGCTTCGTTTTCCTGCATGCGGCTGTTTGGTAATGCAAATGAAAGGTTTGATCCTATCATATATAATCCGAGGAATAATAATTGCGTTTCATTCTTTTTTTCTTTTAATGCTTCTTCCAACACCATTCCGCCTAATGCAACAGCCAAACCCTGGCTCATACGTTCATTACCATGCCTGGCAATGGCATGAGCAATCTCATGCCCCATTACCAAAGCGAGTGCTGTTTCATTTTGAGTTACCGGAAACAGGCCGGTGTACACAACTACTTTGCCACCTGGCATACACCATGCATTGATAATATCTTCTTCTATGGTATTGTATTCCCATTCAAAACTTTTCAGTTCTTTGCTTATATTATTTTGTTGCATGTAACTTTCAGCGGCTTGCTGAATTCTGTTTCCAACTCTGGAAACCATTTGCGCTCTTTCATCATACTGTGGCAGGGTACGGCTTGCTTTTACAACAGAATCATATTCTGTAAAAGCCATTTCAGTTAACATAGAATTGGGAACAAGATTTAATTGTTTACGGCCAGTAACCGGTACGGTTTTGCAGGAGCAATAAAATAATACGGTGGCTAATAAAATAAGATTGTACAAAGATTTTGATTTCATTTCTTCGTATTATTATTTACATCAAATGCATTTCTGCAATCATAACACTCCTCTAAAAAGTGTATGTTTGTCTTAATCACCTACTCTTTTTAATAGAAGCCTGAATTTCAATTCGCCTTTTACAACTGGAGTAATAAAAACTTCACGTCCATCATTTGCATGCCATAAATAATGTTTGTACTCAAGTGTAATGGAACGACGAATCATTATTTCTCGCTGCCCGGGTTTTATGGTTCCTTGAACAGTATCCCAATCGGCCAATCCTTTGAGATCGTATAATTCATTCAGTTTCAAATCCTCTCCATTCATGTTCTCCTCCGATTCTCTTACATAATTGTTTAGTTTCTTGCCGAGCACATTCCATTTTTCGTATAAGTTGGCTTTAAACACTGTTTTGGGTACAGATAAAATCCAGGTTTCAGTTTGCCGGTCAATCTGCAAGTCAACGTAATGTGTTTCACCTTTGGTTAATGTTTCTTTGTTGCCGCTTGTTACTGTTAGATAATGGTTATGTGGTGTACGGCAGCAGTCGTCAGATGTGATAACTGTTACTTCGGTAATGGTATCTTTCACATAGTTCCAGCTTGGTTTTCTTCCTTTTGCAATCCATGATTCCCAACGTATAGTATTATTTTTATCAGGCTGATTTACACGAATGGCGCCGCGTATTTCATTACTTAATTCAACAAAACCTGTATGCAGCCTGTTATAGGATACGTTGTACATGAATGGTGCTGGTTTATTTCCTTTACCTCTGAAGTTTAATTCGTACACATATTGCCCCACCCAGCCTCTTTTAACAGAAGGTTCATATGGCAATAACGGAAGGCTGTCTTTTTGTATTTTTTTCAATACATCAAAACTGCTGTTATGCTGCAAGAAAGAAAGAGAAATAAAAATAAATAACATAGCCGTTAAAAAGTAAGTAGCCCTTATATTACTTTTCATAGTGTGCTTTTATATTATTGATATAAAACACATCATTTTTATCGTCGCTGCCTTTGTATCTGCTGAAAGTATATAGGTTGTATTTTACCGACGGGATAAAAACATTTTCAATATCAGCTTCTTTTTTGTTATTTATAAAAACCTGAAGTGAATTTCCTTTGCGTTGAATCTTCAGTTGATGACTATTCTTTGTCTTATAAAATTCCGGAAGTGTAATTCGTTTTTTTACACCAATATTTTCGTTAGAGTCATATGAATATACCTCCAGGGTGCCACCTCCATTCCAGTAAGGATCGAACCATATCATTACCCGGTTAAAATTACTTTGATTATCATCCATCGTATATTTTTCAGCTGCGTTGTCATAAGGAATTTCTGAAAAGGCCACCGTAAACAAACCGCTATAGTAGGATATATCTTTGTTCCAACTCAGGTCAAGTGTAAGATTGAAATTGTCTTTTATTTCTTTGTTGAATTGTTGCGGATAGCAGTAGCCATCTTTGGTAAAGGCCAGCCAATTTTTATTTTCATATTGCTGTACCGTATTATTCTTCATACCATTCCATCCTGACGGAAATTGATTCGCGGTGCTTTTTTCGAAACTGTAATTGTAAGTTGTAATAGTATTCTGATTTATTTTCGATTCCGATTTTACATCGTTCAACGAAGCGGACAATGTATTAATGCTACCTGGTTTTTTAGCAGTTTCACCAACCATTTTTGCCAGTACATCCATATTAAACTGACTGAAAAACAAATCCATAAAATTTTTCTTAGGCAGGTCTCCGTCCTGTCTTCTTATAGTCATTGTAATCCATTGTGGTATATCTTTTGATTTTGCCTTGTCAAAAAAATCCAGGTTATCCACCCATGCATTGTATCCATTTCCGGGGGCGGCCTCCAGTTTTTCAGGAGAAAATTCAAAACCGTTTACATCGGTAACATAGGCTGTGTCATTCAGGTTAGCCTTCTTTAATGCACTGCTGTACCAGCTAATTACTTTAGCTTTACCATTTTTATATTCATTCAGATATTCCTTATGCTTTTTTATTATATCAGGCATATAGCTTTTTTTCTGTTTTTCTTCAGCGGAAAGGCTGCTGTACTTTTTTTCATCTTCAGCCAGTATTTCTTCAAATTTTGCAATTTCCTTATTTATCTTTTTTTCATGATGCATTTTATATGCCGTAAACAATTCAATGTTGGTCATTTTTCTCCAGGGTAAATCTTTTCTTGCAGAGAAAAAATAGCATTCTTTGATACTAAGATCAACCTGAGAGCTGCTGTAGAGTATTTTGTTACCGGCTGCATCGGTCTTCACTTCAATAATTCCGACACTTATGGGTGATTCATTGAAAATTACTTGTGACCCCCGACCCGGAGCATCTTCTCTTGTATTATTTACATCGAAATATATCCAGCACCCTGTTTCTCCTTCGGGCCTCAGTACATTATATCCGGTCAGGCAAACATATTCTTTCAGCATCAGGTAACATATGTAAGTATTGGGGCTTTTTGTGTACCAGAAGACAGGTTTATCTCCATAGGCAATGCTGTAAGTGGCATGCAGACCTTGAAGCGCTACTGGCATAATACGCTGCATTTCTTTTCTTATCGGTTCACATATCTGCCACTGATTCTCGTATTTGCCTTTTTGCCATACCCATTTTCCGGGTACTTTTTTTACATCAAGGGTATTACAATCAACCTGTGCATTGCTTTCATAAAAAATATAAACAGTAAGTATTACGAGTATTGTTTTTAAACTGTTCATAATTTTTATTTATAACTTACACTGGCTTTACTCATATCCGATTTAACTTCAAAAGATGGCTTTCCTGATTTAAGCGATATTTTCCCTTCTGCCTCAATAAGCGACATTGAGCCAACTACCGGGACAGCTTCACCACCGGTTATTGCCGCTTTTACTTTACCACCATAATCTGAAGTTCCCGACCTGTCAATTTCAATAAATCCAACAATCTCCACCTCTGCACCGCCTATTTCTACACCCAATTTATCAGTCACCTTTTTTGAACCAATTCCGACCCCTACTTCCAGTGTCATGTTTGTCCATTCACCAGTAAACAGATCCTCGGAATAGGAGCCTTCGGCAAAAAGCACATCAAACTTAAAAGTTATCTTGTCACAATCGGTAGCCACTCCGCAGAACGGTAATGTCATTTCCCATCTGTTATTACAATTCAAATCATTCCAGTTAGCCAATTCATTATTTGTAAATGGATTTGTTTTTACATTGATGCAATACTTGGAAAAACCACCCAGTTCTGGGTATATCTGGTAGTTTTTTTTATAATGGACAGTTTTGAGTGCACCAAGAAATTGCAACTTTGACAAACTTGCGTAATATTCATAGAACTCTTTTTCCATAAACTGTCTTCCTGCATATACCAGCTCGTTGGTTTTCTTTCGTTGATAATCTATGTATTCAGTGAAGTATTTTTGATACTGACTGTTCATTCTAAGCATGTACTGGTCGTGCACCTCTTGGTAGGCCCTACAAATTTCAGTTTCCGGGCAGTTTTGCCCCTCGCCACAAACGTTTTGATACCTTTTAGAAACGTCAGCAAATGCAAGGTCCATTTGTTTTATTTCTTTTTTATTAATGGCCTCTAACCGGGCTAACTCTTTTTTAAAAATCTCACCTTTTTTAAAGAACTCGCCCGACAGTGTTTTGAAATAACTATCCCAGCTGCGGTTGGTATTATTATTAGCAGCAAACGCATAAGTAGACTTGCCACTCTTTTGTTTAACGCTATTCATAACTGCATTATAAGTTGCAATTGATTTTTCATCAAACTCCTTCTTAAGCCTTTCGGTCTTGTTCTTTTGTTCCTCTATAGCTGCTTCGATATTTTTGTTGTATGCGTCCCATTCCTGTGTTGCGTTTACTGCTACTTCACAAGACTTAGGCAACTCAGGAAAACCAAATTTAGAAAGCCCTAAGGCATCTGCTGGTAAGGTCTTTTTATAGTCAGAAGCATTCAATTCCCCCCCCATTTTCTTTAGAAGGTTTGCTTTTTCCGAACTGTAACTTTCGCCAATGCTTTTTTTCAATTCTTCAATGGCGCCTTGCCTGTTGCCTTCGCTTTCTTTTACTACTGATTTTACATAGTGTGCCTGTGCCGCATTGCCCGGGAAAAACTTAATACAACTGTCGGCATATTTTTCAGCCGTTTTAAATTCACCCAATCCCATCCATGCTGCAGATAGATTACTCAATATCACAGGGCTTCTGGCATATTTTCTATGGAGATAGTTTAAAATCGGAATTGCGCCCTGCTCTACGCCATGATTGGTCAGCAATGCTGCATAGTTGTTCAGGTTGTTGGCATTGCCTGCATCCTGGCTGCACACTTTGCCCATAATATAGATGCTTTGCTGGGTTAAATTATACAGATAGCAACTGATGGCACCATTGCCCATAGCTTCAGTGGATGGGTATTTTGCTTTCATCTTCGAATAAATAGCCTCTGCCTGGCTGATGGCCGCAGGGTTCATCACTTTCTTTACCGCTTCGTGCACAGCCCAGCAAAAATCTTTCAATTCGCCGTCGCTTAAATCTCTTTTTAAGACGGCGTTTATTCTGGCATCATCTCTTACAGGTACAATTCGGTCTTTATTTTCATTCATCTCTGTTATTTGTTTTTCAGTAATGCCGCCGGTAATCATTACTTTCTCTTTCATCTCACTGGCTTTATTCATTAGTTCCTTTTCAAACCTTTTATTTGCCTCTTTGTCTTCAGCACTGTTCAGTTTCAAGGCCTCTATCTCCACCAATACAGCCTGCATCTGACCGGGATCTTCCATCATTTTTTTCATCAGTACTACCGCTTTCTTTACTTTTTCTTCATCAATTGGTTTTTGGGCAAAAACTGATATTTGAAACAGAAATAATAGTGTGTAAAAGATGATCAAAACTTTTTTCATAATAGATTTTTTAGAAAAATAAGTTGATTGGAAAATCGAAGGGTTATTTACAGGAAGGTGGCGGTATATCTATTTTGTAGGGCTCATAATAGCATTGGCCGCCATAAGCCAGTAAAGTAACAGCTTCAGCCAAAAGCTTCATTGCTTCTTCCCTTCCGCAGGCCGCATATGCACTTTTGTGATATATGGCACTCAGCTCCGCCCAATGATTAACTGCTATAAGCTGCGGAATAATTGACCATGCCATCCTGTATTTTATGCTCATCGCTTCTACATAATTTGTATTATCAGGGATATTATTGCTGCCGGTGTTTAACCAGTTTATAGTTACCTGTAACGAATCGTATGCCATAAGAGCATTCTGATAAAATTGAATAGCCGTGGCAGGATATGCTCCTGAAGTACCATATTTGTCTTTATCCAGCTGAGCAATATTTACAAGATTTTTTAATTTGCTCTGGTAGTTTTTCAATTGAGTTTGAGTGATCATATTGCAAGCTTGTCCTTCTCGCAGGGAGCCACCATATTGAGCTGTTACACGGTCACAATTAAATACTAAAAAGAGCATAATTACAAGGCTTAGTTTTTTCATTTTGATTTATTTTTGAAGATTATTGTTTTCCTTCTTCACATATAGTCCATTTAATATTATTACACTCGGTAAAGCACCAGTTGGCGCTTAGATTAAAAGCGAAAGTGCCGGCATAGGTCTTAAAAAGGCTTTGACCAATGCTCGACTTTGGTATCAGGTAATCCTCCTGAATGGTCTTAGACATAAATTTATTGGCCACGAATATTACAGGCGACATAACAAACATATACTCGTAATTCATAAATGTTCTCGCCCAGGTTTCAGAGTAGCCGAATCCAATCAATGCGAAAGAGGTTGCCTGTTGGCTTATAATAAATGTTTTTTTGACTCTTAATGACCGGGCATCATTTGGCAAGGTACCAGGGATGCTAATACCATTCCGCAGAAAACCATATAACTCATTTTTCCCTGCAACAGCAGACCATCCATTAGATTTTATAAAACAGTTTCCAAAACTACCGCCGCCACCGCTTATCAAGCCCGGACTGCCGTTTATTTCACCCATTGCAATTGGGCATACATCAATGCATTTATTTTCCGGCATCGGGGGTTTTGAAGGGGGAGGAACTGCTTTTTTGCCAGTAGAAGTCATGAAAAAAAAATTCAGAAACGGCATAAATTGAATATTCACTCCCCAGCCGTTTGGAAAAGCATTCCTTATTTTTTGTTGATAATCTTTTTCATCAATTTTTGCTTCAGCCCATATACGGGAAAAGAATTTATAGTACTGCTCATTTATTTTAGCGGTTGCTTTATTTTTTTCATCAATACTTTTCAGGTTATTGAGATTTTTTACATCCTCCTGGTACGCTTGATAAGTACCAGAAGCATCCTGTTCAAGTAGTTTATTCACCTGTTCTTTAACAGGTTTTGTAATTTCAACAACTTTCATAATAATTTCTTCTGTAACTCTCAGATCTTCTTTCTGAGCCCTTGTGTGCAGAAAACAAATCACCATACATACTGAAAGGATGATGACTTTGACTTTGCCGAGTATTACTTTTTTCATTTCTCTGATTTTTATTTCGTTTTAAATAAAGTATATTTTATCGATGCGTTTTCTACATTTTCCATATAAAGCAGATAGCCGCCATTAACTGCTATGAGATGGGCTTTGAATGTTGTTGTTTTCCCTTTGTACCGGTTGCTGGCCGCCAAACTGTGCACCACCATTATTCAAGCTGCCTCTCCGGTAAGTGCTGCTATAAGTGCCACTATAGGCGTTATAGTATTCCACTCCTCCTCCGCCTTTCCAGGTACCCATAATACCGTTGGCCGTTATAGCAAAGCGGTTGGCATTCAGTATGGGATCAATATCATTGGGATGCGGAAACTGTTGCTGGTATACGCTTTTGTTGGTAGTAATTTTAATTACTGGCCTTGCTCCGCCGGCGTATACAATTTTATTGGCCGCATAACAGTGTTTACCTGCGCCTTTTTCAACAGCATTGCCCTGAATATGATAGATAACCGGGTATTGCACACGGTTCCATTTCTCAGGGGCTGGAACAGCGTAATTGGGTGCTACATATTTGCTCCAATAGTATGCGGGTGCCTCAACCGTGTTGGGTTTTGCATCATCCAGAGCTTTATCAATATAGTGCGGCCTCACTTCGGTTCCTGCTTTGCTGAGTATTACATAGCCTGCTGATGCATGGGCAACCCATCCATCATCAAATTTGGTAGTAGATTTGGTGATGCTGGAAGATCCGGCGGCTGATCTACTACGGGTATCTTCATTTGGCTTAGTGGTAATTACATGCTGCACAAACTTGCTTTGATCAGGCGCCACAATGGCAATAAAGTCCTGTGCAACTGGGATATATTTTTTATCGGTAAAAACAGAATTGATATAATAACTGATGTGGCCTTTTGTAAAGGTGGATAAGGTAACAGCAAACATTTGTTTATTGAATGCACCTATTGCAGCGACCATGATTATTTGCCATCCGTTTAAAGAATCCAGTTCTTTTGTTTCCGGATCACCAACATTTTGTGTTGCATTTCGGGCAAAGGCATCCCAGTTTTTAGAAAAATTATTTTCTATATCAGATTGGCCGGTAACTGCAGGATATATAAACAACTGGCAATAATTTTTGCCTTTTCTTTTTTCATAGTGAAGATATCCGTTACTTCCCATTTGGGTAAAACCATGTGGGGCTTTGTAGCTAAAGATATCATATTGGTTATTCTGTGCGTGTAGTACACTAAAACGCAGACAGATTAACAACATAAAAATTAGCTGCTTCATATTAATTTGATTTGAAAAGTGTCATTGTTTGTCCGCTGAAAGTTTTATTTACCAGCCGCAACATACACCCGCCTTTCAGGGCTTCAAACTGGCAGGAAAACTCTCCAGGGTCATTTGCTTCCCGGTTAGACGCGGTCAGACTCCAGTCATTTACTTTGAATACTCCTTTGTAATTGGATTTGCCGTGCGAAACTGATCCATTAAAGGTGCTGGTGCCGGAATGTGTACTTTGATAGGATCCATTGCTGTTGAAAACAAACTCATCATTGGTGGAGGCTGTGGCCATGCCGGCATAGTCGCCAGTATAAATGCTGTAATATCCCATACTGGAGGCTTCAAAACTTTTCCATTTTCCAATCAGATCTTGTTGTACAACAGCAAATTTGTTGTAGTTAAGCATTCTCATAAAATCCGCATCAGTACTAAACTGGCTGTAGTAAGTATTTTTATCCGGAGCTATTACAACAATGGGGCGGCAAGCACCGTTATTAAATACCAATCGCATACCGAGGTAGCCTGCTTTTCCTGTTTTTTTATTTGTTACTGTTGCCTCCCAAATATCTTCTGTGCCATAACTGTATTGCTCTTTTTCCCTTACAGATATTTGTGCGGCATTAAAAGCTGACTTTACAATGGCGTCCCAGTAAATTGAATTAAAGTCATTTGTATTTGCAGGTCGTTGCCGGTCTATTTGTGCATCTACGTAATAAAGTCTTACTTCTACTGCATTTTTTGTAACCTGCACATAATCATCGGTGATGGTGCTGGTCCAGCCATCATTAAAATTTGTAGTAGATTTTGTGATACTATTGGTTCCGGTTAATTGCATGGCGCCTGTGGTTTTTTCCAGTGCAGACGTTTTATTGGTTTTATAAGTTATCTTATTTTCATCCGGCACAATGCTTGCAATAAAAGCCTGTGCAACGGGTATATATTTTTTATCGGTAAAAACAGATGCACAAAAATAAGTTACACTGCCTTTTGTAAATGTTGACAGCGTTACAGCAAACATCTGTTTATTATAATTACCCCTTGCTGCACCCATTATGGTTTGCCATCCGGTTAAAGAATCCAGTTCTTTTGTTTCGGGGTCACTCACTTTTTGATCCGGATTACGGGCAAAATAATCCCAGTTTTTCGAAAAATCTTTTTCCACATCATTTTGTCCAGTAGTTGCAGGATATAAAAACAACTGGCAAAAGTTTTTGCCTTCATTTTTTTCATAACATAGGTATTTATTTTTTTCCCTAATCGAAAAGCCTGCAGGGGCTTTATAACTAAAAATATCAAAAGTTGATTGGGCATGTCCTGCATTCAAGAGTATCACCAATAGTAAAGTTCCTGTACATTTTTTCATTATAGTTTGCTGTTATATTTCAAATTATTTACTCCGGTTTCATCACCCATTTTCCTTTTTAGGTGTATTTGTATTTTGTGCCCACATCGCTTATTTTTTGCCAATTACTTGCCATTATTTTTGTTGTATCGTTATACACACTTGTACATTAATATTGTTGCACATAATTGACTAGCCTATAAGTGAGTATAAGTTTGTTGTTTACCAATTTGTATTTATCATGAGCATACATTTTATTTTTTAGCCGAATAAGTAATTACCATGCTGTCTGTTGCAAAGGCAAAGAGAAAACTGAAGGGATATTTTTTCATTGTTGCAACACCTGCCAATCCATCGGCCGGTGAGGGTTTGGATGCTTGATCCTGCGAATGAATTATGCGTGGTAATACACAACAGGATTGGAAAAAAGGCTTTTATCATTGAATTATTTATTGCAGCTCTCCACCTATAATATTGGTAACATTTGCCACCTGTGCTATTACCCGTTTCATCACGGCGGCATTGGTGCCCGATTTATACAAATCAACCCTCAGGTATGCAATATTATCCTCACCGTTCACCGCAACCTTGATAAAATCATAACGATTGTTTTGCTGAAGCAGGAATTTGTACTTTGTTGAATCAATCTTACCGGGAAGTGTTTCGGTAAGGTTGGTATAAACAATATACAGATCGCTTATGCCCTGCACCACTACCTGGAAAGAAGGAATATTTACCCCTTCGTATGGAATAACAGCCAGACTGTCATTCACTATTTTATATGGCAAATCCGATCCGGTTAATAACTTTTCTAAAGCAGATGGAGGTTTTTTTGCCGGAACCTTTGATTTAGGCTGTGAAAATGCCATAGCCGTTAAAAGCTGTAAAAATATTATACCGATCATTTTATTTTTCATGATTGCTGTGTTCAACTGATAAGTTTATTTTAAAATATATTTCATCTTAATACACTTTATTCCAAATAGAAGAAATGCATAATGACATGTCAAATTTTAGTTATTTACTTATCTTCCGGTATCCCCTAAAGGGTGTATTTTATTTGAATTTGGAATGGCCCATTTTTGTTCAATAACCAAAGGTTAATTTCATTGGTAGATTATTCTACACTGGCATGAAAAGAATATGGTTATTTTGATTTTTTGTTTTTATGTTCATTCCAATCTTTGTATTTGCAGGATTGAGCAGCAGAAAATAGTCTTTTAAAGCTCATGCAATAAGAAAATTCAGATACTAGTAAAGTAATGTGGCTGACGCTATATGGTGAATTGTTTGAAACCAGCAATCCTGACATAGCATTGTTCAATTATCATAAGGCAAAACGGATGGCAGAATAATTGCAGTACAAAAAACGTCTCTCGGCATTTACTAGTTGCTCTATAGTGATCTTGAACAACCAGAGAAAATCCAGGGAATTGCTGGAATTATGTGAAGAAAACCTGCAACGATGGCAAGGCACCGTTAACCAACAGGAACTTGCAACTGCTTATATCAGTGTAGGTAGCCAATGGCAATAACTGGGTGATTTGGAATCTGCGGCTGACAGCTATATCAAGGCTTTGCAATATGAAGCGCAGATCAGTCATCAAAATTTTAAACGTGTAAACAACAATAATCTGGCTTCAGTTTTTAACAGCCTGAATCAATATCACAAAGGGTTACCTTATGCGCAAAAGGCATTGGAAAAATGGGCATCAGTAGAAGAGTGTATTAAAAAACCATAGAACAGGATTTAATATCGGAGGCTCAGGAATATCAATTGTATGGCTGTATGAGCATGAGTGACTTACTGATCAAAACAAAACGGTACGCCGCTGCAGAAACCTACATTATTACGGGCATTCCTTTAGCACTTTCTTTAGGCACAAGACTGGAACTGAAAGACCTTTACCTGCGTGCTTCTGAACTCAATGAAGCAAATGGTAATATTGTTTCGGCATTGGGTTTGCATTAAACTATTTGTTTTACTTAATGATTCGCTGCTCATTGAAAAAACACTGCTAATATCAACCTCCAGGAGATAAAATATGAAACAGCGAGGAAGCAGGTGCAGATCAATGAACTGGAAACCGAAAGAAAAGTACAGAAACTTACGATCAAACAAATGAATCTATTCAACTGTGAAGGGGAAAACTTTTACGGGCTTCACGCGAACCTGGTTGTACTTGATGGCGGATGCTGTGGGTACTTGCTGGATCTGGGTAAAATATTCGTTGATCACGTTGATGAAATCAAGACCAAGGTCTTGTGATACGGAGTAATAATACTTTACGGCTTGATCGATATCAAGTTCAGCTTCCGGGGAAAGCACTTAGTTGATGGAACTCATCAGGGGCGCTGATATTTTTGCTTGATGAGATTCCAGGACCTCATTTGTTCAGGATGATGCTGTGCGCTCATCAGTGTTTGCCTTACCGCTTCTTTTTGCCACTCCGGCACTTCTTCCTCGGGATCTTCCACGGGATCGAGGGCTTGCGCCTTAATAAGGTCTTCAATTAAGACTACCGCATGTTATTTTTGATGCGCAGATGTACAATCTCCCGTATGGTAAATTTTTCTTTTGGATGATTCATTGTTCATTAATGATTTCGCCTTTGTTCATGTTTTATCGCAGTTTAGTTGGAATACCCTTCTATGAGACTTCAAATTTAACCGAAAAGGTTGGAGATAGAAGTACAACAAAATGCAACAAAGTGTTACAAATACGGCAGTTGAGAATAAAATCTTCTGTCATATCCCTTATGCCTGGCTCAACGTAGCTAAGCTAAACGGCATCTTCCTAATCCTCAACCCCGTAGCCGAAAAAATTGCATTCGCCAACGCCGGCGCAAGCGGCGGCAATCCTGGTTCACCCGCACCTTTAATCACTTCACCACCATCTGCAATAATATGCACTTCAACAGGTGGCATCTCGGGCAGCCTGATGATCGGATTATCGTGGTAGTTGGATTGTTTTGTCTTTCCGTTTTCAAATGTGATGCCGTTTTTGGTAGCCGCTGTAATGGCCATCGCTACAGCGCCCTGCACCTGCGCTTCCACGCCGCCGGGATTCACTACGGTACCCATATCGATCACCCCATATACTTTATCAATCCTCACGCCTTCGCCTTGCTTGGAAACCTCCACCACAAATCCGGCATGGCCGGCGAAGAATTCATACTGCGCTACACCCCGACCTTTTCCTGCAGCTAATGGCTGATCCCATTTGGAAACTTCGCGCAGCTTAGTGAGGATCTTCGCCAGATCAGATCCACCCTTCGCCATTTCTTGTCGGTATGTCATTGGATCTTTTCCCGCCTTCACTGCCATCTCATCAATGAAGCATTCATGCGCAAACGCAAGCGTGGTGCTGGTTACCGCGCGCCATGCCGCAATGGGGATATGCATCGGTGCATACACATAGGCATTCTTCATGTTCGCGATCTCATACTTCTGATCGCTGATGGCTTCGGTCATATAACCGTCTTCCTTACTTTGATCAAACTTGCCGTTGTCGGCTTCCATCATGGAAGGCGCAATCACCTTGTGCTGAAATGCAACGGGTTTTCCATCGGCACTCAGTCCGGCTTTCATGGCAGAGAATGTCATCGGGCGGAAAGGGCCTTGCTGGGTATCATCTTCTCTCGACCATAACACCTTCACTGGTTTCTTGGTAATGCGTGCGAGTTGTACCGCTTCATGAATGTGATCGGGGTATAATCGACGCCCAAAGCCACCACCATTGAACATCACATTCACTTTTACATTCTCTTCGGGGATCTTATATTCTTTCGCGAAGCTGGTCACTACATCGCGCGGCACCTGTGTGGATGCCCAGATCTCCACGTGTTGATCATCGCTCCATTTCGCCAATGCATTCATGGGTTCGATGGGAGAGTGAGATATCATCGGCGTTTCATAAAATGCTTCCAGCTTTACCGGAGCGGATGCAAATGCTTTATCGAAGTTGCCCAAGGGCTTTACCGGTACGCCGGGCTTAGAGGCCAGGGCCCGAAGGCTTTCTTCATATGCGGCAGAGTTGAATGTATCTTTTCCCTGGTTGTCCCAAGTGATCTTCAAAGCTTTTCTTGCTTTGAAAGCGGTCCAGTATGAATCAGCGATCACGGCCACGGATTCATAACGATAGCTCTGGATGATGCGCGTGCAGCGTTCCACTGCAATCACACCTTTTATTTTTTTCGCTTCACTATCGTCTACGCTCACCAGTTTTGCACCGATGACGGGACTGTGTTCAACAGAAGCATACACCATGCCATCTACAGTGGCATCGATCCCATACACCGCAGTACCGTTGACTTT